>NZ_JBEPAP010000066.1:0-54688 GCF_040298665.1 Streptomyces sp. NPDC001508
CTGCAGGGGGGACCCTGTGGGAGAGTAGGACACCGCCGAACTAATCGTGGGAAAACCCCGCATTCTTTTGAATGCGGGGTTTTCTGCGTTTAAGGTCGAGGTATGCGCTATGACCTGGTCATCTTTGACAACGACGGTGTGCTCGTGGACAGCGAGCCCATCTCCAACCAGCTGTTGGCCGCCTATCTCACCGAACTGGGTCATCCGACCTCCTACGAGGACTCCCTGCGGGACTACATGGGGGCCGCCATGCACCGCGTACACGATCTGGTGGCGGAGCGGACCGGACAGCGGTTGCCCGCGGACTTCGACGACATCTTCCACACGCGCGTGTTCGCCGCGTTCGAGCGGGAGCTGAAGCCGGTGAGCGGGGTCGTCGGCGTGCTGGAGAAGCTGGCCGCGGACGGGGTGCCGTACTGCGTGGCGTCTTCCGGGAGTCATGAGCGGATCCGGGTGGGGCATCGCACGACCGGGCTCGACCGGTGGTTCGAGGACTCCAGGATCTTCAGCTCGCAGGACGTGGGGCGCGGCAAGCCGGCGCCGGACCTGTTCCTGTACGCGGCCGAGCAGATGGGGATCGCTCCGCAGCGGTGTGTCGTCGTGGAGGACAGCCCGCTGGGCGTGCAGGCGGCCGTCGCGGCCGGGATGGACGTGTATGGGTTCACCGCCATGACCCCACCGGAGAAGCTGACCGGAGCCGGACAACTCTTCTCCGACATGCAGGAGTTGACCGACCTGCTGATATGACCCAGGGCCTCCGCCCAGCATGAAGGTGAGGGAAATTCACCTTTGGCTGGATCTACCCACGGGTATCCCGGGGCCCTACGCTCGCGGCCATGACAGATGTGCTGCGGCGCGGCAGGGCCTCGTTGGCGTTCGGATTCTTCGCCCAGGGCGCCGCGTTCGCCCTCCTCGTCACGCGCATTCCGGCCATCCAGGACCGGTACGGCGTCTCCGACGCGCTGCTGCCCGCCTTCCTGGCCGCCGTACCGGTCCTCGCCGGAGTCGGCAGCGTGACCACCGAGCATTTGGTGAAGCGGATACCACCCAGCCGAGTGCTGCGCTGGTCCCAGCCCGTGGTGCTGCTGGCGCTGCTCGCCGTCGGCGCCGGCGGTGAGCCGGCCGTGCTCGCGGTGGCGCTGGTGACGTTCGGGCTGGCCGTCGGCGCGCTGGACGCCTCCATGAACATGCTCGGGGTGAGCCTGCAACGGGCGTACGGGCGCAGCATCATGCTCAGCTTCCATGCCGTGTTCAGCCTGGGCGGGATCGTCGGTGCCTCGCTGGCCTGGGCGGGGGCGCACTGGAAGCTGGCGCTGTGGGTGTCGTACCTGCCGGTGGTGGCCGTGCTGCTGCCGGCGGTCCTGGTGGGCAGCCGGTGGTACCTGGACGGCGACCCGGCGCCCACGGCGAACGCGGCCGACGGGGCCGGCCCGCAGAAGGGGAAGGGCGAAGCGGGTGGCGGGAGTGTCGTCTTCCGTGTGCTGCTTCCGCTGTGTCTGGTGATGACCTTCGCGTACATCGGGGACTCCACCGTGTCCAACTGGAGTGCGAAGTATCTGAAGGACGTGCTGGGGAGTTCGGAGCAGCTGGCGACGGTTCCGTACAACGTGTACATGGTGACGACACTCGTGGGCCGGGCCGTGGGGGACTTCGGGGTGCGGCGGTTCGGGGCGGCGGCGGTCGTACGGCTGGGGTCGCTGGTGGCGGCGGCCGGGTTCGCGGTGGTGGCGGCGGCGCCCGGCGCATGGGTCGGGATGCTCGGGTTCACCCTGCTGGGGCTGGGGCTGTGCGTGCTGGTGCCGCAGACGTTCGCGGCGGCGGGGCGGCTCTTCCCGGGGGCTTCGGACGCGGCGATCGCCCGGCTCAACATCTTCAACTACGTGGGTTTTCTGATCGGTTCGCCGTTGGTGGGGGTGCTCGGCGACACCTGGGGCTACCGCTGGGCGATGCTGGTGCCGATGGTGTTGGTGCTGGTGACGTCGGTGTACGCCAGGTCGTTCGAGGCTCGGCCGGACCGATACGGTGGCCGGCATGAGCGGCCACGCACAGCTGATGTGGGACGAAGCAGTAACGGGATATGACTTCGGCCCGGACCATCCGATGGACCCGGTCCGGCTGGAGCTGACCCGGAGACTGGTGGGTGCCTTCGGGCTCGACCGGGCGGTGCAGATCGTCGCGGCGAAACCGGCGGGGGAGTCCACGCTGCGGCTGGTCCACCGGGAGGACTACATCGAAGCGGTGAAGGCGGCCTCGGCGGATCCCAGGTCGGCGGACGGCTCGTACGGACTGGGGACGGTGGACGATCCCGCGTTCGCCGGGATGCACGAGGTGTCCGCGCTGATCGCGGGGCAGTCGGTGGCCGCCGCGGAAGCGGTGTGGCACGGGGACGCGGCGCACGCGGTGAACTTCGCGGGCGGGCTGCACCACGCGATGCCCGGGGCCGCGTCCGGGTTCTGCATCTACAACGACGCGGCGCTGGCGATCGCGCGGCTGCTGGAGCTGGGGGCCGAGCGGATCGCGTACGTGGACGTGGACGTGCACCACGGGGACGGGGTGCAGGCGGCGTTCTGGGAGGATCCGCGGGTGCTGACGATCTCGCTGCACGAACACCCGCGGACGCTGTTCCCGCAGAGCGGGTGGCCGGAGGAGACCGGGGCGGAGTCGGCGGCGGGGTCCGCGGTGAACCTGGCGCTGCCGGCCGGTACCGGGGACGAGGGGTGGCTGCGGGCGTTCCACGCCGTGGTGCCGGAGCTGGTGGCCGGCTTCCGGCCCGAGGTGCTGGTGACGCAGCACGGGGCCGATACGCACTTCGAGGATCCGCTGGCCCATCTGGCGGTCTCGCTGGACGCGCAGCGGGCCGTGCAGATGGCGTGCCACGACCTGGCGCACGAGCACGCGGGCGGGCGGTGGGTGGCGCTCGGCGGGGGCGGGTACGAGGTGGTGGGCGTCGTGCCGCGCTCGTGGACGCATCTGGTGGGAATCGCGGCGGGGCGTCCGGTGGCGCCGGAGACCGTGATCCCCGAGGGGTGGCGGCAGGATGTCTACGCCCGTACGCGGCAGTTGGGGCCGATGCGGATGACCGATGGGCGCTGGCCCGTGTCGTGGGCCGACTGGGAGTCCGGGTACGACCCGGCCGACCGACTGGACCAGGCCGTACGGGCGACCCGCCGAGCGGTGTTCCCGCTGCGGGGGCTGTTGGCGTAACAGCACGCTGCGCTGGCAGGGCCGTGATGCGTCGTCGTTCGGCTGCGGCTTCGTTGTGGCTGGTCGCGCCCGCGCGGGGGAGCCGCATGTCGATACGGTCCCGCGCCCCTTCGGGCGCTGGCCTGCCGGCCGGGTCTGGCCGTGATGCGTCGTCGTTCGGCTGCGGCTTCGTTGTGGCTGGTCGCGCCCGCGCGGGGGAGCCGCATGCCGATACGGTCCCGCGCCCCTTCGGGCGCTGGCCTGCCGGCCGGGTCTGGCCGTGATGCGTCGTCGTTCGGCTGCGGCGCCGTTGTGGCTGGTCGCGCCCGCGCGGGGGAGCCGCATGTCGATACGGTCCCGCGCCCCTTCGGGCGCTGGCCTTTGGGGTGCTGCCGGGGGGCGTTGGGCCAAGTGTGGGGTTGTTGGGGGGTTTTGGGGGCGGTGGGGGGCTTGGGGCGTCAGGATCGGGTGCGTGTTGAGCATCGGAGCGCTTCGTGCGCATCTGCTGGCCGCCCGTATCGCCGGACCGGTGGCCACCTCGCGGGAGAAGAGCCTGCGTAGTTATCGGCTCTTCGCCGCTCGTGATCCCCGCGTACTGATCGGCATCGATCCCGAAATGGCCTGGGAACAGCGGGACTTGATCGAGCTGATGGCGAGCAGATGCGGGGTCTCGGCTGATCCCCGGCACACGTCCGGCCATGATGTGATTGACCCGGAGCTGACCCTGGCCGCGCTGGACGCCTTCGCGGAGCGCATCGCGGTCGCGGCCCTGCGCGGCGCCCCGGTGCTGTTCGGCACCGGGCACCCGCACCGTCTGCTCGAGTTCTACGCAGCCTTGGCGGACGCCCTGTCGGCGGCGGGATGTGACGTCCTCACCCCCGCGCAGGGTCTCCGTGTCGACATAACGACCCGGTTCGGACTACGTACCCACAACCTTGATTACGTACGGGGAGTCGCGCTGGTCCGGCGGGCCGACGCCGAACGCCCCGGTGGTGAGCCCGGCGCGCACACTCACTCCCCGCTGCCGGTTCGTACCGTGCTGGCCGCCGCGGCGGAGGCCGGCGGGCCGCTGCCCGAGCTGGTGATCGGAGACCACGGCTGGGTCTGCGGGGCAGGTCAACTGGGGTTCGAGGCGATGGGTCTCGCGGACACCGACGACCCCGCGCCGTTCGTGGGTGAGGCCGAGGGGCGGGTGTCCGTCGTCGTTCCACTTGATGACGCTGTGCGGTCCGCTTACTACCGCCCGCTTACCCGCTACGTACTCAATCGAGCGTGTCTGTCACAGTAGGCCGCCGATGGGTGCACCTCTTCCCCACTCGCATCACCCGCATCTAGTCTGGGGAGTGAGCACGCAGCGACGAAGAGTCACCGGAAGGGGAAGCCGGTGGCCGTCGAGTGCGGAAGGTTCAGGTGTGTCATGGCTGCTGGCGAGAGGCCTCTGAACGAGGTCGTATTCCTTACCGTGGCGGAGGTCGCCGCGGTGATGCGCGTGTCGAAGATGACCGTGTACCGGTTGGTGCACAGCGGTCATCTGCCCGCGATCCGGGTGGGACGGTCGTTCCGTGTCCCGGAGCAAGCGGTCCACGAGTACCTCCGCGAGAGCTATGTGGGGGTCGAAACGGCTTGACGGCGGCTCCGGGTGACCGCCCGGAGCACCTCGATTACGACCTCAGCTCTCGGGCGGGTAGGCTAGCCCCTCGTAGGTCGTATGGGCCCATGGCGCCCAGCACCGAGTGATGAGAAGTGAGCGAGGGTAGTCGTGGGCTCTGTTATCAAGAAGCGGCGCAAGCGGATGGCCAAGAAGAAGCACCGCAAGCTGCTCAAGCGCACGCGCGTTCAGCGTCGTAACAAGAAGTAAGGTTCGACGCAAGCCGCGAGAGCTATGTCTGTGGCCCCCCACCGGGAGCGGTGGGGGGCCACAGACATATTCCGACTGGGGAATTTCCGCCGCCGCCGGCATCGGGTGGTCATCACAGCGCAACGTCGACCCGCTAAGTTGACTCGAACACGGGGATACGGAAGAAAGGCGCTGATCTTGGGGAAGGTCGTGCTCGTGACCGGCGTGGCCCGGCAGCTGGGCGGCCGTTTCGTCCGGCGGATCCAGCGTGACCCCCAGGTGGACCGGGTCGTCGCCGTGGACGCGGTGCCGCCCGAGCACCATCTCGGCGGGGCCGACTTCATCCAGGCCGACATCCGGCAGCCCACCATCGCCCGCGTACTCGCCGAGACCGCCGCCGACACGGTCGTGCACCTGGATGTGACGGGCATGGCGCTGGGCAGCGGCAGCCGGGCCACGGTCAAGGAGACCAACGTCATCGGCACCATGCAGCTGCTCGGGGCCTGTCAGAAGTCGCCGACCGTGCGGCGCCTGGTCGTCAAGTCCAGCACCAATGTGTACGGGTCGGCGTCCCGCGATCCCGCCGTGTTCACCGAGACCACTTCGCCCAAGTCGCTGCCCAGCGGGGGCTTCGCCAAGGACACGGTGGAGGTCGAGGGGTATGTGCGCGGCTTCGCGCGGCGGCGGCCCGACGTGGCCGTGTGCGTCCTGCGGTTCGCCAACATCCTGGGGCCCACCGCCGACACGCCCCTGGCCGCGTACTTCTCGCTGCCCGTCCTGCCGACCGTGTTCGGCTACGACCCGCGGCTGCAGTTTGTGCACGAGGACGATGTGATCGATGTGCTGCGGATCGCCGCGCACGAGCCGGCCCGGGGAACGCTCAACAGCGGTACCTTCAACATCGCCGGCGACGGTGTCCTGCTGCTCTCGCAGTGCTCCAGACGCCTCGGGCGGCCCACGGTGCCGCTGCTGCTGCCCGCGGTCACCTGGACCGGCTCATTGGTGCGTACCCTGGGCATGACGGACTTTTCACCCGAGCAGATCCGGTTGCTCACCCACGGCCGGGTCGTGTCGACGGACCAGATGCGCGAGACCCTCGGTTTCCAGCCGAAATACACGACGGCGGAGACCTTCGCGGACTTCGCGCGCAGCCACGGTCCCGGGCTGCTGCCGCCGGAGGCCCTGGCCGGGGCCGTGGACCGGATCGCCGCACTGTCCCCGCGGGGCGGCGGCCACCCCCAGACGCAGAGCGCCGATTGAGGAGCGCAGCAACGATGGCGGACGCCAAGGTCATTCCGTTCGACGACGACCGGTCCCGCGGATCCGCCGTGGCCCGGTCCGCGCGGCGCCGGAGCGCGGGCAGCCGGCGCCCGGGCGAGAGCGCGGTGGTGCGCGAGGTCCAGCCCCTCCCGGGACGGGGCCCGGCGCAGGACGACGTTCCCGTCACCGCGGACGATGTTCCCGTCACCGCGAAGGAGCAGCCGCCGCAGCCGTGGGACCGCGGTCTGGAGCAGCGGGTGGCGCGCGGCCTGGCCTTTCTGCGCCGGCGGCTGACCGGGGACTACGAGGTCGATGACTTCGGCTACGACGAGGAGCTGACCGACCAGGTCCTGATGTCCCTGCTGCGCCCGGTGTACGAGAAGTACTTCCGGGTCGATGTGAAGGGCATCGAGAACGTCCCGGCCGAGGGCGGCGCCCTGATCGTCGCCAACCACTCCGGGACGCTGCCGCTGGACGGGCTGATGATGCAGGTCGCCGTGCACGACCACCATCCGGCGGGCCGGCATCTGCGGCTGCTCGCGGCCGACCTGGTCTTTGTGCTGCCGGTGGTCAACGAACTCGCCCGCAAGCTGGGTCACACCCTGGCCTGCACGGAGGACGCCGAGCGGCTGCTGGAGGCGGGGGAGCTGGTCGGGGTGATGCCGGAGGGCTTCAAGGGCATCGGCAAGCCCTTCAGCGAGCGCTACAAGCTCCAGCGGTTCGGGCGTGGCGGCTTCGTCTCCACGGCGCTGCGCAAGGGCACGCCGATCGTCCCCTGCTCGATCGTCGGGGCGGAGGAGATCTACCCGATGATCGGCAATGCCAGGACCGTGGCGCGGCTGCTGGGCTTCCCGTACTTCCCGCTGACGCCGACCTTCCCATGGCTGGGGCCGCTGGGCGCGGTCCCGTTGCCGACGAAGTGGACGATCCAGTTCGGTGAGCCGATCCCGACGGACGGCTATCCGCCGGAGGCCGCGGACGACCCGATGCTGATGTTCAACCTGACCGACCAGGTCCGCGAGCAGATCCAGCACACGCTGTACAAGCTGCTGGTGCAGCGCCGTTCGGTGTTCTTCTGAGGTCTTTCTGTCCCCGATCGGGCCTGGCTGTCCCCGGCTGTCCCTGACTGTGCCTCATGACGGTGGGCCCCTCCCGTGAGGGGCCCACCGTCGCGTCGAGCGTCCTGCTGGGCGGGCCGTGGTGCGCCGGTTTAGTTCACATCCTCGCTGTCGATGCCCAGGCCGGGCAGCAGACCCGGCAGCAGGGGCGGGAGGGTGACATCCGGCTCGCTGCTGGGGGTTCTGCTGGTGGACGGGGAGGCGCTGCCGCTGCTCTTCGGCGGGTCGAGCAGTCCGCCCGTGCCGCCCCCGATCAGGCCCTCCTGCGTGCTGCCGGTCGCCGAGTCGCTCGGGCTGCTGCTGGAGTCACCGCTGTCGGCGGCGGAGCCGTGACCGGCGCTGGGTGTGGTCGAGTGGCGGGTGCCGGAGGAGCTGTCGGGCGAGGAGCCGGGGCTCTGCTGCGTATCCTCGCCGATCTTGGCGGGGTTCTCCGGGAGCAGGGCCTGGAGCGGGGCGACCTCTTCGTCTATGGCGTCGAAGACCGATGAGACCTGGTCGCTGACATCGCCGAGCTGGACCGGGAGCCTGTCGCGCACGTCGCCCCACACGTCGCGGTGGGAGCGCGAGAAGGTGGACAGGGCCTGGATGGGACCGAGCGATTCGGGGTCGCGCTCGTATGCCTCGTGCAGCAGGCGGTGGCCCTCGGTGACGTCTTGCCGCATGCCCGACAGGGTGCGGCGGATCTCGCCGATCGACTCGTGGTCGAGGTGGCCGCCGCGGCCGCGCTCCAGCAGCCGCCGGGCCTCGCTCAGCCGGGTCGAGGCCTGGTCGAGGTAGGTCTGGCCGCGTTCGTCGTCCCCGTCGGCCAGGTAGTTGAGCTTGAACTCCTCGATGCCCCGCTTGAGGCCGTACAGCGAATCGCCGGGCAGGGCGTCGGAACTCGCGGCGGCGACGCCCCCGAAGGCCCCGGCGGCCACGCCGACGCTGAGTCCGCCCGCGGCCAGGCCCTTGGTCAGCCGGGTACGCGGTCGCAGCTTCCCCAGCGGGCCGGCCCGGTGCGCCCCCGTGGCCCGATGGGACCTCTGTGCGGGCACCGTGGGGTCGGTCGCTCCGGTCGCGCCGCCCCCCTGCAGCATGGCCTCCATCGCGGCCACGAGCTGGGCCCGCTGGACGACCTTGACCTCCGGGTCGAGGTGCGGCTTGGGCAGTGCGCCGAGTCCCGTGGCGAGGGCCAACAACTCGCCCTGCTCCGTCCGTTCGCCGGCCGGGGCCGGTCCTCCGGACTGCTCGGCCGCCGTGTCCCGGGCGGACTGCTCCTCCAGGGCCTGGGCGAAGGCGTTCGCCCGCCGGTGCGCCGATACGTTCGCGATCACTGGCGGCACCTCCTCTCGTCATCACGGTCGACTCCCCAGGGGGTCCTGAGGGTTGCACGCCCATGACCACTTCCACACGATCAGGTGATCAGGGTCGGCCATGACGTGACCACAGGGAGCCTGTATCCCGCACAACGACTGGCGCGGCACTTGGGTTACGGACGACGGTTGATCGGGTGGGAAAGGCAACGGGCTGTCACTGGGGGTGAGTTGGACATCGCACACGGTGGCGATGTCCGGCCGGGCGTCAGCGTGCGTCGTCCGGCAGGAGCCGGGCGAGGGTGCGCACGGCCCGGTACTGGAGTGTCTTGATGGCGCCCTCGTTCTTGCCCATCACACGGGCGGTCTCCGCGACCGAGAGGCCCTGAAGGAAGCGAAGCGTCACGCACTCCTGTTGCTGGGGGTTGAGTCGTCGTACGGCGTCGAGCAGGGCCGCGTTGGACAGGGACTCCAGGACGGAGTCCTCGGGGGATCGTTCCACCTCGTTGGCGTCGAGCATCTCGCCGGTGGTGACCTCCAGCCGGAAGCGGCTGGACTTGAAGTGGTCGGCGACCAGGTTGCGGGCGATGGTGACCAGCCAGGCGCCGAAGTCGCGGCCCTGCCAGGTGAAGGTGCCGATGCGGCGAAGGGCCCGCAGAAAGGTCTCGCTGGTGAGGTCCTCGGCGGTCGCCTTGCCGCCCACCCGGTAGTAGATGTAGCGGTACACGGTGTCGCTGTACTGGTCGTAGAGGCGGCCGAACGCCTCGGCCTCGCCGGCCTGTGCGCGCTCGACAAGGTCCATCATCCGGGCGCTGTCGCTGTCCGCGGCCGGCCGGCGGGCGGTGGCCGCGCCGGACGCGCGCCCCCGTCTGCCGGCCGGCCGGCCGTCGCCCGAGCGCCGCCCCTCGACGACCGCGCCGCGCGCGGGCGCCTGCTCGATGCCGTCGGCGAGTGCGTAGCACGGGCCTACGGGTGCGGCGGTGGCGAAGGCAGGGACGGCGTGCGCGGCCGGGGCGATGCCGCGCAGCAGTTCTTGGGCCGTAGCGACCGTTGCGCGCAGCGTAGCCAGGCCCGAGGCGTCAACCCCGACGTGTGGGTACACGGGTCTCCCAGAGGCAGAGCTTCCATCACGTGCAGTGCGGGACCGTTCACCCGTCGTGGCGACGGAAGGGGTACCGGTTTGCGTCTGAGGAGAATAACGCTTCGTACAGGTGCTGCTACGCCTGGTTGCTCAAATCATCGATTACGTCGCTTCCGTAACCGATTGACACACCATCAAGTGTCGCAGAGTGACCGCTTGTTGATCAGAAAAGTGCGCGTTTCGGCGGAGTGGGGGGCGTGTTGGCGCGCGTGAGGCATCATGCGGGCGCCGGGGCCCGGTTTCCGCCGGTGGTGCGCCGTGCCGGCCGTTACCGGCGGCGCCGGTGCAGCGCGATCGCCGCGGCCGTGCCGCCCGCCACCGCGCCCACGCCCGCCGCCGCGGGGATGCCGACCTTCGCCGCCTTGCGACCGGTGCGGTAGTCGCGCAGCCGCCAGTCCTTCTCGCGGGCGTGCTTGCGCAGCTTGGTGTCCGGGTTGATCGCGTAGGGGTGGCCGACCAGCGACAGCATCGGGATGTCGTTGTGCGAGTCGCTGTAGGCGGCGCACCGGGCGAGGTCCAGGCCCTCCGCCGCGGCCAGCGCGCGGACCGCCTCTGCCTTGGCCGGGCCGTGCAGCGGCTCGCCGACCAGCTTGCCGGTGTAGATCCCGTCGACGGACTCGGCGACCGTGCCGAGCGCGCCGGTCAGGCCGAGCCGGCGGGCGATGACCGTGGCGATCTCCACCGGGGCGGCCGTGACCAGCCACACCTTCTGGCCCGCGTCCAGGTGGGCCTGGGCCAGCGCCCGGGTGCCCGGCCAGATGCGTTCGGCCATGTACTCGTCGTAGATCTCCTCGCCGATGGACTGCAGCTCGGCGACGCGGTGGCCCTTGACGATGGACAGCGCGGAGTCCCGGGCATCCTGCATGTGCTCGGGGTCCTCGACGCCGGCCAGCCGGAACCACGCCTGCTGCCAGGCGAACTTGGCGAGGTCGCGGGTCTCGAAGAACTTCCGCTTGTACAGGCCCCGGCCGAAGTGGAACAGCGCGGCGCCCTGCATCACGGTGTTGTCCAGGTCGAAGAAGGCCGCGGCCCTGTCGTCGCCGAGCACCGGGAACTCGGGTTCCCGCGCGGTGGCGTCCGCGGTGTCCTGGACGTCGTGCACGTCTTGGGTGTCCTGCGAGGACTTGCGCGCTGCCTCCGCCGAGGCCTCGCCTGCCAACACGCTCCGCGCCGTGGCGGAGCGCCTACGGGGAGTGAGCCATCCGAGAGCGGCCATGGACGTGAGCATAGCCAGTTTGTTCGGTGCTTCCGGAGTCGAGAGGTTTGGACGGTGTGAACTCTCCTCGACCGAGCCGTTAAAGAACCGAGGCGACAGCTGGTCCCGAAGTGACCACGAGCGCGCGAGAATGGCCGTTATGAGTCCCCTCTTTCGCAGGAAGCCGGCCCCCGAGGACCGGCGCGTCACCCTGATCCGCAAGCCCGGGTGTCATCTGTGCGATGACGCGCAAGCCGTGGTCGAGCGGGTGTGCGGCGAACTCGGCGTGCCATGGGAGCAGCAGGACATCACCGAGGACGCAGGCCTGCACGAGCAGTACTGGGAGCAGATCCCGGTGGTACTCGTCGACGGTGCACAGCACACCTTCTGGCGGGTGAACGAGGACCGGCTGCGAAAAGAACTGACCGGCTAGTCCGACTGCCCGGGAGGTGGCCGGGAAGCAGTCGGGAAAGCGGTCGGGAATCAGCCGGAGAACGGTCGGGAGAGTGGCCGGGAAAGTCGCCTAGGATCGAGCACGTTTGGTCTCGGGGGCGGGATTCATCGAGGAGAGTGTTCGGTTTTGCCCCCATCGGGAGAGCAGCATCGCCGCAGGTGCGCCGGTTCCATACGGTCGCGCCCGGCGCGCGTGACCCCGGTCACGTTGGCCGGACAAATCGGACACCATCTTTGTGCACGCGTTCACAAAGACATAGCCTGCTGTGGACGGGGCGGTCCGGGGACGTATGACCGCCCGCAGCCCCGCTCTACCCGCAGGAGCACCGTGGCAACTGGCCGAACTCACCGACCGGCGACCCGTAGCCGAGGGATTCCCGAGGCCACCGTCGCCAGGCTTCCGCTGTACCTCCGTGCCCTGACGGCGCTGTCCGAGCGTTCCGTACCCACGGTCTCCTCCGAGGAGCTGGCCGCCGCCGCGGGGGTCAACTCCGCGAAGCTGCGCAAGGACTTCTCCTACCTGGGCTCCTACGGGACCCGGGGCGTGGGCTACGACGTCGAGTATCTCGTCTACCAGATCTCCCGCGAACTGGGCCTGACCCAGGACTGGCCGGTTGTGATCGTCGGCATCGGTAATCTGGGCGCCGCGCTGGCCAATTACGGCGGTTTCGCCTCGCGTGGCTTCCGGGTCGCCGCGCTTATCGACGCGGACCCGGCGATGGCGGGCAAGCCCGTCGCGGGCATCCCCGTGCAGCACACCGACGATCTTGAGCAGATCATCGAGGACAACGGCGTGTCGATCGGCGTGATCGCCACCCCGGCGGGCGCCGCCCAGCAGGTCTGCGACCGCCTGGTCGCCGCCGGTGTCACCTCCATCCTGAACTTCGCGCCGACCGTGCTGGCCGTCCCGGACGGCGTCGACGTGCGCAAGGTCGACCTCTCCATCGAGCTGCAGATCCTCGCCTTCCACGAGCAGCGCAAGGCCGGCGAGGAGGCCACGCCCAACGGCGCGGGGCCGGTCGCCGCCACCCGCAAGGAGTCCACCGACCAGGGGCCCGACGGGGACGTACCCGCCGTGATGCCGGCATGAGTCTCCTCGTCGTCGGGCTGAGCCACCGCAGCTCCCCGGTGAGCGTCCTGGAACGGGCCGCGCTCACCGGGGACGCCCAGGTCAAGCTGTTGCAGGACACGGTCGCCGCCGAACCGGCCGCCGAGGCCGCGGTGCTCGCCACCTGCAACCGCATCGAGCTGTACGCGGACGTGGACAAGTTCCACGCCGGTGTCGCCGAGCTGTCCACGCTGCTCGCCCAGCACAGCGGGGTGGGCCTGGACGAGCTGACCCCCCATCTGTACGTGCACTACGAGGACCGGGCCGTGCACCACCTCTTCTCGGTGGCCTGCGGGCTGGACTCGATGGTCGTCGGCGAGGGCCAGATCCTCGGCCAGATCAAGGACTCCCTGGCCAGGGCGCAGGAGCTGCACACCGTCGGCCGTCTGCTGAACGATCTGTTCCAGCAGGCGCTCAGGGTCGGCAAGCGCGCGCACTCCGAGACCGGTATCGACCGCGCCGGGCAGTCCCTGGTCAGCTTCGGCCTGGAGCAGCTGGCCGCGGGCACGCAGGTGCAGTCCTGGGCGCGCGGCAAGAAGGCGCTGGTCATCGGCGCCGGCTCGATGTCCTCGCTGGCCGCGGCCACGCTCGCGCGGGCCGGTGTCGCCGAGGTCGTCGTGGCCAACCGGACCGTGGAGCGCGCCGAGCGCCTCGCGCAGATCCTCGCGGCGGCCGGTGACACGGACGTGGTGGCCCGCGCGGTACCGATGGACGCGGTGCCGGCCGAGCTGACATGTGCCGATGTCGCCGTCTCCTGTACCGGCGCGACCGGGCTCGTCCTGACGGCGGAGACGATCGCCGCGGGCGTCGCGGGCCGTACGGGTGTGACCGCCTCCGATGCCGATAGCCGTACGACCGCTTCGGCCGGTGCGGCCACCGGGACCGCCGAAGCCGGCCCGGTCGGGCAGGCCGGGCCGTACGACGGCGCTCAGGACCGTGGCCCCGGCGCGCGCGACGCGGCGGCCCCGTCCGGTTGGGACGGGCCGATCGCGGCGTCGCCGTCCGGTTCGGCGGGGCCGGCCGGTGACGATCGTGAGGAGAACTGCCCGCTCGACCTGTCGGCCGTGCAGGGCACCGCCGCCTTCTCCGTGCTGGGCGAGGCGGCCGTGGCCGGCATGGCCGCCGCCGAGCTGGAGCAGCACGCGGTCTGGGTCGACAAGGGCGACGCCACCGGCCGCACACAGCGCAGGCCGGGCAGCGAGAGCGACCCGGCCGACGACGCCGACGCGATCGCCGCGCTGGCCGCCACCGTCGCGGTGGCCGGCCGCGTCCCCGAGCGCCGCAGGCCCGAACCGGTCGCCGAGGCGCCGCGTCCGGCACCCGCCCTCTATCTCCTCGACCTCGCCATGCCCCGCGACATCGACGCGGCCGTGCACCGGCTGGCCGGGGTGCGGCTCGTGGACATCGAGTCGCTGGCCGAGGCGTCCGCGGACGCCCCGATGGCCACCGACGTCGACCAGGTCCGGCGTATCGTCTCCGACGAGGTCGCCGCCTTCGGGGCGGCGCAGCGCGCGGCGCACATCACGCCGACCGTGGTCGCCCTGCGCACCATGGCCGCCGATGTCGTCGCGGGTGAGATCGCCCGGCTCCACGGCCGGCTGCCCGACCTGGACGAACGCCAGCGCGGTGAGATCAGGCAGGCCGTGCACCGGGTGGTCGACAAGCTGCTGCACGCGCCGACCGTACGGGTCAAGCAGCTCGCGGCCGAGCCCGGCGGCGCCGGGTACGCGGACGCGCTGCGGACCCTGTTCGACCTCGACCCCCAGACGGTGGCCTCCGTCTCCCGGGCCGAGGAAAGCACAGACAAGAAGAACCGAGGGCCAGCATGAGCAAGACAGCGGCGCTGCGGCTCGGGACCAGGCGGAGCAAGCTCGCCATGGCCCAGTCCGGGCAGGTGGCGGACGCCGTGAGCCGGGTGACCGGACGGCCCGTGGAACTCGTCGAGATCACCACGTACGGCGACACCTCCCGGGAGCATCTGGCGCAGATCGGCGGCACGGGCGTGTTCGTGGCCGCGTTGCGCGAGGCACTGCACCGGGGCGAGGTGGACCTCGCCGTGCACTCGCTCAAGGACCTGCCGACCACGCAACCCGAGGAGCTGGCGCTGGCCGCCGTGCCCGGACGCGAGGACCCGCGTGATGTGATCGTCGCCCGGGACGCGCTGAAGCTCACCGACCTGCCCCGCGGGGCGCGTATCGGCACCGGCTCGCCGCGCCGCATGGCCCAGCTGAACGCGTACGCGCGCGGCCACGGGCTGGGCATCGAGACGATACCGATACGCGGCAACGTCGACACCCGCATCGGATACGTCCGCAGCGGCGAGCTGGACGCCGTGGTACTGGCCGCCGCCGGCCTGAGCCGCCTCGGCCGTATCGACGAGGTGACCGACTTCCTGTCGGTCGACATGGTTTTGCCCGCCCCCGGCCAGGGGGCCCTGGCGATCGAGTGTGCCGCGGACAACGCGGATCTGATCGCCCTGCTCGGCGAACTCGACGACCCGTTCACGCGGGCCGCCGTCACCGCCGAGCGTTCACTGCTCGCCGCCCTGGAAGCCGGCTGTAGCGCCCCCGTGGGCGCACTGGCCGACCTACCCCCGCTCTCGGCTCCGCTGGAGCGGGGGGACCCCCATGCCGACGGGCAGATTGTCAAGGAAATGCGCCTGCGGGGGATTGTCGGCACGACCGACGGTGCCCGCATGGTGCAGTTGTCCACCACCGGTCCCGTGCCCGAGACGGACGACCAGGCAGTGACGCTCGGTCGCGAACTCGCCACCGAGATGCTCGCCCAGGGCGCGGCCGGTCTGATGGGGGAGCGAGCACAGTGAGCCCCACCACCCTTCCCGCCGGCCTTGAACTCGGTCACGTCACCTTCCTGGGTGCCGGACCCGGGGATCCGGGACTGCTGACTCTGCGCGCCGTGGAGGCGCTGGCGAACGCGGACGTCCTCGTCGTCGAGCACGACGTGCTGGACGTGGTCCGTGCCCACGCCAGACAGGGCGTCTCCGTCCTGCGCGTCGACGCGGATCCTTCCACTGATACGCAGCCGGGCCCGGGCACGTCTCAACGAGCGGTTGTTGACGCCGCGTCAACAACCGCTGCGGTCCCGCCGACTCGGGATGCCGCACATCTTGTCATGGAGGCCGCGCGGGGCGGCAGGCGGGTCGTCCGTGCGGTGTCCGGGGACCCCGGGCTCGACACGTACGCCGCCGAGGAGATGCTGGCGTGCGCCGCGGCCGGGGTGCCCTTCGAGGTGGTCCCCGGCATCGCGGCCGCGGTCGGCGTGCCCGCGTACGCGGGTGTTCCGCTGCGGGACGCGCAGGGCGCCGACGTCCGGTTCGTGGACGCCCGTACCGCCTCCGACCGGTGCTGGACCGAGGTGGGCGCGTCGGACGGCACGGTCGTCGTGTCGGCCTCGCTGGACTCGGTCGCCGCGGCGGCCGGTGAGCTGGTGGCCGCGGGCCGCAAGCCGGACACCCCGATGACGGTGACCGTCGCCGGCACGACGACCCGGCAGCGCACCTGGACCGCCACCCTCGGGACCATCGCGCAGACCCTGAAGCAGGCGAAGGTGCTGCCGTCCCCGGAGGGCGGGCGGCCGGTGATAGCCGTGGTCGGTGAGCGTTCCGCCGCCGCCCAGCGCGACCAGCTGTCGTGGTTCGAGTCCAAGCCGCTGTTCGGCTGGCGGGTCCTCGTGCCGCGTACGAAGGAGCAGGCGGCCTCGCTCTCCGACCAGCTGCGGTCCTACGGGGCGGTGCCGCACGAGGTGCCGACGATCGCCGTCGAGCCGCCGCGGACGCCGCAGCAGATGGAGCGGGCCGTGAAGGGCCTGGTGACCGGGCGGTACGAGTGGATCGCCTTCACCTCCGTCAACGCCGTGAAGGCGGTGCGGGAGAAGTTCGAGGAGTACGGGCTCGACGCGCGGGCCTTCGCGGGGATCAAGGTCGCCGCGGTGGGGGAGCAGACGGCGAAGGCGCTGATCGCCTTCGGTGTGAAGCCGGACCTGATGCCGAGCGGGGAGCAGTCGGCCGCGGGGCTCCTGGAGGACTGGCCGCCGTACGACCCGGTCTTCGACCCGATCGACCGTGTCTTCCTGCCGCGGGCCGACATCGCCACCGAGACCCTGGTCGCCGGGCTGATCGAGCTGGGCTGGGAGGTCGACGACGTCACCGCCTACCGGACCGTGCGGGCCTCGCCGCCGCCGGCCGAGACCCGGGAGGCGATCAAGGGCGGTGGCTTCGACGCCGTGCTGTTCACGTCGTCCTCGACCGTGCGGAACCTGGTCGGCATCGCGGGCAAGCCGCACAACGTGACCGTGATCGCGTGCATCGGTCCCGCCACGGCGAAGACCGCGGAGGAGCACGGGCTGCGGGTGGACGTGATGGCTCCGGAGCCGTCCGTGCACCGGCTGGCGGAGGCGCTGGCGGACTTCGGCGCGCGGCGGCGGGTCGCCGCGCTGGACGCCGGGGACCCGGTGACACGGCCCAGCGAGCGGCGGCCGGGGGCGCGCAGGCGGCGCAACTCCGGCTGACGGCTCGCCCCTGGCACGGTTCGCCGTACCGCGGCGGGGTCATTCCGCCGCGATACGGCGAACCGTTTCTGCGCAGCGGGGGTGACCGGGGCCGGGGCGCCTCCGTGCCGTTTGCCCACAGCCCGGCGCGGCGCGCGGCTCGCCCGGCTGCTCACGGCGAAGCAACCGCCCGGCGGGGGGCTGCCGTTGGACCCGGCCCGGCTGATCGCGGCCGAACGCGCCGCGAACGCCGTACGGCACGCACGGTCACGACCTCCGGTTCAGGCTGTCCGGCACCGTGGGCGCCACCCCGCGCGGGGAGGTCGCCGACGCCGGCGATGACCGACGGCCGCCTGCCCGGTGGGGGCCCCTGGCCGGGCCGACGGGCCTTGGCCGGGCAACGACCAGCCGCCCGCGGGGACACAGGCGGGAAGCCTCAAGGCCGCCCGTGTCCGTTGCTCACCCGCTCCGCCCGTGAGGTGTGCCCGCTCGCGGTCCTGCGACGCCAGGGCGGGATATCGGGCGGGCGCCTGCGGGGACACAGGCGGGAAGCCTCAAGGCCGCCCGTGTCCGTTCCAGACCCGCGGTGTCTGTGAACGGGCCTTCCGGGGGTCGTAGCGCGGCCGGTGTCGGGCGTGCGGATCCGACCTGCCGGCGGCCGTGGATCCGAGCGGCCCGCGGGGCGGGGGCGCCGTGCCGGGGTGCCCCGCAGGCCGACCGGTCGTCGGTAAAACGGGTGTCGGGGCGGGCGTAGCGTAGACGTCATGACGAAGTACGGATCCTTCCCCGGTACGCGTCCCCGTCGGCTGCGCACCACCCCCACCATGCGCCGCATGGTCGCCGAGACCCGGCTGCACCCGGCGGACTTCATCCTGCCCGCGTTCGTGCGGGAGGGTGTGAGCGAGCCCGTGCCGATCGCCACCATGCCGGGTGTCGTCCAGCACACCCGGGACAGCCTGAAGAAGGCCGCCGCGGAGGCGGTCGAGGCGGGGATCTCCGGGATCATGCTGTTCGGGGTGCCCGAGGAGGCCAAGAAGGACGCCGTCGGAACCCCGGGGACCGACCCGGACGGGATCCTCCAGGTCGCGATCCGTGAGGTGCGGGCCGAGGTCGGCGACGACCTGCTCGTCATGTCCGACCTGTGCCTGGACGAGACCACCGACCACGGGCACTGCGGTGTGCTCGACGCGCAGGGGCGTGTCGACAACGACGCCACCCTGGAGCGGTACGCCGAGATGGCCCAGGTGCAGGCCGACGCCGGTGCCCATGTGGTCGGGCCCAGCGGGATGATGGACGGGCAGATCGGGGTCGTCCGGGACGCCCTGGACCAGATCGGACGGGAGGACGTGGCGGTCCTCGCCTACACCGCCAAGTACTCGTCCGCCTTCTACGGGCCCTTCCGTGAGGCCGTCGCCTCCTCGCTCAGGGGCGACCGCAAGACGTACCAGCAGGACCCCGCCAACTGGCGTGAATCGCTCAGGGAGTTGGCGCTGGACCTGGAGGAGGGGGCCGACATGGTGATGGTGAAGCCGGCCGGGCCCTACCTCGACATCCTGGCCCGGGTCGCCGACGCCGTGGACGTGCCCGTCGCCGCCTACCAGATCTCCGGCGAGTACTCGATGATCGAGGCCGCCGCGGAGAAGGGCTGGGTCGACCGGGACCAGGCGATCATCGAGACGCTGACCGGTATCAAGCGGGCCGGGGCGCGCACCATCCTCACCTACTGGGCCGTCGAGGCGGCCCGGCGGCTGCGCTGACCATCCCCTCCGTGGCCGGTCGGACACGGTTCGAGGTCGGTCCGGTACCGAACCGGCGGCGGGGCGGTCTCGGTGTGCCTGCGATTCGGCCACGAAACGAACTCGGTGGCCGAAACGCCCGGGGGCCGGCCGGGGAATTCGGGGTGATCAAGGGTGAGTCTGTCCTGAAATCGGCGTAGATCCACGGGTGTTCGTCGTCCGTGGGCGAGGCGTCCCAGGTCGGCGACCGGCGCGACAGGTTCCTGCCAACGTCCATATCCTCTGCGTCTGGCCTGATCCGTTCCGGTGGGCCCCGGACGTCAATCCCTGGGGGGACGTTATGAACTGGTACATCGAGGTGCTCAAGAAGTACGCGGTCTTCGAGGGGCGGGCACGCCGCCAGGAGTACTGGATGTTCGCGCTGTTCAACGTGATCATCGCCATCGTGCTCGCCATCGTGGACGTCATCCTGGGCACCCAGATCCCGTCCCTCATCTACACCTTGGCGGTCCTGCTGCCCGGCCTCGGTGTCTCGGTCCGCCGTCTGCACGACACGGGCCGCAGCGGCTGGTGGCTGCTCATCGGGATCATCCCGGTGGTGGGCTTCATCGTGCTGCTGGTCTTCACGGTCAGCGAGGGCACGCGCGGTCAGAACGAGTACGGCGCGGACCCGAAGGGCGGCGGGTACGCCCCGGCGCACAGCTGACGCCCGTGGCGCGCACGCGCCCGACCCGTCCGAAGGCCGTCCGGTCCGCTCACCGGGCGGCCTTCCGGCTGTCCGCGTCCGCGAGATGACCGGCCGCCGGCGCCTGCCGCGCGGTGGCGGGGGCACGGTCCGACGGCCCCTCGTCGCGGAGCCCCGTTCCGTCGTGACATCCGCTCAGGGTCACGGCGGCGAGGGCGGCCAGGGCGACGAGCGCCGCGCGGGCGCCGTGTGCGGGCATGGGTCCTCCCGGCGGTGGGGGCGAAGGGCGCGGGCCCAGCGTGCGGCGTGCGGTGGTGGCGGCGCCATGGCCGGGGGCGAAGTGGGGACGCCGTGGGACGGGTCCGCGCCCTGAGCTGCCCGGACCGGCCCGTCCCGGACCGAGGGACGGGACACGGGAAGACCCACCGGACCCAGGACCCGACACCCCCACCCACCTGAGGCACACCGCCTGCTTGACATCCTTGACCCGGTCTTCACCCGCCGGACTGGCCTGGAGCGGCCTGCGGGCCGGGTCGGTATGGAGGGGGCGGGCCGGGGCGGTGGGTCAGTCCCACCAGAAGGACCAGGTGCGTTCGGATATCAGGGTTTCGGCGTAGTCGGCCAGGTTGTCCCGGCCGTTCTGGGTGAGGTTGTCCGGGCAGAACGCGAAGTGCTCGGCCGCCAGCGCCTCCGCCTCGGCCCGGGTGGCGGGCGGTGCGGCCACGGAGACGACCAGTGTGTCGAAGCCGAGGGCGACCACCCGTATCCCGAAGCGGTCCTCCCACGAGCGCAGCACCGCGCAGAGCCGGGCGACATCGTTCTCGTGGTTGACCGGGCCGGTCCAGCCGATGGCGGCGGGGATGTCGGCGGAGCGGCGGGCCGGGACGAGCGCCAGATGCGGATCCTTGAACCCGGCGTGCGAGCGGTCGCCCGCGTCGGCGCCGCTCAGCAGGTCGGCGACCCGGGCGGCGCAGACCCCGGGCTCGACGGTGAGCGACCCGGCGGAAGCCAGTCCGGGCCAGTCCGCCCCGAACGGCGCGAGGAGCCGGGCCAGTTCGGGATCGAACCCGTCCTCCTCGCCGTCGTCGCCCATGGCTTCCCAGCATTCCGCGAGCACGTCCTCGGCGTCGTGGTCCCCCGGGTACGAGGTGTCCGCCGGGGACAACTGCCACCGCTCCGGGCCGCCTTGGGGGCCGCCCAGATCGACGAGTACGGGCAGCAGGCCCACCCGGCCGGCCGGTGTGCCCAGCGCCGCCCAACTGCCGGGCGAGGCCGACTTGTCGGCATGCCACAGCAGAGGCTCCCGCCAGGGCCCGTCGTCCGTCGCGTCGATCAGTCTCCCGGGCGGGAGCCGGAGCCCCAGGGAACGCCCGCTCGGGTCGGCCGCCAGCTTGGGCAGCGGGTTGGGAAGAGTCGCCATGCCGCGACTTTAAGGGGAGGCAGTGACAACACGAACGGCGCTCGCCGGAACGTCTTGAGTTCTGGTGGTCGTCGCATTACCCCAGCCGGGGGAGGGCGAGGGACTTCGAGGTCCGGGACCAGGGGGGACGGTTGCGGGTCCTGCGGCACGGGGAGCCGGTCACTTCGCCGCGACCGGCCCGAGACGGGTGCCTCAGGCGACCGCCGTCAGCTCTGCGATCCGGGTGAACTCCTTCTCCAGGCGGTCGCGGCCGAGGGCCGCGAATTCCTGGTCGAGGTCTGCCGGTGTGACCTCGCGCAGTTCCACCATCGTGCGGGCGGCCCGGACCCAAGGCGCCCACTGCGAGCCGTATTTCACCTGTTCCATGTGCGCCCCCGGGATGGGCTGGAGTGTCTGTGGGTGGTGGAGGGGACCGACGACACCCCACGCGGGCACGCGCCTGGCCCACGCCGCCACGAACCGCCCACCCCGGAGGGCATGGCAGAGCTGGACGGAGATCCCGGCGCACGGTACGCACACCGGGGGACTCGTGGTCCGTTCCCCTTCGCGGATCGGGCCGACGCTGTCCCGCAGGAGGAAGAGGTGGGGGCCGTGCGGGTCGGGCGGCATGCGGGAGCAGACCTGGCACATCATGTTCAGCATCGCTCTGCGCTGCCGGTAGGGGTGGACTTCCCGGAGCCGTGGGCTGCCCCTGCGCTGCTTCGGCCGCAGGGCGTACCGGGCCCAGAGCACGCCGAAGCTGTCGCGGTCGTACGGCGTTTCATCCGCGTACGCGATCCCCGGGGCCATGCAGCGGCGGACGAGCGGGCGGTTCAGGAGCCTTTCCTCGCTCCATCCGGCGATGTAGGGAACGACGCCTGCTGGTGCCGGAGGCAACACGATCGAGAACCTTCCTTTGTTGGGACGAGGGTGGCGGCCCGGCACACCGCTGGGCATCACGGGGTCGGGTGTGCCGGGCCGGGGCCCGCCGGCTCCCGCGGGGGAGAGTCGGGAGCGGGAAACCGGCGGGCGCCTTGGGGGCTCCGGTCACTCCCTGGGGCGCGAGCGACCGGAGCCGGTCATGGGGTCAGCGGCCGATTCCGGCCACGAGGGCACCTATGAGGGTGGCCAGGACCAGCGCGTAGAAGAACTGGCCCTTCGGGCTGTCCGGCCTCATGGGCATCGCCGCCTCTCTTCCCCGGGACGCCGCGGCTGAAGCGAGGTGGGGCTCCAGGAGTGTGCCTGCCGGTGTGACTTCGGACGGGCCGCAGGCGAACGTGTTCCCGGCCGCGTACGGGTCGGAGCCCGCTTCCACGGCTTGGATGAGCCGGATGTCGTCGGCGAGCAGTTGGCGCCAGGGGCACAGGCCGTACCTGTCCGCGGTCACCGGGGCTTCCGTTCGTCTCGGTGGCGGGGACACTGGCAGGGCGGGTACCTGTCCGTGGCCGGTGTCAGCCCCTGGGCGGGCGGGACGACGATCCGTACGTTGTCACGGGTGACCGTCCCGTAGCGGTCCACCTGGTAGACCCGCATGGTCATGTGGCTGAGCGGCGGGCTCGCGTGCGGGGACCGCGCCCCTGCGGTCGTCTGCCAGCCGGTCACCGACGGTTGTCCCTGACGAGTCGGTACAGGCTGCGGCCGACGGTGCAGTTGGCGGCTGTCGCCTCCGTCTCACAGAGGTCGCACAGGGGCGCGTGGGCGAACAGGCCGCGGTGCGCACGGTCGGCGACGCACTTCCGGCAGGCGCGCGGGAAGCACGTACCCGCGTCAGCCTTCTGCTCGCCGAGGTCGACAGCCGTCTCGATCGTCAGAGGCCCGCCGCACCAGATGCACACGCGGCCGGCGGTCCGGTCCTCGTCCAGGCTGTCCAGGTCGGGCAACGCCAAGACCGCCAACACCTCTGGTGGGATCTCATGGACGGTGGTGCTCATCGGCTCGCCCCCTGGGACGGCCGGACGGGACTGTGCGTCACGTCGACTCCTTCGGCAGTCGGCCACACCCCGGGACCGTTCGCGCGGTCGCCGGGGTCTCACTTGCTGACTCAGAGTGCCGACAGAAAAGCGGTGTGGCGTTGACAAAGGTGTCAACGCCACGATGCTTGATCGGAGTTCACCTATGTGCTACACGCCACACCACAGCGCGTAATCTCGAAGGTCATCACTGACGCGCGGCCGTGCCCGCAGCAGAGTGGCCACCGTCTCGTGCACCGAATGGTGGTAGCGGGTGAGCTGCGGTGACGCCGACCGAGCAGCCAGCAGTGACTTCAGAGCCTCATCCTGCTGCGCTGTCCAGGTTTCGGCGTTGGCCTTGTCGATCCAGAAGTGTGCCGCGCGGGTGGGCGGGTAGTCGTCGGGAAGCCGCACATCCGAGGCGACAGCCAGAGCCTGGTCATAGTCGTTCTGATCGCCCGCGGCAGAGATCTCGTGCAGACGGACGTTCAAGGGCCCGAACGCGAGGGCGTAGTCACGCGTCTCGCCGGTCCGCTCGGCGAGTTCGGCCGCCTCTCCGATCCAGTCGCCCGCGCTGCTTTCGTCGCCGCCACGAGCCGACAGGGTCGCGGCCCGCAGTTGGAGCGTGCCCCGGACTGCACGCGTCTGCCGCGTCCCATCGTCATCCAGCTCCCGCAACGCGTGCCGCATCAGGGACACCCCGCGATCCAGGCGGGAGCTGTCGGCGGCCATCTGGGCACGCTCGTACCGCTCGATGGCCACCTGCCGTGGATCGCCCGACTGCGGGGCGGCCACGCCCATGCGGGACAGGGCCAGCCTGGCGAGGTCCATGTACCCGATCCGGTAAGCCACGATGGCCGCCGTGCGGCAGATCTCAGCCTGTGCGGCATACGCGCGCTCGCGGTCTCTCCCCGCGGTGGCGTGGAGCTGCGTGGCCAAGGCCAGTTCAGAGATGAGCCCGGGCAGGTCCTCGGCGATCTCGGTGAACCGGGCCTTCACTCGTAGGTCGTAGAGGCGTCCTACGTCACCCTCGATGGCGTCGAGCGGGCGGGGCGGTGGAGCGTCGTCCGGCGGCAGGTCCCAGTCGTCGAACGCGGTGCTGATAGGTGTGAGGATCGCGTCCAACTGCTCCTTCTGGAGCGTCTGAATGTAGGGCTGTCCCCGGAGGACGGAGACCTTCACGGCAAGGGCACGGGCCACGGAGGCGAGAACAGACTCGCTTGGGGCGCGCCGGCCGGTCTCGATGCGGGAGAGCAGGCTCGGCGAGACGTGTGCCCGCCGGCCGAGTTCGGACAGGGAGTAGTCGCGGATGGCTCGGAAATCTCGGATGCGTGCCCCGATGCGCTCTGGGGCAGCGGAGGCGGTGTCGGGCATACTGGACCCCTTCGAGTCTCGACACCCCGAAGGTACTCCTGGCAGTGCCGGAGAAACGGCGCACGGCCCTTATCTACCTCGTTGGTGGCTGTCGCGCCTGTACGGCCGTCTTCGGCCCTAACGAAAGCGACCCCCGCCGCCCGAAGGGGGCCAACTCACTCAGGACACGTGTACTGGCGGCGCTGCGGCTCCAAACCGAACGCCTGCGAAGACGACGGCGACGGCAGGTCAGACGGCTGTGCCGCCACCGACCGGCGGTACACCGCCAAGAAGCGGTCGCCGGAATGACTCGGGAGCGGCAGGTCGGCCACCACGTCGCGATGGCACGCGCTTCACTCCTGACACGGCACAAGGACACCGCGCCAAGGACATCATCGGCGCAACCCCGAGCCCTGGGAGCGAGTTGCGTGCGCTGGCCAAACGCTGTGGACTCCGCGCATGACGTCTCCAGTGCTGTACCTGATCGCCTGCGCCGCAGGGCCCGCCCAGTACATCGACGACGGCGTGCGTGCCGCGCAGACTGACGGGTGGGACGTGTGCCTGCTGCTCACCCCGTCCGCGGCGGGCTGGTGGGAGCCGCGCATGCAGGAACTCGTGGAGTTGACCGGGCATCCGGTGCGGTCGCGGTACAAGCTGCCGTGGCAGAAGGACGTGTTGCCGAAGGCGGACGCGATGCTGGTGGCGCCGATGTCGCTCGCCGCGCCGGAGCCCTCCTCGGCCTCCCGCTCGGCCGCGTACTTCACCGCACCGATGCCGACGTACCGGCCGTTCTCGGTGATCTCCTGCTCGGTCAGGCCGACCTTCTCGGCCTTCTCGCGGACGACCGAGGTGGCCCGGTCGATCGCCTCGTCCAGGAGGTCCACCAGCCGGACCGTCTCGCCCGCACGCGTCTTGAACGGCTTGCCGTCCTTGCCGAGGACCGTGCCGAACGCCAGCTGCTGCGTCTTCACGTCCCCGTTGAGCCAGCCCGCCCGGCGGGCCGTCAGACACTCTGGCCCCCGAACTGTCCTGGCTCCGCACTCACCGTAGCGGTGTCGGTTCGCCTTGTGAGGGCGGTCAGGCGGAGACGATCCCAACGAGGTCGAGCAGACTGTCTATACGGTAGTCCGCTGAGGCTGCCTCCACGGTGTCGGCCCACAGGTGTCCCCATGGCCCGCGGCGCAGGTGCGCGGCGCGTAGCCCGGCCGCCTGCGCGGGCCCGATGTCGTTGGCGGGGTGGTCACCGACGTACAGGGACGTGTGCGGGTCGGTGCCGCTGGCGGCAAGCACGCGGTGGAAGAAGTCGGTCGACGGCTTGGCGGCGTCGAGTTCGGCGGACGTGGTGATGTAGTCGGCCGGCAAGTCGAGTCCGCGAAGCAGTTCGCCGGCGCGGGCGGTTTGGTTCCCGGCGATGACGACGCGGACGTCCTGATCCTGGAGCGCGCAGAGGGCGGGCCGCACGTCGTCGTACAGGTCGCTTTCATCGAGGCGTTCCCCGCGTCCGGCGGCTTCCCGTGCGGCGTACTCGGCCTGGATGTCGATGCCGGGGCGGATGAGGCGCAGTGCTTCGGAGTTGTCGTCCCCGCGGGCGACGACGGCGCCGACGAGGGCGGAGAGAGTGTGGCGGGGGATGGTGAGCCAGTCGGCCCAGGTTGCCCAGTACCGGTCATCTCTGGTGATCGTCTCGCCGACGTCGAGGATCACAGCGCGAATCATGGTCGGGAGCCTACCTGGGCATGACGTGATGAGACTTCGTCAGGCGACCGCCGCCAGCGCTGCGATCCGGGTGAACTCCTTCTCCAGGCGGTCGCGGCCGAGGGTCGCGAATTCCTGGTCGAGGTCCGCCGGGGTCACTCCGCGGAGTTCCACCATGGTGCGGGCGGCCCGGACCCAGGGGGCCCATTGCGAGCCGTACTTGACGTGTTCCATGTGGCATCCCGGGATGGGCTGGAGTGTCTGTGGGGGGTGGAGGGTACCGACGACTCCCCATGCGGGTACGTGTCTCGCCCATGCCGCCACGAATTGCCCGCGGCGCAGGGCGTGGCAGAGTTGGATGGAGATCCCAGTCGCGGTGGTGGCGGACTGAATCTGATCTTCAAGGCAGGCAAGGAACTGCAATCCTGGAACGGCCTGTCAGGTGTGCGGGACCTTAATAGTCGACTTTTTGGATTGATCGCGGCTTGAGGGAGGGAATGGCGAGTGAACGCCGATGAAACCCGGAAGGAAAAGCAGAAGATTCGGGAAGGGGTGTGGTCGCTGCTTGACAGTAAGAAAGCAGTATTGACCGAAGCGGCCGGACGCATCCCGTTCTTCTTTGGAGCAGATTCCACCGCTCTCCGCCTCGCCACCCATCCTGCATGGAAGGCGTCTCGTGTCATCAAGGCAGTTCCAGACAAAGCTCAGATGCCAGTGAGAGAGCAGGCTCTCAAAGAAGGAAAGCGGGTTTACATGGCTGCGCCGAAACTTGCCGCGGCCAAGCCCTTCTATTTTCTGGATCCCGAAACTCTTACCATTCCTGCCGGTGAAGCCGCCGACAGGCGAACGGCGGCTCAATATGCAATCCCTGTAGACCTTGATGAAATGCCGCCCGTTGATCTGGTGGTATGCGGCAGTGTGGCCGTCAACGCGCGCGGGGCACGACTCGGCAAAGGCGCCGGCTACGCGGATATTGAAGTGGCCCTTCTGCAAGAAGCTGGACTGATCGGGCCTGATGTACTCATCGCAACTACCGTGCATGAGTTGCAAGTGATCGACAGAGAGCTTCCGGAATCTGCCCATGACTTCCGGGTCGACCTGATTATCACGCCGGAGAGAATCATTGAATGCCCGCCCCATGAGCGGCCCCGGGGGATTATCTGGGACTCTCTGAACCCGGAGATGATCGCGGAGATTCCAGCTCTGGCAAATCGAAGGCCTTGAAGGTCAGCGCTGATTGCCTCCAACAGATCGCCCGGCCGATCGGCCGCCCTCAATGCCCTCCGTGCGCCCTGGCCCGTCCGGTCGTCGGCAGTAGAGCGCCCCGGTCGCATCATGCCCACCCTTCCCCGCGCTGCGGGCGCGCCTGCGTGTCCGCTGACGTCATCAACGACGCGGCCCAACGCCTCATGTCCCGGCCCACCGCGGCCTCCGCCGTGTCCACCGCGGTCTCCTCAGCGGGGGCCTGCTCGGAGAGGAGGGCGGCGGCGGGCACGCCCAGTTCCTGGGCGAGCGCGTACAGGATCGGCAGCGACGGGACCTTGAGGCCCCGTTCGATCTGCGACAGGTAGTCGGGCGAGATGCCGACCAGTCCGGCGACCGCGTCCTGTCGGCGTCCACCGCGGTAGTGCCTGATCCGGTCCCCGATGGGAAGGTCTGCTGCCACCATGCGCCCACTCCTTGCTCTGTGTTCTGAGCGTAGGCTGCCCCGCTACACGGTGAGGTGCAGTTCGTGGAGAGAGGAACGCTGGTGCCGGAGCTGGTTCTGTGGGACATCGACCACACGCTGATGGCGACGCGGGGCCTCGGACGTGAGCTGTGGGCCGAGGCGTTTCACCAGGTGACCGGCGTGAGGATGCGTGAGCAGGCGGACGTCACCGGGTCCACGGAACGGGTGATCCTGCGCGAGACGGCGCGGCTGCACGATGTGCCCTACACCGACGGCCTGTTCACGGCGTTCGCCGAAGCGCTCGGGGCCGTGCACCTTCGTCGTGTCGCCGAGTTGCGCGAGCGCGGTCACGCTCTCCCCGGGGCCGTCGCCGTCCTGTCGGCCGTTGCGGAGCAGGGCGTGCGCCAGTCCGTGGTGACGGGCAACGTGCGTGGGGCCGCAGAGGTGAAGCTGGCGGTGTTCGGTCTCGACAGCTACCTGAGCCTGGACGGTGGCGCGTACGGCGAGGACGGTGAAGGACGGCCCGAGCTACTGCGTGCAGCACTGAAGCGCGCGGCCGTCCCTCCGGGAGCCGCCGTGTTCCTGGGAGACACGCGCGCCGACGTGGCGGCGGGGCACGGGGCCGGGGTGCGGGTGGTGGCTGTTGCGACCGGCCGCGCCTCGGCGAGCGACCTGGGCAACGCTGGTGCTGATGTCGTGCTGGACGACCTGTCGGATGTCCGGCGGGTCGTTGCTGCCATCGGGGCATGACGAAGTGGCCCCCGCCGTCCGGTGGTTGCCCGGGTTTCGGCGGGGGCGTTCGCGGCTGGCCGCGGGGGTGCGGGTCAGAGTCGTTCGGGTGTGCGGATGCCGAGCAGGCGCATGCCGCGGTGCAGTGTGCGGGCCGTGAGGTCGACGAGGAACAGGCGGTTCGCCCGCTGGTCCGGGGTGTCGGCCTTCAGGACCGGGCACTGGTCGTAGAACGCGGTCAGCAGCGTGGCCAGGTGGTAGAGGTACGCGGCCAGCTTGTGCGGCTCGTACGCCGCGGCCACCTCGCGGACCGTCTCGGCGAACCGGTCCAGGTGCAGGCCCAGTGCGCGCTCCGCCGGTGCCAGCGGCAGTTCCGGGTGGGCGGCCGGGCGGGCGTCGCCCGCCTTGCGCAGGATCGACTGGATACGGGCGTACGCGTACTGGAGGTAGACCGAGGTGTCGCCGTTGAGCGAGACCATCTGGTCGAGGTCGAACTTGTAGTCCCGTACCGCCGACGTGGACAGGTCCGCGTACTTCACCGCACCGATGCCGACGTACCGGCCGTTCTCGGCGATCTCCTCCTCGGTCAGGCCCACCTTCTCGGCCTTCTCGCGGACGACCGACGTGGCCCGGTCGATCGCCTCGTCCAGGAGGTCCACCAGCCGGACCGTCTCGCCCGCACGCGTCTTGAACGGCTTGCCGTCCTTGCCGAGGACCGTGCCGAACGCCAACTGCTGTGCCTTCACGTCCCCGTTGAGCCAGCCCGCCCGGCGGGCCGTCTCGAAGACCATGCGGAAGTGCAGCGACTGGCGGGCGTCGACCACGTACAGCAGCGTGTCCGCCTTCAGGTTGAAGACGCGGTCCCGGATCGCGGACAGGTCCGTCGCCGCGTAGCCGTAGCCGCCGTCGGACTTCTGCACGATCAGCGGGACCGGCTGGCCGTCCGGGCCCTTGACGTCGTCGAAGAACACGCAGAGCGCGCCCTCGGAGCGGACCGCCACGCCGGACTCCTCCAGCAGGCGGCAGGTCTCGGCCAGCATGTCGTTGTACCCGGACTCGCCGACGATGTCCGGGTCGTGGATCTCCATGTCCAGCTTCTCGAAGACCGAGAAGAAGTAGATCTTCGACTCGTCCACGAACCGCTGCCAGGTGGCGAGCGTCTTCGGTTCGCCTGCCTGGAGGTCGACCACCCGGCGCCTGGCCCGCGTCTTGAACTCCTCGTCGGAGTCGAAGAGCCCCCGCGCCGCCTTGTAGAGGCGGTCGAGGTTCGACATCGCCTCCTCGCCCGAGACCGCGGTGCTCTCGTCGGCCTTGTGGTCCAGCTCGTGCGGGTGCTCGTCCAGGTACTGGATGAGCATGCCGAACTGGGTGCCCCAGTCGCCGATGTGGTGGCGGCGGACCACGGTCTCGCCGGTGAACTCCAGGATCTGGACCACCGCGTCGCCGATGACGGCCGAGCGCAGATGGCCGACGTGCATCTCCTTCGCCACGTTCGGCTGGGCGTAGTCGATCACCGTCGTGCCGGGGTCGGGGGCGTGGGGCACGCCGAGGCGGCCCGTCTCGTCCGCGTACCGTTCCGCGAGGTTCCGGGTGATCGCGCCGTCGCCGACGGTGATGTTCAGGAAGCCGGGTCCGGAGACCTCGAGGTCCTCGATCACATCACCGGTGGCGACCTGGGAGACGACCTCGGTCGCCAGCTCCCGCGGGTTCGCCTTGGCCTTCTTGGCGAGCGCCAGGATCCCGTTGGCCTGGAAGTCCGCCCGGTCGCTTCGTCGCAGCAGCGGGTCCGCGGAGTCGGCGTCCGGCAGTGCCGCCGAGAGGGCCGCCGCGAGACGCTGCTGTACGGAGTCGCTGAGGGACGTGACCGAGGCCATAGGAAGGGGTGCCGTTCTCCTCGTGGGATGGATGGTCTCCGTCAGTATCCCACGGGGGGTAAAGCGGTTTTCGCGGTCGCAAGCCGGTCTGTGACAATGGGGTGTCAACCGTTCAGAAAGAAGGACGTGCCGATCGTGGCTCAGAGCACCGAGACCACCGACTGGGTCTCCCGTTTCGCGGATGAGGTCATCGAGGAGTCGGAGCGTCGAGCCCCGGGTAAACCACTCGTCGTCGCGTCCGGCCTCTCTCCCTCCGGCCCGATCCACCTGGGCAACCTCCGCGAGGTCATGACCCCGCACCTGGTCGCCGACGAGATCCGCCGCCGCGGCCGCCGGGTCCGGCACCTGATCTCCTGGGACGACTACGACCGCTACCGCAAGGTCCCGGCCGGCATCGCGGGCGTCGACGGGTCCTGGGCCGAGCACATCGGCAAGCCGCTGACGTCCGTGCCCGCTCCGCACGGCTCCGCGTACCCGAACTGGGCCGAGCACTTCAAGGCCGCCATGACCGAGTCGCTGGCCGAACTGGGCGTGGAGTTCGACGGGGTCAGCCAGACCGCGCAGTACACCTCCGGCGCCTATCGCGAGCAGATCCTGCACGCGATGCGGCACCGCGGTGACATCGACGCGATCCTCGCGCAGTACCGGACCAAGCCGAAGGCGCAGAAGCAGTCGCAGAAGCCGGTCGACGAGGCCGAGCGGGAGGCCGAGGAGGGCTCCGGCGCGGCGAGCGAGGACGACGGCAGCTCCGGTTCCGCCGGCTACTTCCCGTACAAGCCGTACTGCGGCAACTGCGAGAAGGACCTCACCACGGTCACCTCGTACGACGACGACAGCACCGAGCTGACGTACGTCTGCGGTGCCTGCGGCTTCACGGAGACCGTCCGGCTGAGCGAGTTCGACCGCGGCAAGCTGGTGTGGAAGGTCGACTGGCCGATGCGGTGGGCGTACGAGGGGGTCGTCTTCGAACCCTCCGGCGTGGACCACTCCTCGCCGGGATCCAGCTTCCAGGTCGGCGGCCAGATCGTCGGGATCTTCGGCGGCAAGCAGCCCATCGGGCCGATGTACGCCTTCGTCGGGATCAGCGGCATGGCGAAGATGTCGTCGTCGCGTGGCGGCGTGCCCACCCCGGCCGACGCGCTGAAGATCATGGAGCCGCAGCTGCTGCGCTGGCTGTACGCCCGCCGCAGGCCCAACCAGTCCTTCAAGATCGCCTTCGACCAGGAGATCCAGCGTCTGTACGACGAGTGGGACAAGCTGGCGGCCAAGGTCGCCGAGGGCGCCGCGCTCCCCGGGGACGTGGCCGCCTACACGCGTGCCGTCGGCACGGCGGCCGGCGACCTGCCGAGGACGCCGCGTCCGCTGCCGTACCGCACGCTCGCGTCGGTCGCCGACATCACCGCCGGCCACCAGGACCAGGCGCTGCGCATCCTGTCCGAACTCGACCCGGCCGATCCGCTGGGCTCGCTCGACGAGGCCCGTCCGCGCTACGACAAGGCCGAGGCGTGGATCAACACACACGTCCCGGCCGACCAGCGCACCATCGTGCGCGAGGAGCCCGACGCCGAGCTGCTGAAGTCCCTCGACGAGCGGGGGCAGCAGTCGTTGCGGCTGCTGCTGGACGGACTGGCCGGGAACTGGTCGCTGGACGGGCTGACCCACCTCGTGTACGGCGTGCCCAAGGTGCAGGCCGGGTTCTCCGCCGACGCCACACCGAAGGAGCTGCCGCCGGAGATCAAGACCGCCCAGCGGTCGTTCTTCGCGCTGCTGTACCACCTGCTGGTCGGCCGCGACACCGGCCCACGCCTGCCCACGCTGCTGCTGGCGGTCGGCCAGGACCGCGTCCGCACCCTGCTCGGGGAGTAACCACCACCATGACGAGGGCGCCCGGTGAACACCGAGCGCCCTCGTCGGTCGTGTTGTGTTCGCCCGGTGGCTCCGGGGCTCAGGCGATGTGGTCCTCTTCCAGTTCTGCGGTGTGGCGGTTGGTGAAGCGGCTGACCATGCGCTTGGCGTCGTCCGAGGGCAGCGAGCTGCCGAACTCGGCCTCGACGTTGTCGCCGAACTCGCGCGGGGTCGGGTAGCTGCCGTTGATCGACTTCTTGAACACCTGGTAGTACGCGTCCTCGTCCGGCTTCGCGGCCGGGGTGCCGCCGCCCTCGCCCAGCTCCCGGGTGCGGTTCGGGCCCACCGGGATCGGGAAGCTGCCGGTGTCCTCGGGGGAGGGGACGGGCGGCTCGGGCTCCTGGTACGGCTGCTCCTGGTGCGGCTGCTCCGGGTACGGCCCGGCGGTCTGCTGCTCCTGGTACGGCTGGTCCGGGTGCGGGCCGGTGGCCTGCTGGTCCTGGGGCTGCTGCGGGTACGGGCCGCCCGGTAGCCGGTCCGGGTACTGCTGGGCCTCGAACCACTGCTGCTCGTACTGCTCGTCGGGGCCGTACCGGGGGCCGTACGCCGGGTCGTGGCCCGGGTCGAAGAAGGGGTCGTATCCCCCCTGGTAGTCGACGTGCTGGGGGTGCGCCTGGAACCAGGGGCTCTGCTCCGGGTCCTGCGCGGCATCCGGCTGCCCGGCGTCCTGCTCGGCCGGCCCGGAGTGCTGCTCGTCGGCGTCGGCGGGCGCCGGCTGCTGCCGGACGGGGGCCGGCGCGACGGCCGGGCCGGGGACGTCGGCCGTCGGCAGCTCCCGCTGCGGGGGCGCCGCGGGTATCAGGATCGGTTCTATGCCCGCCGCGGCCAGGCCCGAGGGGGCCGTCTCGCCCAGCGGCACCCCGTACTTGGCCAGCCGCAGCGGCATCAGGGACTCCACCGGCGCCTTCCTGCGCCACGCCCGGCCGAAGCGGGAGCGCAGCCGCGCCTGGTACACGAGGCGTTCCTGCTCCAGCTTGATCACCTGCTCGTAGGAGCGCAGCTCCCACAGCTTCATGCGGCGCCACAACAGGAACGTCGGGACGGGGGAGAGCAGCCAGCGGGTGAGACGGACCCCCTCCATGTGCTTGTCCGCCGTGATGTCGGCGATACGGCCGATGGCGTGCCGTGCGGCCTCGACCGAGACCACGAACAGCACCGGGATCACCGCGTGCATGCCCACGCCCAGCGGGTCGGGCCAGGCCGCCGCGCCGTTGAAGGCGATGGTCGCCGCGGTCAGCAGCCAGGCCGTCTGGCGCAGCAGCGGGAAGGGGATGCGGATCCAGGTCAGCAGCAGGTCCAGGGCGAGCAGGACGCAGATGCCGGCGTCGATGCCGATCGGGAAGACGTAGGAGAAATTCCCGAACCCCTTCTTGAGGGCCAGCTCGCGGACGGCCGCGTAGGAACCGGCGAAGCCGATGCCGGCGATGATCACGGCGCCGGTCACGACCACGCCGATGAGAACGCGGTGCATCCGGGTCAGCTGGATTGGCCGGGCCACCCGATTCCCCTCCCCTTACGTGTCGTTGCGCGCAACAGGGTGGCACATGTGTGCGGCGCGCGTGTCGCCGGTCCGTCAGCAGGCCGCTCGTCAGCCCTTCTTGGCCGACTCCGACGCGGAGGGCGACTTGGCGGGGGACGCGGACGCCGACTTGGACGCGGACTTGGAGGGGGACGCGGATGCCGACTCGGAGGGGGACGCGGACGGTGAGCCGCCCCCGTCGTTCGCCGACGACACCGCGGCCACGGCCTCCTTGGCGGCCTTCTGCGCGGCCTTCGCCAGATCGTCGGCGCTCGGGGTCTTCTCGCCGGCCAGGCCCGCACCGTTGTAGTCGAGGGTGACGACGACGTTCTCGACGCGTGCCACGACCGTCTGCTGCTTGAAGGCGCCTTCCTTCTTCTTCAGGTCGTAGCGCACCGTGGTCGCCTCGTCGCCCGCCCCGGCGAGCGGCTGCGACGTGACGTTCTTGGCGCCTTCCACGGCCTGCGCGTCCTGGACCTGCTTGGCGTAGTACTCATGCGCCTGCTTGTCGGCCGAGCCGCGGTGGGTGTCGGACTCGAAACGCAGCAGGGAGACGCTCAGCCAGCGGAACTGGGAGCCCTTCACCCCGTTGTCGTCCAGGCTGGTCCAGGAGCAACTGGCCCGGGACGACGTGTCGTTGGATGCGCCCTCCTTGCCCGACGACGCGCCCTTCGGGACGAGATCGCCGAGCGTCTTCTTCGACAGCACGGCGCACGACTCCGGCAGCTTGCGGTACGCGGCGGCCTGGACGGTGGGCGACGGGCTCACCGAGCCGCCGGTCGCGCTGCCGCTCGGGGACTGCTTGGCGTCGTCGCCCTGGGAGCCGGAGTCCGAGGAGCAGCCGGCGGCGACGAGCACCGCCGGGACTGCGGCCGCGCAGACAAGGGCTCGGCGCAGCCTCCCCGCTCGCCGGTCACGCTGATCACGGTGGTCGTCTCGCTGGGCTGCTCGCTGCATGGTTCCTTCACTCATGACGCTCGTGTTCCTGCGGTCGGATCGGGTCCGGGGGGCCACGGTACGCGGTGAAGGAGCGGTGCGGTTCCGGTTCGCGTGCCTCGCGGAGCGCCACCGAGGCGGGCGAGGGGGCCGCTAGCCGCTCAGCGAGTCGGCCAGTTGCGCGGCCAGATTCCGCGCCCTGTCCTGCATTTCCTTGCTGTCCGGGGTCACCCCGACGGTCGTCGGCTGCTCCGCGTACTCGATGGTCACGATCACGTTGGACGTGCGGAACACCACAGTCACCGTCCGCCGCGCGGCCGTCGAACCGGAGCCGCCGAGCTGGTCGTCGAGGAAGGACTCGTCGCCCAGGCCGTCGAGCACGCGCGGCTGGAGGTCGGGCGGGGTGGCGCCGCCGGACGCGCCGGCCGACGGCGAGGCGGACGAGGCGGACGAGGCCGAGGAAGAGGACGAGGCCGAGGAAGAGGATGAAGACGAGGCCGAGGGCGAGGGCGAGTTGCCGGGCGAGGCGTCGGTGGTCGCTTCGCCGCCGGCCGCGAGCGCCGAGGAGGAGGCGGGCACGCTGGGCTCGGGCAGATCGGCCGCCGTCACCCTGGCCGCGAACAGGGTCTGCGCCTGGCTGTCGTCGCTGACGGCGTTGTCGTAGGACACGACCCGCTCGAAGTCGACGAGGAGGTGGTCGGTGGCGTCGGCGGACTCGACCTTCCAACGGCAGCCGACCTTGCGGTCGGTGTCGTACGTCAGGGTCGCGGTGCCCTCGTATGCCTTGGCCCGCTGGTCCTGGTCGGCGATCTGCTTGATGCCGGGCAACAGGGAGTCGAGGGTGCCGCGGCCGACCGCGCCGCAGGGTTCGGGCAGCGTGCGGTACTTGCCGGGCTGGGCGGCCTCGGTCGCCGTTCCGGTGTCGCCCGGGTTCGCGTTGTCCGTCGACCCCGTGTCACCGGACCCGCCGGTGCAGCCGGTCAGCAGCGCCGCGAGGAGGGCGGCGGTGCCGATTGCGTACGCCTTCCGCTGCACGGTCAGGGTCCTCTCGACGGTGTCGGTGCGTTCGGATCTCCAGTGTCCCCGCTGGTTATTCGCTTGCCGCAGCGGGGCGCACCCTGGAGACAATGTGTATCGCACGCGCCGCCGTACACGCCGGTCCGTTGTCGCTTTTCGTCGACTGTGGCGGCCATTTTGCCGTGTGTCGTTTCTAAGGCTTTTGTTGACTTCTCGGGGGAATCGTCTCGGGGGAATGAGGAAGACATGTCGTACGTGGAGATACCGGGCGCGAAGGTTCCCATCCGTATGTGGACGGACCCCGCCACGGTCGAGGACGTCGCGCTGCAGCAGTTGCGCAACGTCGCCACGCTGCCCTGGATCAAGGGCCTGGCCGTGATGCCGGACGTCCACTACGGCAAGGGTGCGACGGTCGGATCGGTCATCGCCATGCAGGGCGCGGTGTGCCCGGCCGCGGTGGGCGTGGACATCGGCTGCGGGATGTCGGCGGTGAAGACGTCGCTGACGGAGAACGACCTGCCGGGGGACCTGGCCCGGCTGCGCTCGAAGATCGAGGAGGCGATTCCGGTGGGCCGGGGCATGCATGAGGACCCCGTGCATCCGTCCCGTTTCCACGGCCTCGGCACCGCGCAGTGGGACGGGTTCTGGGGGCGGTTCGACGGGGTCGCGGACGCGGTCAGGTTCCGGGCGGAGCGGGCCCGCAAGCAGATGGGCACGCTCGGCTCCGGCAACCACTTCTGCGAGGTGTGCGTCGACACGACCGGCGCCGTCTGGCTCATGCTGCACTCCGGCTCCCGCAACATCGGCAAGGAACTCGCGGACCACCACATCGAGGTCGCCCGGGGCCTTGCGCACAACCAGGGACTGGTCGACCGCGACCTCGCCGTCTTCGTGGCGGACACCCCGCAGATGGCGGCGTACGAACACGATCTGTACTGGGCGCAGGAGTACGCGCGGCACAACCGGTCGCTCATGATGGCGCTGCTCAAGGAGGTCGTCCGCAAAGAGTTCAAGAAGGCCAAGGTGACCTTCGAGCCCGAGGTGAGCTGCCACCACAACTACGTGAGCCGTGAGCGCTACGAGGGCATGGACCTGCTCGTCACCCGCAAGGGCGCGATCCGGGCGGGCTCCGGCGAGTACGGGATCATCCCGGGCTCGATGGGCACGGGCTCGTACATCGTGCGCGGCCTCGGCAACGAGAAGTCCTTCAACTCCGCGTCGCACGGCGCCGGTCGGCGCATGAGCCGCAACGCAGCAAAGCGCCGTTTCTCCACCAAGGACCTGGAGGAGCAGACGCGTGGCGTGGAGTGCCGCAAGGACTCCGGCGTGGTCGATGAGATCCCGGGCGCCTACAAGCCGATCGAGCAGGTCATCGACCAGCAGCGGGACCTGGTGGCGGTCGTCGCGAAGCTGAAACAGGTCGTGTGTGTGAAGGGTTGAGGCCCAGGCCCCTGGAGAGTGCCGTCGGGCGCCGGGGCCTCAGCCGTCCGGCGGGGGCTGCGTCCGGGTCTCGCGCAGCCGGTTGACCCGGTCCGTGCTGAAGGCCACCGTTCGCCTCATGTGGCGGAGGATCGTGGCGAGTTCGGCCTCGTCCAGGTCCTCGAAGAGAGCGGCCCAGTCGCCGCCCAGCCGCTCCCAGGCCCGCCCGAACTCGGCGATCCTCTCCGGTACGGTCGCCACCAGCACCCGCCGCCGGTCGGACGCGTCCCGCTCCCGGACCACATAGCCCGACCGCTCAAGCCGGTCCACCAGCCGGGTCGCCGACCCGGTCGTCAGCCCGGTCAGCTCCGCGACCCGGCCCGTCGTCACCGGAGCCCGCTCCAGCGTGAGCAGGTTCAGACACTGCAGATCGGTGGGGTGCAGGCCCAGCCGGTCGGCGACGGCCTGGTTGAACAGGGCGTACGAGGCCATGTACCGGCGGGAGACGGTGGACAGCTCCGCCAGCAGCCGCCCCCGCGCGCTCCCGCTCCCGGTCATGCGCTCCCTTTCGCTCGCGTCCTTGCGCGCGTGCCGTTCAGCCGGCGCCGTTTCGTCCGGGCTGTTTCGTCCGGGTTCTTGTGTGCGCGTTGTTTCGTCCGGGCTGTTTCGTCCGGGTTCTTGTGTGCGCGTTGTTTCGTCCGGGCTGCTTCGTCCGGGTCCTTGCGTGCCCGTTGTCTCGCCGGCGCTGCTTCGTGCGTGGCGTTGAGCATGCGCCGGGGGCGGGCCGTGCCCGGTCAGAAGGCGTAGGGGTCGCCGGTGTTCAGGATCAGCAGCCGTTCTCGGTCGTTGGTGCGGTCGCGGTCCACCGTGCCGCCGTTCCACACCGTGTCGAGTTCCACCATGATCTCCGGGGGCCGGTCCCGCAGCGCCACCAGGAGCCGGATCTGCTCCCCGATCCCGTCCTCGGCCAGCGGTCCCGTCCCGCACACCAGCTCCCGCTCGCCCGTGCGCACGCATCCGGCCGGCAGCTCCTGCCGGTCCGCGAGCGGCACCGACCAGCGCAGCTGCACGCTCGCGCCCGGCACCGCGGACGGGCCGTGGTTGCGCGGCGTGAACCGGATGTCGACCCGGTCCCCGGCCAGCACCGCCGACCCGTGGTACGCCAGATCCGCCTCCGGCGCCCCGGCCGTCCCGGTTGCCCTGGCGGGCCCGGTGGTTCCGGCTGTCCCGGCGATCCCGCTAGTCCCGGTGGTCCCGGCTGCTCCGGCTGTCCCGATCGTCCCGGCAGTCCCGGACGCCCCGGCGGGCCCGGCGGCGGCGACCGCCGCCAGCGCGGCGGCGCCCCACACAGCAAGCACACTCGTCCTTCGCATGCCACCCACTCCGTCGTGCGATCCGGTGTCACGTCATGGCGTACGCAGGGATGTATGCCACGCGCGGCGGGCGGCAGGCGCCGTCCATCAGGTGACACCGTGCATGCCAAGCTGCGCCCATGCCGATCCTCCGTTCCGCCGCCCTGTTCGTCGTCGCCGCCCTCTTCGAGATCGGCGGCGCCTGGCTCGTCTGGCAGGGCGTCCGGGAGCACCGCGGCTGGTGGTGGATGACCGGCGGCGTGCTCGCCCTCGGCGCCTACGGCTTTGTCGCCACCTTCCAGCCCGACGCCCACTTCGGCCGCATCCTCGCCGCCTACGGCGGGATCTTCGTGGCCGGCTCGATCCTGTGGGGTGTGGTCGCCGACGGCTACCGGCCCGACCGCTGGGACATCGCCGGCGCGCTGATCTGCCTCGCCGGGATGGCCGTGATCATGTGGGCGCCGCGCGAGGCCGGCTGATCCGCCGCCCCGGAACCGGGCGAGGGGCGGCGGCGGTCGTCACCTACCCTGGGCACAGACCCGCCTCCGCCCGTCCGAGGAGCAGCCCATGGCCACCGCCGTACCGCCCGCCGCCTCCCGCATCGCCGTCGTCACCGGTGCGAGCAGCGGAATCGGCGCCGCCACCGCCCGTGCGCTGGCCGCCGCCGGCTACCGGGTCGTCCTCACGGCCCGCCGCAAGGACCGCATCGAGGCGCTGGCCGAGGAGATCGACGCGGCCGGGGGCGCGGCGACGGCCTATCCGCTGGACGTCACCGACCGGGCCGCCGTCGACGAGTTCGCGACCGCCTTCAAGACGGTCGGGGTCCTGGTCAACAACGCGGGCGGGGCGCTCGGCGCCGACCCGGTCGCCACCGGCGACCCGGCGGACTGGCGCGCCATGTACGAGACGAACGTCATCGGCACCCTCAACCTCACCCAGGCGCTGCTGCCCCAGCTGGAGGCGAGCGGTGACGGCACGGTCGTGGTGGTCTCCTCCACCGCGGGCCACGGCACCTATGAGGGCGGCGCGGGCTATGTCGCCGCCAAGCACGGCGCGCATGTCCTCGCCGAGACCCTGCGCCTGGAGATCGTCGGCCGGCCGGTCCGTGTCATCGAGATCGCGCCCGGCATGGTCAGGACGGACGAGTTCGCGCTGACCCGTTTCGGCGGTGACGCGGAGAAGGCGGCGAAGGTGTACGAGGGCGTGGCGGAGCCGCTCACCGCGCAGGACGTGGCGGAGACCATCGCCTGGGCGGTGACCCGCCCCAGCCATGTCAATGTGGACCTGCTGATTCTGCGTCCGCGCGCGCAGGCGTCGAACACGAAGGTGCACCGGGAGCGCTGATGTCCGAGGAGCCTTCGCCGGAGCGCGCCGCCGAGAAGCGCCGGCTCGCCCAGGAGACGAAGAACGAGCGTCAGGTCTGGTACTTCCTCGCGTACTTCCTCTTCGGCATCCACATCCTGGCCTGGGTCATGATCTACGCGGTGCGCCACGGCAACTGATTCCTTCCCGGTAAGCGCCCGTCGCTCGCTGTGATCGCGAGGTTTGCGCTGCCGCCCATGCAATCCTCAAGCCCGGGCAGCCGTAGGGCCCTTGGTAGGAACGATCTTGCGATGGATTGTTCTGACCGAGGGGCCTCAGGTGTCGACCAGTGTCACCTGCACCGCGGTGCTCGACGTGAAGCGGTCCACCGCCGGGCACCTGCCCCGGTTGCTGTGCGATCACCGCATCGCGGCCCGAACCCGGAGGGGCAAGCGTGCGCTGGGCTGCTCCCGCCAGGCGGTGCTCGTCCTGCGCTGGTTCATCGACGGCACCCGCCTTTCCCAACTCGCGTGCGACAACGGGCTGGGCCTCCACCGCATACCGCTGCCTCCACGAGGGGCTGACAGCAACTCAAGGGCATGCGTGGCGGGGTTTGCACGGGCGAGTTCCGACAGCAGCGCGGGCGCACCGCCCGGCCAACCGATGGCCATCTGTTCGAAAGTGCAGTGCGTCGAGTTCAGGGGTGGGAAGGCCGCCGTCCCCTCCTTATCCGGACCGGACGGTTCAGTTGAGGCCCCCCGCTATGCGGCCAGGCGGCGGATTCCCGCCCGGCCCGGAGGCACCGCCGTGGCCTGGATCCCGATGACCTCGACGGCGACGCCCCACGCCTCCAGCACCTTGGCCGTCTGCACGAGGGTGACCTGGGAGAACGGGAACAGCGTGTCGGCGGTGAGGCCGGTTCCGTTCTTCAGCAGGATCGCGAATACGACCTTCGACGGCCGGAAGCCGTCCGGCAGGGCCCGGCCGGGCCGGGATGCGGCCACCTTCCGGGCGAACCCGTCCATGGCCTCCGGCGAGTGCAGCAGGGTCTGAACGGCGACCACGGCCTGACCGAACAGATGGCTCAGCGCGTCGGAGCCCTTGGCCCGCTTCACCATGACCAGGACGTCGTCCGGGCTCAGCAGGTCGCAGATCTCCACGCCGTTGCCCCGGTGCAGCGTGGTCCGGACGTTGTCACGGTCGAAGCAGACGTACCCGGGCCGCAGGTCGGGCACCGACTCGTTGTAGTCCCGCTCCTTGTCCCCGAATACCCAGGCCGGAAGGTCGACCGAGGGCGTGCCGGTGATGAGCCGCTCCACCTGCGAACGGATCGTCTCCAGGTACACCTCACCGATCTCGTACCACTGCCCGTCGAGCAGGAAGAACCGGCGGGCACCGAACGCCAACTCCGCCTCGATCCACCGCAGCACGCTCGACGTCCAGATGACGTCGCCCTTCTCCGCCCGGGTGTGCGTGTAGAGGGTGACGGTGCCGTCCCGGAGCGCGGCGAAGCGCGTTCCCGCCCTCTGCACGCGGGCCCGGTTGAGGACGTACTCCAGGCTGAAGTCGTCGGTGAGGTGTGCCTCCAGGCTGTGCACCTTGATGGCGAATGCCTGGGCGGCGCCGTAGTCGTCCCAGTGCTCGGACGGGACGGCGACTGCGATACGTCCGTCCGGTACCTCGCCCAGCATGTCGTCGAGCCGCTTCTCCAGCCGCGTGACGAGGTCGGCGTCCTTGACCGGGACGATGTGCTCGACGAACTCCAGTTCCGGAGCCGGTGCCTCGTCCCGAAGGACTCGGGCGATGGCCCGGATGTCCGCGACCAGGTCCGCGGCGTCGATACCGAGGCGCATCCGCAGCCCGGTACCGCCCTCGACGCTGGAGATCTTCGTACGGTCGTCCTGAGCGATCGTCAGCTGGATCCCGTCCAGTCGGCCGCCCAGCCGCCGCACGATCTGCGCATGTTCCTGGACACCCAGGCTCCAGACCGGAGCACCGCCGGGCACGAGGGTGATGTCGGTCCGGCCGCCGCCCGGCGTATGGGAGACCATGTCCCGAATCTGGGCGGGGTCCACCCTGCGGATCACGAAGCTCAGCCCGAACCGCCGGTCCTTGACCCGGTCGGGCACCAAACGGAAGCCTTGGTCGTAGCCGACGGCGTACACCTCGCCGTCGACCGCGAGCATCAGCAGCCCGGCCGACCGGTTCACCGGTCGCGCCACCTCGCACCCGGTCGTGCGATTGATCTCGCCGCACCAGCTCGCGACCGGCTGCTCGAAGCTGCCGGTGACCAGCAGCGCCGGAACACCCAACCGCTCCTGGGGAAAGTGGAGTTCCGCGTCAACGGCTTCGAGCCGAGCCGGGTCGAGGATGTCGAACATCGCGTCGACCGTGGGAGCGACACCCGTGAGTCGGTACAGGGTGCGCTTGGACGTGCCGGACGTGCTGGTGGCCATGGCGCCGCTCCATTCGAATCGACGTGTTGTGGGCAGGGGGAAGCCCGGTAGGCCCGGGGAAGCCGGGAAGCCGAGCGAAAGCACAACCAGTAGAGCGGCAACTGAAAGCACTGTCAAATGCTTCCCGCCGGTTGGGTGTCGGTATAGAGTGGAGTCGTCCAGCACGCCCTCCCCACGTCACCCGGCAGGAGCCCATGAACCAGCAGGCCAGTGCCCTCGTGACCGCCGCCGACATCTCCCGGCTGGCCGGAGTCACCCGCGCCACGGTGAGCAACTGGCGTCGTCGGCATCCGGACTTCCCCGCCCCTGTGGGAGGCACGGACACCAGCCCCACCTACGACCTCGACGCCGTACGCGCCTGGCTCTCCGCTCGTGGCCAACTCCCCGAGGACACACCGGCGGACCGGCTTCGCACCGCGCTGCGCACCCACCCCGGCGACGCCGGACCGGCCCTGCACCTGCTCCCTGTGGTGGTCGCGGCTGCCCGGCTGGACCGGAGCGAGCGCGAAGCCCTTCTTGAACTGCGTGACGACGCACTGCTGCGATGGGTCCGGTCAGCTGCGGGCGACGGAGCCGACGACATCCCTGGTATCGCGGACGCCGCGTACGGCCTCGACGCGACCGGGCCACTGAGGGCCTTGTTGCGGTGCATCGTCACGGATGGCGCCGAGGCCGCAACGGATGTCCTGGCCGAACGCCTGATGGAGGACACGGGCGGCACCGGCACCTACCTCACACCGCGCCCCTTGGCCGACCTCATGGCCCGGCTCCTCACCGACAGCGCGGGTGCCTTCCCCGCGAGCGTTCTCGACCCTGCGTGCGGAACGGGATCGCTGCTCGCCGCGGCGGCAGCCACGGGCGCGAGCGAACTGCACGGCCAGGACGTGCTGGTCGCCCAGGCCGCCCAGGCCGCCGTACGGCTTCGGCTGAGCGCCCCCGAGGCGGCGATCTCCGTACGTACGGGGGACAGTCTGCGCTCCGACGCCTTCAAGGGCCTCACCGTGGACGCCGTCCTGTGCAATCCCCCGTACGGGGTCCGTGACTGGGGGCACGACGATCTGGCGTACGACCAACGCTGGGCCTACGGCGTGCCTCCCAAGGGCGAGCCCGAGCTCGCCTGGGTCCAGCACTGCCTGGCTCACCTCGCGCCCCGCGGCCGAGCCGTACTGCTCATGCCGCCCGCCGTCGCGGAGCGCACCGCCGGCCGGCGTATCCGGGCTCAACTCGTACGGGACGGAGCCCTCCGCGCGGTCGTCTCGCTTCCCCCCGGCGCGGCGATCCCGCTCCACATCGGCCTGCACCTGTGGGTGCTCGAACGACCCGATCCGCGGGCCGAAGCCCCCGGGACGGTCCTGCTCGTCGATGCCGCCGCCGAGAGCCGAGATCTCGCCGGGGAGAGCGTCGACGACACCGTGCTCTCGGCGTGGCGGCCCTACCTCGACGACCAGGACGGCTTCACGGGAGCCCCGGGCATCGCCGCCGCCATGCCGGTCACCGACCTCCTGGACGAGGCCGTGGACCTGACCCCGGCCCGCCGCATCCGGACGGCTTCCGGGCAGGCCCTCCGCCCCGCCCTGCTGGCCCGGCAGGCATCGGAGCTGTATGACCAACTACGTCGAGCGGCAACGGACCTGGTCGGCCTCAGCACCGACGGCGACTGGCCGCCGGCCGACGACCGGCCTCGCGACTGGCGCACCGCAACAGTCGCGGACCTTCTGCGCGGCAGCGCTCTCAGCCTGCTCCACACCGCGCCCCCGGGCCGCCGGACCCGTAGCGGCCAGCCGCAGCCCCGGCCCGAAGCAGAACCCGGCGCACGACCGGCGCTCACGGCTGCCGACGTCTTCGAGAACCGGCCCGCCTCCGGAACGGAAGCGGACCTTCCCACCGGCGTCGCCCTACCCTTGGTTCAGGCAAGTGACGTGCTTCTCACAGAGATCCTCCGCGTGGGACGCACGGCCGGGGCCCGGGTCGTCGAACCGGGCGAGGCAGGCTGCTTCCTCGGACCCCACCTGCTGCTGTTCCGCCCGGATCGGCGTCGGCTCGACCCCTGGTTCCTGGCCGGGTTCCTCGCGGCGGAGCAGAACGTCAACGCCGCAGCCACCGGCACCTCCCTCGTCCGGGTCGACCCGCGACGCCTGCGCGTCCCCCTGCTCCCGCTCGCCGAGCAGCAGCGCTACGGCGCCGCCTTCCGGCGCCTTCATGAACTGCGTACCGCCGCCCGCCGTGCCGACCAGGCCGCCGAGGAGGTCACCCGTCTCCTCGGCACCGGCCTCACCGGCGGCGCGCTGTTGCCGGACGGTCACGGATCGGCGTGAAACGTGCGCCGCAGCACCGCGAACGACCAGACTTGACGTCTCTGTCCCGCTGGGACGGCGAACACCGGAAGGACTTCGTTGAACAGCAGTAAGCACACGGAACTGGCGAACCACGCGTGGTCGGTCGCAGACCGCCTGCGCGGCGACTACAAACAGTCCGACTACGGCAAGGTGATCCTGCCGTTCACCGTGCTGCGGCGCTTGGAGTGTGTCCTCGCCCCGACCAAGGACAAGGTCCTGGAGGTCGCCGCCCGCTACCAGGACCAGGACATCAACCCCGACCGCTTCCTGCGCAAGGCGTCCGGCCACAGCTTCTACAACACCAGCGCCTACACGCTGAAGGCCATCGCGGGCGACCCCTCACACGCCGCGAAGCACCTCACCGAGTACTACGGCGCCTTCTCACCCAACGCCCGGGAGGTCCTGGAGCGGTACGAGTTCGCTCAGCAAATCAAGCGGCTGGACACGGCGAACCTGCTGTACCAGGTGGTCGGACGGTTCGCCGACCTCGACCTGCGGCCGGTGGAGAGGGACGCCGACGGCAACGTCGTACTCGACGAGGACGGCAAGCCCGTCGAGATCGTCTCCAACCACCAGATGGGCTACATCTTCGAGGAGCTGATCCGGCGCTTCGCCGAGCAGTCCAACGAGACGGCCGGTGAGCACTTCACACCGCGGGAAGTCATCCGGCTGATGGTGAACCTGCTCGTCGCGCCGGACAGCGACGCGCTGGCTCTGCCGGGGACCGTCCGTACGGTCATGGACCCGGCCTGCGGCACCGGCGGCATGCTCAGCGCGGCCGAGGAGCGCATCACCGCCCTCAACCCGGACGCCACCGTCAAGGTCTTCGGCCAGGAACTCAATCCCGAGTCCTGGGCCATCTGCCGGTCGGACATGATGATCAAGGGTCAGGACCCGGAGAACATCAAGTTCGGCAACTCGTTCAGCCAGGACGGCCACGAAGGCGCCACCTTCGACTACCTGCTGGCCAACCCGCCGTTCGGCGTCGAGTGGAAGAAGGTCAAGGACGCGGTCGAGTACGAACACGAACACCTCGGCGAGAGCGGGCGGTTCGGCGCCGGCCTGCCACGCATCAACGACGGCTCGCTGCTCTTCCTCCAGCACATGATCTCGAAGATGAAGCCGGTGGACCCTTCCGGGGCGGGCGGCAGCCGGATCGCGATCGTCTTCAACGGCTCCCCTCTGTTCACAGGGGCGGCGGAGTCGGGTGAGTCCAGGATCCGGCAGTGGATCCTGGAGAACGACTGGCTTGAGGGCATCGTCGCCCTCCCCGACCAGCTCTTCTACAACACCGGCATCTCCACGTACTTCTGGGTGCTCAGCAACCGCAAGGCCAGGGACCGGCGCGGCAAAGTCGTCCTGCTGGACGCGCGCGACTACTGGCGCAAGATGCGGAAGTCGCTCGGCGACAAGCGCAAGGAACTGGGCGAGCAGCACATCTCCGAGATCACGAGGCTTTACACGGAGGCGCTGGCGGTCCTCGACGCGGCGGAGAAGGGCGGCGGCCACGACTTGGCCGACCGGGCCGGAAAGATCAAGGTCTTCCGCAACGAGGACTTCGGATATCGCCGGATCACCGTCGAACGGCCGTTGAAGCTCCGCTTCGAGGTGACGGAGGAGACGCTGACGGCGATCATCGCGTCCAAGCCGATCGCACGGGCCACGAACGCCGAGGAGTTCGCGGCGGCGCTGCGCCCGCTGGTCGGCAAGTCCTGGGCGACGAAGTCCGACGCGTGGATCGACCTCAAGGACGCGGTCGTTGCGGCCGGACTGTTGTGGCCGACGGGCGCGCCGTTCGGCAAGGCGCTGCGGGAGGCGGTCGGCGTGCGCGACCCGCAGGGCGAGGAGCAGAAGGTCAAGGGCGAGCCTGAACCGGACCCGGAGCTGCGGGACTACGAGAACGTGCCGCTGGAGGAGGACGTGGAGGAGTACTTGCGGCGGGAGGTTCTGCCGCATGTCCCGGACGCGTGGATCGACCACAGCAAGACGAAGATCGGGTACGAGATCCCGTTCACGCGGCATTTCTATGTGTACAAGCCGCCGCGGCCGTTGGCGGAGATCGACGCGGAGTTGAAGGGTCTTGAGGCCGAGATCCAGGCGCTGCTGGGTGAGGTGACGGAGTGACTGTCGACCTCCAGTCGCTACCTGCTGGATGGAGCAGGACTCGGGTGGACCGGGTCGCTACGGTCAACGCGCGAATTGGCTGGAAGGCTCTCACTGCAGCCGAGTATCAGCCAGAAGGATACGCGTTTCTGTCGACTCCCAATATCAAGGGAGGTGAGATTGACTTCTTCAACGTAAACTACATCTCCGAATTCCGTTACGAAGAGTCCCCGGAATTGAAGTTGAGGCCAGGGGACGTACTGCTCGCTAAAGACGGCAACACTCTAGGAATCGTCAATATCATCCGGGATCTCCCTCGCCCGGCGACCGTGAACGGCTCGATTGCTGTCATTCGATCGACCGGGATTGAGTCATCCTACCTTCGGTATGTCCTAGCGAGCCGGACGACACAGGAAACCATCAATATGCTCAAGGGCGGCATGGGGGTTCCGCATCTGTTCCAGTGGGACATCAATCGCCTGCCTGTCCCGCTGCCACCATTGGAGGAGCAGCGCCGCATCGCGGACTTCCTCGACGCAGAGACTAATCGCATCAACGATCTTCAACAGAGAACTGCTAGTCAACTAGCGCTCCTCCAGGAGCAATTTCACGAGACGATGCGCTTCTGGACAACGGTCGGCAATGACGAAGCGAGTCCGACGAAGATCCCATGGATGCCCAAGATGAACCCCAATTGGAGCCTCCTCAAGGTAGGCCATCAGTTCATTACAGGCAGCGGTACGACTCCCACGTCTACGGTTGCCGAGTACTTCGATGGGCCCCATTGGTGGGTCAACAGTGGCGACCTCAATGATGGAGAGGTCACATCGAGCGAAAAGACGATCACGGATAGAGCCTTGAATGACTTCCCTGCACTGAAGCTCCACAGCCGCGGCTCTTTGGTGATTGCGATGTACGGACAGGGCGCCACCAAGGGGAAAGTAGGATTGCTAACAAAACGGGCATGCGTAAATCAGGCATGCTGCGTCTTGTCGGCCACAGGGAAAATCTCGACGCAATATGCTCGCTATTGGTTCCGGGCGCATAAAGAAAGCGTCGTCGCCCTCGCTCAGGGAGCTGGTCAGCCTAACCTCAGCCAGGAGCTGGTCAGGAGTCTATGGATTCCCGCCCCCGACATGGCGGAGCAGCAGAAAATCGTATTCCGCTTGGCTAGAGGGGAAGAGCAACTTAGCCGTAAGGTCCAGCTACTGAGGGAGAGAGAGACCCTACTCACCGAGCGACGCCAAGCCCTGATCACTGCCGCCGTCACCGGCCAGATCGACGTGTCCACCGCCAGTGGACGAGGGATCGAGGAATGATCGCGCCATGAGCCCCGCCGCGTCTCACCGCCCGATGCCGTTCATCACCCGCGTTCGAATCGAGAACTACAAGTCCATCGCCCATTGCGATGTGACTCTCGGCCGGTTCACCGTGCTGCTCGGACTGAACGCCGCAGGCAAGTCGAACTTCCTCGACGCCCTGCGCTTCGTACGCGACGCGCTGGTGAATGGTCCGGCCGAGGCCGTGGCAGCGCGCGGCGGATGGGACGAGGTGCTGCGCCGGGTCCCTGAGCCAGCGACCTCCTGCACGATCGGTCTGGAGTTTCACCTGCCGGCGATCACCCATGACACGGATCCCTGGGCGGGACGGTACGAGATCACCCTCGCGCCGACGGCCGCCACTGGGGCGGGGCAGGATGCGCAGTCTGGTGTACGTATCCGGCATGAGTACTGCGAAATGCGTCACACTGGCGCCGAGGGCACAATTGACACCGAGCATTTCGAATACTTCCTGGTGCCATACCGCGCGGGGACGAAACGCCGTCAGAAGCTGCTGGGGCTTTCACGAAGGGCGGACACGGAGCCGTTCGGTGAACTTCACGGGACTCTGACGGAGATGTTCTTCTACAGCCCCGACCTGGCCAATCTCCGCAAGGCCAGCCCGAACACGCCGACCGCCGGAGCCTTGGGCGAGGACGGCGGCGACCTCGGCCCGGCGCTGGCCGCTCTCGGGGAGCAGGAGCGTGAGCGCGTCTCGCAGTACCTCGGGGTGATCGTGCCCGGTGTTGTGGAGGTCGGTCCCACGGACCCCTCCGCCGACTACATCGCGGCGCGGATCAACTTCGCCGCCGACGACGAGACCGAACCGCACGTCTTCCGGGCCGAGTCCATGTCGGAGGGGACCATCCGGGCCATCGGCCTGTTGACCGCGCTTTTCCAGCCCGATGCCCGTGAAGGATGGATTCCGCTCATCGCAGTCGAAGAGCCCGAGTTGGCGCTGCACCCGCTCGCGGCCGGGGCACTCTACGACGCGCTCACGGAAGCAAGTGAGCACGTGCAGGTCCTTGCCACCACGCAGAGCGCGGAGCTGTTCGACCGTAAGGAGGCGGACCTGTCGGCCATCCGCGTGGTTGCGGCCGAGCACGGGGTGACGGTGATTGGTGAAGTGGACCCGGTGAGCCTATCGATCGTTGCCGACGGCCTGGCGACCACCGCCGAGCTGCTGCGTTCCAACCAACTGCGCCCGGTCGTCGAACCCCCGGACCAGTCGGACGAGCAGCCGGAGGGTGAGGAGTGAACCACCCGAAGGTCACGATCGCCTCCGTCGTGGAGGGCGAGGGCGAGATCAGCGCGCTGCCCGTGCTCCTGCGGCGGCTGATGTACGAGGCGCAGATCTGGGACGCGGACATCCAGCCGCCCTTCCTGGTCGACCGCGGCCGACTCGTCCGGCCGGGCGGTCTGGAAGCCGCCGTGGAGGCCCAGGTTCGACGCGTACCCGCCGACCATCCGGGCGGCATCCTGGTAGTGATCGACGCCGCCGACGACTGTCCGGCCAGCCTCGTGCCTTCGCTCCTGGCCAAGGCCGAGGCCGCCAGCCCGGACCGCCGGACGGCCGTCGTGCTGGCGAACCGGGAGTTCGAGGCATGGTTCCTCGTGTCGGCGCCCTCGCTCGGCGGCCGGGCGGGGCTCACCGAGGACCTGAAGGTCCCGGCCAACAGCGAGACGTTACGCGACTGCAAGGGCTGGCTGACCCACCACCGGCGCGACGGAGTGCGGTACCGCCCCCGCGTGGACCAGCCGGCACTGACCCAAGGCATGGATCTTGACCTGGCCCGCGCCAACTCATCCTCTTCGACAAGTTCTGCTGCGACATCACCTATCTGGTCACCGGAAAGCGGGGGAATAGCCGCTCATGTCCGTCCACGACGAAGCAGCCTTCGGAAACGCCATAGTCGCCGCCTTGCTGGAGCGCGGTTGGAGTGAAGGAAGCAAGCAGCACTACCAACCCCAACTCGGCCTGGACACCGCCCAGCTCTTCGACTTCCTCCGCAAGACCCAAGCCGACGACTGGGCCGAGCTGATCGCCCTCTACGGCGGTGATCCCGACACCGCCCAGGCCGGGTTCGCCAAGCGCGTGGACCAGGCCATCGCGACCGACGGTGTGCTGGACGTGCTCCGCAAGGGCGTGAAGGACCACGGCGTCCTGATCAGGCTCGCGTACTTCAAGCCGTCGCTCGTTGCGTCGGACGCGGTCCTGAACGACTACCGGGCGAACCGGCTGACCTTCGTCAAGGAGCTGGAGTACGCCGCCAAGCAGGCGGACAAGGGCAAGCGCCTCGACCTCACCCTCTTCCTCAACGGGATCCCGCTGGCTACCGCCGAGCTGAAGAACGCCCTCACGCGCCAGGGGGTGGAGGCCGCCAAGGACCAGTACCGCACGGACCGCGACCCCACCGAGCTGATCTTCGCGCGGCGCGTGATCGCGAACTTCGCCATCGACACGGACCTGGTGTTCGTCGCGCCGGAGTTGCGGGGCATGCCGACGCGGTTCCTGCCGTTCAACACCGGGTCGGAGGGCCCGGGGAAGCCCGGCGGTGCGGGGAATCCGGCGCCCACCGTCCCCGGGACGTACGCGACCTCGTACCTCTGGGAGCAGATCTGGGAGCGGGACACCTGGCTTGACCTGATCGAGCGGTTCGTACACCTCAGCAAGGAGAAAGGCGCGGACGGGCGGACGCGCAAGAAGCTGGTCTTCCCGCGCTACCACCAGTGGGACATCGTCAAGAAGCTCGCCGACCACGCGTCCCGCCACGGCGCCGGTCACAACTATCTCGGCATGGCCTCCGCAGGCTCCGGCAAGTCGAACACCATCGGGTGGCTGGCGCACCGTCTCTCGTCGCTGCACACGCCCACCGACCCGGCGGAGATCGACCCCGATGCGCTGGCCGCCGGACTCAAACCCGGCGCGCCCGTCTTCGACAAGGTCGTGATCATCACCGACCGTCGCAACCTTGACGCCCAGCTCCGCGAGACCGTCGGCAGTTTCGAGAAGACCGCCGGTCTGGTCGTGAAGATCGACGAGAAGCACGGCGCGAAGTCCGACCAACTCGCCAAGGCGCTGTCCCGCGAGACCGGGAAGATCATCACGGTCACGCTGCACACCTTCCCGGCCCTCATCGACTACCTGCGCCGCAACCCCACCGAGATCCAGGGCCACAATTTCGCGATCATCGTGGACGAGGCCCACTCCTCGCAGTCCGGCGGCGCGGCCACGGACGTACGCGCGGCCCTGCGTGGCCTGGGCCTGGACTCGGACTCCGACGAGGCCGGGGCGACCGAGCAGGAAGCAGAAGCCACCACCGATGCCAAGCTCCGCCGGAAGGCCATCCAGCGCAGCATGGCAGAGAACCTGTCCTACTTCGCGTTCACGGCCACGCCCAAGGCCAAGACGCTCGAACTCTTCGGCACTCTGACCAGCGTCAACGGCAAGCCGACGTACGTCCCCTTCCACACGTACTCGATGCGCCAGGCCATCGAGGAAGGCTTCATCCTCGACCCCCTGCGTACCTACGTCACGTACAACACGTACTGGAAGCTGGTGAACAAGAACCCGGACGAGCGTGAGGTGGACCCGTCCAAGGCGAATCCGCTGCTCGCCCGGTACGCGCTCACGCACGACTCCACCGTGACGCAGCAGGCGCAGGTGATCGTCGAGCACTTCCGCACGCACACCGCCGGCCGGCTCGGCGGGCGTGCCAAGGCCATGGTGGTGACGGCCTCCCGGCACAGCGCCGTGCAGATGGCCCGTGCGATCAGGAAGTACGTCGATGATCGCGCGTACGCCGATCCCGGCGTCCTGGTCGCGTTCTCCGGCAGCCTGACGTACGACGGCAAGGAGACCACCGAGCCGAAGGAGAACGGCGGCCTGGCCGAGTCCGCTCTGCCGAAGGCGTTCGCGTACACACGCAAGGACGACAAGGCGGTGCGCACCGGCGGGAAGGCGACGCAGCGCGAGTACCGCATCCTGGTCGTCGCCGAGAAGTACCAGACCGGCTTCGACCAGCCGCTGCTCACCACGATGTACGTGAACAAGAAGCTCGCGGGCATCAGCGCCGTCCAGACCCTCTCCCGTCTGAACCGCACGGCCGACCGCAAGTCCCAGGCGGACCTGGCCGTGCTGGACTTCGTCAACGAGGCCGAGGACATCAAGGAGTCCTTCCGCCCGTACTTCGAGGAGGCGAGCACCCTCCCCTCCGACCCCAACCTCCTCTACACCGCACAGAGCCGGGTCATGCAGCCCGACATCCTTGTCGAGGAGGAGATGCGGGAGTTCGCGGACGCCTATCTGGCGGCCGAGGAGAAGGCGGCGGGCTCGGTGGCCCGCTGGGAGAAGCTGCACGCGGAGCTGTACCGGCATCTCGGCCCCGCCGTCGAGCGGTTCACTGAGCTGCTGGACCGCAAGGACGAAGCGGGCGACCCCGACGAGGACGCCGCCGAGGCCGCTGAGCAGTTCCGCGCGGACCTCAACGACTACGTGCGGAAGTACGGCTTCCTCTCGCAGATCGTGCCCTACCGCGACGCCGACCTCGAATGCCTCTACCTCTACGGCCGCCACCTGCTCAACCGTCTGCCGCGACGCGGTGACGCCGGTGTGGACATAGGGGACGTCGACCTCAGCCACCTGCGGGTGCAGAGGACCGGCGAGCACGATCTTTCACTGACCGCCGAGGGAGCGGCGGAGCTACGCGGCTTCGGCGAGGGTGCGGGCGGTGCCAAGGAGCAGGAGAAGTCGCTGCTGTCGGAGCTGATCGAGAAGTTCAACGACAAGTTCGGCACCGACTTCACCGAGCAGGACGTGATCACGCCGTTCTCCGAGGCGAAGGCGGACCCGAAGGTCCGCGCCGCCGCCGTCAACGACGAGGAGAACTTCGGGCTCGTCTTCGACGAGGTCTTCGAGGACAAGATGGCCGAACACATCGACACCATCGCCGACATGGGACGGCAGTACTTCAGCCACGACGACAGCTTCAAGCAGTCGCTCAACCAGAGTGCGCGCCGGGCGGCCTGGCGGATGATCCGCCGGGAGGAGAACATCGACGACGAGGCGGCCTGAGCGGCCCGGCCTTCCGTGCTCTTCCTGGTCGACGGCTCCGCCTGGTCAACCGCCCGGGTGGACAGAGAGGCCCGCGATCACGGACGTTCCGCGCGTGGGGCGGGGCCGGACGGCCCAGGCAGCGGCGAGGCAGTCGGCGAGGAGCAGGCCCCGACCGTTCTCGGCGTCTGCGTCCGGGTCGGCCAGTACGGGCTGGCCAGCGCCGGGGTCGGAGACGGCGAGCCAGTAGTGTCCGTCGGCGGGCCACAGGACGAGTTCGATGAGGTCCTTGTCCTCCCTGCAAGCGCCATGACGGACGGCGTTGGTGACCAGCTCCGAGGTCAACAGGCCCAGGTCGTCGCAGTGATGGGGACGAAGGAAGTCCGGCAGCGATTCGGCGACGGCGTGCCGGGCCCGCCGCACGGAGGCGGGGTGGGCGGGGAAGCGCCAGTGGACGGGTACGAGGGGGATCTCGGGCATGGCGAACTCCACGGCTGTGTGAAGGGTTTGGGGTCGCCGGTGGCCTGCCGCCCTGGTCGCGAGCACACCCGCCCCAGGGCGGACGGGCATGCTCGCGCGGTGCGCTTCCGGCATTGCGGTGTGTAACTTGCGTGATACTGACAGTAGAGCAGGCGGTGGTAAATTTTCCACGCGCTCAAGAGAATTCACCACGGAGCGGTAAAGCGGCCTCCGAGTGCGACCGAGCGGGCCCACCGGATGGAAGGAACCCCATGCCCCCGAGGACGACCCCCACGGAACGGCAGAAGCGACTGGGAAGTGAGCTGCGGCGTATCCGTACTGTGGCAGGCATGTCCGCAGAGTTCGCGGCGGGCCTACTGGGTGTGGACCGAGGCAAGATCTCCAACATCGAGTCAGGAGTCCGGGGTATCAGCGCCGACCGCCTGCGCACACTCGCCTGCAACTGCGAAGTGACCGATGAGGCATACGTCGAGGCGCTCGTCGAGATGGCCCAGGCAAGTACAGGCTGGTGGGAGCGCTATCGAGGCATCCTGCCCCAAGGCCTGCTGGACATCGCAGAATCGGAAAGCAACGCTGTACGCATGCGCGGCGCCAACACCGTGCACGTGCCGGGCATGCTCCAGACATCGGAACAGGCGATGGCCATCTTCCGAGCCGCGGTCCCCGCCCTGCCCGAGCACGAGGTTGCCTTGCGACTCGCGCTGCGTTCGGAACGCCAGCAGGTGATCACCGGCGAAACGGCGATCCCCTACGTCGCTGTCATCCACGAGGCCGCGCTGCGGATGCAGTTCGGCGGTACCGACGTGGCCCGTGCCCAGTTGGAGTACTTGCTGGAGGTCTCCGAGCGGGACAACGTCACCGTGCTCGTCCTCCCCTTCACCCACGGCGCCTTCCCTGGAGCCGGGCAGACCGTCGTCTGCATCGAAGGACCCGTACCGCAGCTCGATACGGTGCAGGTGGACAGCTCCCACGGACCCACCTTCCTCCACGCCGAGGGGCAGTTGGCGAAATACCGGGCACAACTCGATCTGTTGGAAGATCTGGCACTGCTGCCAGAGCAGTCCCGAGACTTCATTCGTGAACTCGCACGCCAACTATGAGGAGCACCAGTGCCCGACATCACCTGGGAAAGCCCCTTCTGCGCCGAGGGCAGCTCCTGCTTCCGGCTCGGCACCGACGCCGACGGCAACGGCTACATAGCCGTCAACGGCCAAGAAGACCACTACCTCACCGACTCCCTCGAAGCCCTGCGTACCCTCATCACCGACATCAAGGCTGGCAAAGCAGACCACCTGCTGAGGAGCACCAG
>NZ_JBEPAP010000067.1:0-52447 GCF_040298665.1 Streptomyces sp. NPDC001508
CGCCGGCGGCCGCCTCCCCCCAGGGGGCGGCCGGCAGGGGGGCGTCGGCGGCGGGCGGCGCACCGGCGGGAGGCACCGGCGCACGACCGCCCTGCGGGGGCACGACGCCGACCGGGAGCGTGCGTCCGTCGGCGGCGGCCGGGAGCGAGCGTCCGTCGGCGGCGGCCGGCGGCAGGGCGGGGCCCGGACCGCCCCGCGCGCCAGGGGCGTGCGGGGTCGCGTGGACGGCGCCGCCCGGCGGGAGCGCAGTGCGCTGCCGGTCCTCGCCCGGGGCGCTCCGGGGGGACGTCCCGTGCCAGGGGGTGGCGCGCACTCCGTAGGGGTCGGCGATCTGTCCGGGGGGCGTGCCACCGGGACGTGGGTCCACGCCCAGGCCAGGGGCGTACGGCGCCGGGCCGGAGCCGTCAGCGCGGGCGGCGGCGCCCGGGTCGGCCTCGGTGGGCGGCCGGGCGCCGGGCAGCGCGGCCCGCCCGTTCTGCTGTGCCTCCTGCACCCGGGCGGCGGCGCGTGCGCCCGCCCGGTACGCGGCGATCGCCCCCGCACGGGCGGCCCGGATGTCCCCGCCGCTCTCCAGCGCGGGGCGGCCCGGTTCCCCCGGCGGCCCGGCTCCGTCCGCGCCCTCCGCGCCGGGCACCGGCCGGCCGCCCACGGCCCGCGCCTGGATCGCGGCACGCCGGGCTGCCTCGGCATCCACGCCCTCCGGCGCCCCACCACCGAACCCACCCCCGACACCACCAGGCCGACGGGCGTCGCTGCCGGGCACACCGGACGCCGCGGATCCGCCCGGGCCGACGCCACCGACGGCGCTCCCCGGCCCGCCCGGACCACCGGGTCCGGCGCCGCCACCCGGCCAGGTGGAGTCCCTCGGGCCGGTGGAGGCACCCGGGCCGGCGAGCCCGCCGGGCCCGGCGAGGCTCTGTGGACCGGTGCCCTCCGGCTCCTCCGGGGCCGGTACCGGGTCGTAGCCGGACAGGGCCTCCTCGGCCGCGCCGACCGCGAGGCCGGTCAGCATCACGCGGCCGTCGTCGCAGACGAGGACCGTGCGGGCGGTGATGTTGCGGTGCACCCAGCCGTGCGCGTGCAGCACCCGCAGCGCCATCAGGACATCGGAGGCGACCTCGGCGGCCCGGTACGGCGTCAGCGGACGCTCGGCCAGCAGCGCGGACAGCGGACGCGCCGTCACACACTCGCTGACGATCCACAGCGAACCGCCCTCGGCGAACACGTCGAAGACCTGGTCGAGCCGCGCGTGGTCGGGTATGCGGGCGGCGGCCTGCGCCGCCTCGACGGCGCGCCGCACCGCCGGATCCGTGGGCCGCCGCGTCGCCGACCGGGCCGCCGGGGGCCGCCGCGAGCCGCGGTCACGGGCGGTGAAACCGTCGGGCAGCCCGTCCGCGTCGAGCACCTCCGCCTCGACGACCTCGGGCAACGGCACCTGCCTGACGAGGACTTCCTGCCCGCTGTAGGTGTCGAAGGCGCGGGTCTCGGTGAGTTCGTACTCGTCGGAGGGCGGCAGCGGCAGGCGGTAGCGGTCGGCGAGCACCCGACCCGCATAGTCGTCCACGTTGCCTCCCCCGGCAGCCCTGTCGGTCAATTCGGTTCGCCTTACGGCCCGTTCGGCAGGCGTTCCTGGATGCGTACGGTCCGCGCCCCCTCACGATACGTGCCGGAGGCAATCCGCATTGAGGGCTTGACCGGATTGTCACGCCCCGAAACCCGGACCGCCCGACTCACACCTTGGGTTCGAAGGACCGCGTCAGCGTCTTCCAGGTGCCCTTGCGCAACTCTCCGCCCCACTGCGCGGACTTCGCGGTGTACATCAGCGCGTAACCGACCCGCCCGTCGATGACGAAGCCGCGGTCGATGGTCCGGTACTTCGTGCCGCCCTCGGTGTAGGTGAACTCCCAGTCGGCCGTGTTCCAGCCGCGGTAGTCCACCTGCTCTATCCGGATCCGCTGGTACTGCGCACGCACCATGTAGCGCTCCTGGTTCTTCCAGTCCGCCACCGGGTCGTCCTTGGGCGTACTGGTCCAGGCCACGAGAAGCTTCTGCCCGTCGGGCCCGGTGTACCGGTCTCCCGCCTCGTCCGAGGACCCGTACTTCCAGCCCTCGGGCAGCCCGATCGAGTACCCCTGGCTCCCCTTGTGCGTCTGTGCCACGGGCGCACCGCCGCTGCCACTGGAGTTCGACCGGCCGGAACCACCGTCGCCGGACGCGCTCGCGCTCGGTTCGCTCCCCGCGCCGGACGCGGAGCCCTTCGCCGCGCCCGTACCGGAGGAGGCCGAGGTCTCGCCGTCCGTGCGGGTGCCGCCGTCCTTGTCCTGCTTGGTACCGGCGCTCGCGCCCGCGCTCGCCACCGGCTTGCCGCCGCCGTCCTCGGCGCCGTTGGAGCCGCTGTCGTCACCGAGGGTGAGGGCCAGCACGGTGCCGACCACCGCGAGCACCAGCACCACCGCGATGATCACCAGCGTCCGTTTCGGCACCACGTCCGTGAGCGGCGCCCGGGGCGTCGGCCGCGACGGCAGATCCGGCGGCGGCACCACGGGCCACCCGGAACTCGGCTTCGCCGCACCCGACTTGGCCGCACCCGACTGCGCGCCCGCTCCCGGAGCCGCCGAGCCGGCCGCGGCCGACCGGGAAGCGGACTCGGACGCCCCCGCGGAGTCGGCACCGGCAGCCCCGGCGCCGCTTGCGCCCGCACCGCCGGAACTCGCACCGCCGGAACCCGCGCCGCCGACGGCCGGGGCGGACTCGCCCGCACCCGCCGCCGCGCCCTCTGTGCTCTGGGCCGTCCGGCTCGCCACCCCGGCCGTGGCCGCCCCCGCGGCCTTGCGCACGGAACGCAACGCCCCGCGCAGCTTGTCGGCGGCCTCCTCGCCCCGTTTGCCGCCGCCCGCGGCGGCCCGGTCCGCGGCCCCGCCGGACTGCGTCGGAAGCGGCACGACCCGTGTGGCGTCCATCGCCTCCGGCTCGGGCGCGTGGATCACCGCGTTGAGCATGGCCCGGGCGCCCGCGTCGTCCAGCCGCTGGGCGGCGTCCTTGGTGAGCAGCCCATGGATGACGTCTCTCAGGGGCCCCGCGTTCTTGGGCTCCTCCAAGGGCTCGGTCATCACCGCGGTCAGCGTCGCGATGGCCGACCCCTTGTCGTACGGCGGGGCGCCCTCCACCGCCGCGTACAGCAGGCCGCCGAGCGACCACAGGTCGGCCGCCGGGCCCGGCTTGTGCCCGCGGGCCCGCTCCGGGGAGATGTAGGAGGGCGCGCCGACGAGCATGCCGGTGGAGGTGATGGACGGGTCGCCCTCCACCTGGGCGATGCCGAAGTCGGTGAGCACGACCCGGCCGTCCTCGGCGATCAGCACGTTGGACGGCTTCACATCGCGGTGCAGGATGCCTTCGCGGTGCGCCGAGCGCAGCACGTCGAGGATCGCGAGCCCGACCTCCGCCGCACGCTTGGGCTCCAGCAGGCCGTCCTCCCGGATGACCTCGGCGAGGGACTTGCCCTCCACCAGTTCCATCACGATCCACGGCCGGTCGTCCTCGTCGACCACGTCGAAGACGGTGACCGCGCTGTTGTTGCGGATCCGTGCGATCGCCTTGGCCTCGCGCAGGGTCCGCGTGATCAGGCGCCGCTTCTCCTCCTCGTCGATGTTCGACGGGAACCGCAGCTCCTTGACGGCGACGGTCCGGCCCAGGGTCTCGTCCTCGGCGCGCCACACCGTACCCATGCCGCCGCGGCCGAGCACTTCTCCCAACCGGTATCGCCCGGCGAGGAGACGTCCGCTCTTGTCCTGACGGGATGTCCCCGCCCGATCCGCCTCCGACATGCGTCCCCTCATGCAACCCGCCCTGACAGAGCCTCCATTGTCCCTCACCCGACAAGTGCCCAACGCCCAGGGTGCCCCTCCTGATGCCCCGGGTCCCGCGCTCCTCCTTCCGCTTCCTTCCGGTTCCTTTCCCTGCCGCCATGCCCCGGCGATACTCCTGGCCGTACCCCCCGGCTCGCCGCGCCGGGTCGGCACGCGACGGCGGAACCGAGCCGCCAACCCGCCCCGCTCTCGGTCGACTTCCGCCCTCTCACCTGTTGAAACGGGCGGGCCGCGCACGGAGATCCCGGCTCACCACACCCGTTCGGGTGAAGTCGCCCGGCCGGCTCAGAGCGGCACGATGTCCGGCGCCCCCAGCCGCGCCGCGTCGGCGGTGAGGTCGTCGGGCTGCAACTGGGACTCCCGCTCGGCCTCCACTCGCTTCTCGTAGTGCTCGACCTCACGCTCGATCTGGTCCTTGTCCCAGCCGAGGACGGCCCCCATGAGTCCGGCCGCCTCACGGGCGCTGCGCGTGCCGCGGTCGAAGGTCTCGATGGAGATCCTGGTCCGGCGGGTCAGCACGTCGTCCAGGTGCCGCGCGCCCTCGTGCGTGGCGGCGTACACGACCTCGGCGCGCAGATAGTCGTCGGCCCCCTGGAGGGGGTCGCCCAGCGAGGGGTCGGCGGCGACCAGGTCCAGGACCTCCTCCGCCATCGAGCCGTACCGGTTGAGCAGGTGCTCCACGCGGGCCACATGCAGCCCGGCGCGGGCGGCGATCCGCGCCCGCGCGTTCCACCTCGCCCGGTAGCCCTCCGCGCCCAGCAGCGGGACGTCCTCGGTGACACACTCGGCGACACGCATGTCGAGTCCGTGCACCGCCTCGTCCACCGCGTCCTTCGCCATGACCCGGTACGTCGTGTACTTGCCGCCGGCGACCACGACGAGGCCCGGCGCCGGGTGCGCCACGGTGTGCTCGCGCGACAGCTTGCTGGTCGCGTCGGACTCGCCGGCGAGCAGCGGGCGCAGTCCCGCGTACACACCCTGGACGTCGTCGCGGGAGAGCGGCACCGCGAGCACCGAGTTGACGCGCTCCAGCAGGTAGTCGATGTCCGCGCTGGACGCGGCCGGGTGGGCCTTGTCCAGGTCCCAGTCGGTGTCGGTGGTGCCGACGATCCAGTGCCGCCCCCACGGTATGACGAACAGGACGGACTTCTCCGTGCGCAGGATCAGTCCGGTCGTGGAGTGGATGCGGTCCTTGGGCACCACCAGGTGGATGCCCTTGGAGGCGCGGACGTGGAACTGCCCCCGCTCCCCCACCATCGCCTGGGTGTCGTCGGTCCACACACCGGTGGCGTTGACGACCTGCTTGGCGTGGATCTCGTACTCCCCGCCCGCCTCCACGTCCTGCACCCGGACGCCGACCACCCGCTCGCCCTCGCGCAGGAACGCGGTCACCCGCGCGCGGTTGGCGGCCTTCGCGCCGTAGGACGCCGCGGTCCGCACGAGGGTGGCGACATAACGGGCGTCGTCCACCTGGGCGTCGTAGTACTGGAGGGCGCCGACCAGGGCGTCCTTGCGCAGGGCGGGGGCGACGCGCAGGGCCTGACGGCGGCTCAGGTGCCGGTGCATGGGCAGGCCCCGGCCGTGGCCGCGGGCCATCGACATGGCGTCGTAGAGCGCGACGCCCGAACCGGCGTACAGCCGCTCCCAGCCCTTGTGCTGGAGCGGGTAGAGGAACGGCACGGGCTTGACCAGGTGCGGCGCGAGGCGCTCCAGCAGCAGGCCGCGCTCCTTCAGCGCCTCGCGGACGAGCGCGAAGTCCAGCATCTCCAGATAGCGCAGGCCGCCGTGGATCAGCTTGCTGGACCTGCTGGACGTGCCCGACGCCCAGTCGCGCGCCTCGACCAGGCCGGTGGACAGGCCGCGGGTGACCGCGTCCAGCGCGGTGCCCGCGCCGACCACTCCGCCGCCCACCACCAATATGTCCAGCTCGCGCTCGGTCATGCGCGCGAGGGACTCCGCGCGCTGCGCCGGCCCCAGTGTCGCTGTCCTCACCGCTGCCTCCCGCTGTCGGTCGCGTAGGCCGCACCCGGTGGGCGAAGCCCGGTTCGTCCCCTCCTCATGCCCAAATTCTGACCGGCTTGCCCGACTTCAGCCACCACTGGCCCCCAGCCTGTGGACAACGACCGCGCGACCGGCGGAAGACCGCCGCAAGACACAAGAACACAATCCCACATCACGGTCATATTTACTCCTAGTGTGACATTGCGCTCTCCCGTCCTGTCCACCGGGCTTGCGCACCTGTCCTGCTTCGGCTACTGGGAAGGACGGCCCACGCATGCCCGCAGACCTCGCCGTCATCGGACTCGGCCCCTACGGCCTGCCCCTCGCCCAGGCAGCCGTCGCCGCCGGCATCCCCACACTCGGCTACGCCACCGGGCCGGAGACCGGCTCCCTCAGCCCCGCCGAACTGCGCAGGATGCTCTCGGGGGGCTTCCGGCCGGCCACCGACCCGGCCGGGCTCGGCCGGGTGCGCACCGCGGTGATCTGCGCACCGACCCCACGCGGCGTGGACGGCGGACTCGACCTGAGCCAGGTGGAGTCCGCCGCCCGCACCCTGGCGGCCCGGCTGCGCCCGCACACCACGGTGATCCTGGAGTCGCCGGTGCACCCGGGCACCACCGAGGACTTCCTGCGGCCCCTGCTCGAGAAGGGTTCACGGCTGCGCGCGGGCCGCGACTTCCACCTCGCCTACGCGCCCAGCCGAGTCGACCCCGGCAACCGGGACCACACCCCGGCCAACACACCCAAGGTCATCGGCGGCCTCACCCCGGCCTGCACCGAATCCGCCGCGGCGTTCTACGCACGGCTCACCGACAAGGTGGTACGCGCACGTGGACCGCGCGAGGCGGAGACGGTGCAACTGCTGGAGACGAACTTCCGGCACGTCAACATCGCCCTGGTCAACGAAATGGCCGCTCTGTGCCATGACTTGGGCGTGGACCTGTGGGACGTCATCCGTTGCGCGGAGACCAAGCCGTTCGGCTTCCAGGCGTTCCGGCCCGGCCCCGGCGTCGGCGGCCACGGCGTCCCGCAGGACCTGACCGGCCACGCCGGCCGCCCGCTGCGCATGGTGGAACTGGCCCAGCAGGTCAACGGCCGCATGCCCCGGTACGTCGTCCAGCGGGCCGCGGCCCTCCTCAACGAGCACGGCAAGTCGGCCCGCGGTGCGCGCGTGCTCCTGCTGGGCGTCACCTACAAGGCCGACCTCGCCGACCAGCAGGGCACCCCGGCCCATGAGGTCGCGATCCGGCTGATGGAGCTGGGCGCCTCCGTCAGCTACCACGACCCCCACATCGCGTCCTGGAGCGTCCTGGACCGCCCGGTCCCCCGCGCGGACTCCCTGTACGAGGCCGCGGCCGACGCGGACCTCACGATCCTCCTCCAGCAGCACCGCACGTACGACATGCAGGGCCTGTCGGTGAAGGCTCAACTGCTGCTGGACACACGGGGCGCCACACCCACGGGAGCGGCGCACCGGTTGTGAGGGGGGCGCACGCGACGGGGGCTCACTCCAGAGCCGGTGGCACAGGGCGCCGGCCGACGGGTAGCGTACGAAATCGGACGGAGCCCCACCGCAGCGGCCAACTGCAGCGGGCCCCTGAACGGTGAACGGAGTGTCCACCCCTAGTCTCTATAGGGGTGGCCGCTCACCTTCCGTAAAAGGTGGAGCGCACCGTAGCGGGTACTGGGGCGGGCTCCTGAAAAGTGAACGGAGTGTCCACCCCTAGTTCGTATAGGGGCGGCCGCTCACCTTCCGTAAATCCGCAAGATCCACCTCCTCCGGTACCGGACCTCCCCTCAGCGAATCCGGTACCGTACAAAAAGGTGGAGCCCACCGCAGAGGGCAACTGCAGCGGGCTCCTGAAGGTGAACGGAGTGTCCACCCCTAGCTCGTATAGGGGTGGCCGCTCACCTTCCGTAAATCCGCAAGATCCACCTCCTCCGGAACTTCACCAGCCGAAGCCGAATGCGGTCCCAGCGGGTGGGCATGCGGTGACGGCCCATGGGCGCGCCCCCTTCCACGATGCCGCCCAGAGGCCCGGTAGGGCGGTCCGTCGGAATTCGGGCCGGGCCCCGAGGGCGGGGTCCGGAACCGTGTCCTTGGAAGGGGGCGCCCCAGAGAGCAGGGTCGCCGATCACTGACGCTACCTGCCGAGTTCGCCCGTTCGGCCCATATTCGCCCCGAACGCAACCGCGCGCCCCACGCACACAACACGCGCCCCCGCCAAGCCACTTGGGCATACGGAAGGGCTCGGCTGCCCCTAGGGGCAGCCGAGCCCTTGCCGGCGACTCAGGTCGAGCGCGGTGTCACCTCACCGCCGGTGCTGCGAGTCCGCCACGGTGACCTCCACCCGCTGGAACTCCTTCAGCTCGCTGTAACCGGTGGTCGCCATGGCCCGGCGCAGGGCGCCGAAGAAGTTCATCGAACCGTCGGGGCTGTGGGACGGGCCGGTGAGGATCTCCTCCATCGTGCCCACCGTGCCGAGGTCGACCTTCTGGCCGCGCGGCAGTTCCTCGTTGACCGCCTCCATGCCCCAGTGGTGGCCCTTGCCGGGCGCGTCGGTGGCGCGGGCCAGCGGGGAGCCCATCATCACCGAGTCGGCGCCGCAGGCGATCGCCTTGGGCAGGTCGCCGGACCAGCCGACGCCGCCGTCCGCGATCACATGCACATACCGGCCGCCGGACTCGTCCATGTAGTCCCGGCGCGCGGCCGCCACATCGGCGACCGCCGTGGCCATCGGCACCTGGATGCCGAGCACGTTGCGCGTGGTGTGCGCGGCGCCCCCGCCGAAGCCGACCAGCACACCTGCCGCGCCGGTGCGCATCAGATGCAGGGCGGCCGTGTAGGTGGCACAGCCGCCGACGATCACCGGGACGTCCAGCTCGTAGATGAACTGCTTCAGGTTCAGCGGCTCGTGCGAGGAGGACACATGCTCCGCGGAGACCGTCGTACCGCGGATGACGAAGATGTCGACGCCCGCGTCCACCACCGCCTTGGAGAACTGGGCGGTGCGCTGCGGGGACAGCGCGGCGGCCGTGACCACGCCGGAGTCGCGCACCTCCTTGATGCGCGCGCCGATCAGCTCCTCCTGGATGGGGGCCGCGTAGACCTCCTGGAGCCGCCGCGTCGCCGCCTCGGCGGGCAGTGCGGCGATCTCGTCGAGCAGCGGCTGCGGGTCCTCGTACCGCGTCCACAGGCCCTCCAGGTTCAGCACGCCCAGGCCGCCCAGCTCGCCGATGCGGATCGCCGTGGCCGGGGAGACGACGGAGTCCATGGGGGCGGCCAGGAAGGGCAGCTCGAAGCGGTAGGCGTCGATCTGCCAGGCGATCGAGACCTCCTTCGGGTCCCGCGTACGGCGGCTCGGTACGACGGCGATGTCGTCGAAGGCGTACGCCCGGCGGCCGCGCTTGCCGCGCCCGATCTCGATCTCAGTCACGTCTGTGGCCTTTCCCTGATGCGTTCAGCGTCTTCCAGTATCGCCGACGGGCCGCGCACCGCCCCCGCTCAGGTGCCGGGCACCGCCCTCGCTCAGATGTCGGACGTCGCCCCGCTCGGGTACGGCGAGGACTCGCTCAGCACGACAGCTCAGGCGCGACAAGAGCGGCCCCGGAAGTTCCGGGGCCGCTCCAGGGACGTCGGTCACGCGCGGTGCACGCGCGCGTGGGTCACTGCCTGCTGTAGTTGGGCGCCTCGACCGTCATCTGGATGTCGTGCGGGTGGCTCTCCTTGAGGCCCGCGGAGGTGATCCGCACGAACCGGCCGTTGGACTGCAGCTGCGGCACGGTCCGGCCGCCGACGTAGAACATCGACTGGCGCAGGCCGCCGACCAGCTGGTGGACGACGGAGGACAGCGGGCCGCGGTAGGGCACCTGACCCTCGATGCCCTCGGGGATCAGCTGGTCGTCGGAGGCGACGCCCTCCTGGAAGTAACGGTCCTTGGAGAACGACTTACGGTCGCCGCGGGTCTGCATCGCCCCGAGGGACCCCATGCCGCGGTACGACTTGAACTGCTTGCCGTTGATGAACAGCAGCTCCCCGGGCGACTCCTCGCAGCCCGCGAGCAGCGAGCCGAGCATCACCGTGTCGGCGCCCGCGACAAGCGCCTTGGCGATGTCGCCGGAGTACTGCAGACCGCCGTCGCCGATGACCGGGACACCGGCCTCCTTGGCGGCGAGCGCGGCCTCGTAGATCGCGGTGACCTGCGGGACGCCGACGCCGGCGACGACGCGGGTGGTGCAGATCGAGCCCGGTCCGACACCGACCTTGATGCCGTCGGCGCCCGCGTCGACCAGGGTCTGGGCGCCGTCGCGGGTGGCGATGTTGCCGCCGATGACATCGACGCCCGCGGAGTTCGACTTGATCTTGGCGATCATGTCGCCGACCAGGCGGGAGTGGCCGTGCGCGGTGTCGACGACGATGAAGTCGACGCCGGCCTCGATCAGCGCCTGGGCGCGTTCGAAGGAGTCACCGGCGACGCCGACCGCGGCGCCGACCAGCAGCCGGCCCTCGGCGTCCTTGGCGGCGTTCGGGTACTTCTCCGCCTTGACGAAGTCCTTGACCGTGATCAGGCCCTTGAGGACGCCCTCGTCGTCGACCAACGGCAGCTTCTCGATCTTGTGCTTGCGCAGCAGTTGCACGGCGTCCTCGCCGGAGATCCCCACCTTGCCGGTGACCAGCGGCATCGGCGTCATGACCTCGCGGACCCGACGGCTGCGGTCGGTCTCGAAGGCCATGTCTCGGTTGGTGACGATGCCGAGCAGCCTCTTGTCGCCGTCCGTCACCGGGACGCCGCTGATGCGGAACTTCGCGCACAGGGCGTCGGCCTCGGCGAGCGTGGCGTCGGGGTGCACCGTGATGGGGTCCGCGACCATGCCGGACTCGGAGCGCTTGACCAGGTCGACCTGGTTGGCCTGGTCCTCGATGGAGAGGTTGCGGTGCAGGACGCCGACGCCGCCCTGACGGGCCATCGCGATCGCCATGCGCGATTCGGTGACCTTGTCCATGGCGGCGGACAGGAGCGGGATGTTGACCCGCACGTTCTTGGAGACGTACGAGGCGGTGTCGATGTCGTCGGGCGCCATGTCCGACGCGCCCGGCAGCAGCAAGACGTCGTCGTAGGTCAGCCCGAGTGTCGCGAATTTGCCGGGCACTCCGTCGACGTTGTCAGTCATGACACCTTCCCCAAATGGCCTTGATCGGTGCGGATGTCCATGCTAACGGGAAGCGTGGCTCTCCCATTCCACGGTCCGGGTCGGCCCCGGGCTTCGTATGTTCGTACGGACCGTGCGTCCGGCCCGTTCAGGCGCTGGTCCGCGCCCGCGGGCGGCTACTGCTCGGCCAGCGCCCGCAGGCGGCTGAGCGCCCTGTGCTGCGCCACCCGTACCGCACCGGGTGACATTCCCAACATCTGACCGGTCTCCTCCGCCGTCAAGCCCACCGCGATCCGCAGCAGCAGCAGCTCGCGCTGGTTCTCCGGAAGGTTGGCCAGCAGCTTCTTCGCCCACTCGGCGTCGCTGCTGAGCAGGGCCCGCTCCTCGGGGCCGAGGGAGTCGTCCGGGCGCTCGGGCATCTCGTCGGAGGGGACGGCCGTGGAGCCCGGGTGGCGCATCGCGGCCCGCTGCAGGTCGGCGACCTTGTGCGAGGCGATGGCGAAGACGAACGCCTCGAAGGGCCGGCCGGTGTCCCGGTAGCGGGGCAGCGCGAGGAGGACGGCGACGCAGACCTCCTGCGCGAGGTCCTCGACGAAGTGGCGGGCGTCGCCGGGGAGCCGGGACAGCCGGGTGCGGCAGTAGCGCAGCGCCAGGGGGTGGACATGGGCGAGCAGGTCGTGCGTGGCCTGCTCGTCCCCGTCGACGGCGCGATGCACGAGCGCACCGATCGCCCCATGGGCCGTGCCCGCCTCGTCGTCGCGCATCGGACCATGGTGCCCTGTGGCTGTCCGGTCCGTCGCATCGTGCTGATGGTTGTGCACCGAAGCGTTATGAGCAGGTGCGCCGGCACTCATCTCCTGCGCCCTCCCCTTCCGCTCGACCGACTCGTCCCCGAGAGACTCCACACCTCAAGGATGCGGCATCCGCGGCGAAACGAGCAGCGGGCACCCGCCGGACGGTGCCGCCCGGACCGGTGTCCGCGCCCCCGAGGGGGCGCGGAGAACCGCGTGACCAGCCACGGACGGCCCGCAGTTCACCGAACGCGAAGCCCTGAGCGAGCCTTGGGCCACCAGGGCACCCGCACGCCCGGCGGCGGGGTCCAGGGCGTGTTTCGAAAGTAGCGTCGTCCGCCCGGAGGGCGGGGCCCGCGGCGTCTGGTGCGGTGCATCGCAAGGCGGAGGGTCGTCCGCGTACTGGGCGTACACGGACGATCCCGACAACGCGGCGAGGTCCCATGCCAGGCGTCGCGGGCCAGACGGGACTTTCGAAACACGCCCTAGCGGACCAGACCCCAGCGGAAGCCGAGCGCCACCGCGTGTGCGCGGTCCGAGGCGCCGAGCTTCTTGAACAGGCGCCTTGCATGGGTCTTCACGGTGTCCTCGGAGAGGAACAGTTCGCGGCCGATCTCGGCGTTGGAGCGGCCGTGGCTCATGCCTTCGAGCACCTGGATCTCGCGCGCGGTGAGGGTGGGCGCGGCGCCCATCTCCGCCGAGCGCAGCCGGCGCGGGGCGAGCCGCCAGGTCGGGTCGGCGAGGGCCTGCGTGACCGTGGCGCGCAACTCGGCGCGCGAGGCGTCCTTGTGCAGATAGCCGCGGGCACCGGCGGCGACCGCGAGCGCCACGCCGTCGAGGTCCTCGGCGACGGTGAGCATGATGATGCGGGCCCCGGGATCGGCGGACAGCAGCCGCCGCACGGTCTCGACGCCGCCCAGTCCGGGCATGCGCACGTCCATGAGGATGAGGTCCGAGCGGTCGGCACCCCAGCGGCGGAGGACTTCCTCGCCGTTGGCCGCCGTCGTCACACGCTCGACGCCGGGCACGGTCGCGACCGCGCGGCGGAGCGCCTCTCGGGCAAGCGGGGAGTCGTCGCAGACGAGGACGGATGTCATGGCCGCCCTCCGCAGCTGATGCGCGTCACCTTGAGCCTCCAGGCTGGTACGGAATCGTCACCTGTGCGGTCGACCGTCTCGGACGGCTGCCCGAGCGCTTGTGTTCTCAACCGCCTCCGCACTCTCAACGACGGTCACTCGAAAGAGTTACGGGGCTGCGTGCCATCTTCGGCACTCTACGTGAGGGCGCGCACACGGTGCATACATGCCCGACGGACTCTCAAGTTTTCAGCACAACCTATGCCCCGTTTAGCCCCTTTTCTTCCCATTTCATGGTGTCTGGAGCTAGATTCGCAATGAGTCATATTTTCATCTTCTTAGACCGGACATGTACGGTCGTTGGCACCGCATCCGCCCAGAACGGCGACAAGGGGTCACGTAATGGCAGATTTCTCCCGCCTTCCCGGACCGAACGCGGACCTGTGGGACTGGCAGTTGCTGGCTGCCTGCCGTGGGGTCGACAGTTCGCTCTTCTTCCACCCGGAGGGTGAGCGCGGGGCGGCTCGGAGTGCTCGCGAGAACTCGGCCAAGGAGGTCTGCATGAGGTGCCCGGTCCGCGCGGAGTGCGCGGCGCATGCGCTGGCAGTACGCGAACCGTACGGCGTATGGGGCGGCCTGACCGAGGACGAGCGCGAGGAGCTGATGGGACGGGCGCGGAACCGGCTGGTGTCGGCTTCGTCGACCAGTGGGAACGCCGCACCCAACACCTGAAGGAACGTTTCTGCAACCCCATACCGCTGCGCCCCGGCTGCCCGGCGCGGCGGCACGAGTGCGCCTGCCCGCGCTCCTCACTGACGACGGGCGGCCCGCGCCAGCTGCTCCAGCGTCGCCGCCACCGCCGGCACATGGGCCAGGTCGGGCAGCGTGAGGGCGACGATCTCCCGGCGTACCGCCGGTTCCAGCGCCACCGTGCGCGCGCCCCGGGGGCGGACCGACTCGACCGCGAGCTGCGGCAGGACGGCCACGCCCAGTCCGGCGCCGACCAGACCGACCACAGCCGGATAGTCGTCGGTGGCGAAGTCGATGCGGGGGGTGAAGCCCGCTCCCTCGCACACCTCGACCAACTGACCGCGGCAGCGGGGACAGCCCGCGATCCACGGTTCCGCGGCGAGTTCGCCGATGGCGACGGACCGCGCGCCCGCGAGCCGGTGCCGCTCGGGCACCAGCGCCACCAGACGGTCCGTCAGCAGCGGCCGTAGGACGAGGTCGTCCCATTCCTCGGCGCCCGCCGCGTCCGCGTACCGGAACGCCAGGGTCACATCGCAGTCGCCGGCGCGCAGCAGATCCACGGAGTGCGGGGGCTCCGCCTCCTCGAGAAAGACACGGGTGCCGGGATGGGCGGCGCGCAGCGCGGCGAGGGCGGTGGGGACGAGGGTGGAGCTGCCGCTCGGGAAGGACACCAGGCGGACCCGGCCGGCCCGCAGCCCGGCGATCGCGGCGACCTCCTCCTCGGCCGCGGTCAGCCCGGCGAGGATCCCCGACGCGTGCCGCACCAGCGCCTCGCCCGCCTCCGTCAGACGCATCTCACGACCGCTGCGGACCAGCAGCGGGGTGCCGACCGATGTCTCCAAGGCCTTCATCTGCTGACTGACGGCCGGCTGGGTGCAGCCCAGTTCCCGGCCGGCCGCCGAGAAGGAGCCGGTGGTGGCGACGGCGCGCAGCGCGCGGAGATGACGGGCCTCGATCACTCTTCGAGCATAAGCCGACCTTGCATGGAGTGCCCGATATTGCGTCGACGCTTTGAGCGGGCTGCCGTACGGTGCCCGGCATGCGGCTTCTCTCGGTGCATGTGGGGCGCCCGAAGGCCGTCGACCACACGGACCAGCCGGACGGGCTGACCGGCATCGACAAGCGTCCGGTGGACGGTCCGGTGCGGGCGGCCGCGCCGGGCCCGAAGGGCAGCGGCAGGAGCGGCCTCGCCGGGGACGCGGTCTGCGACCTGCGCCACCACGGCGGTGACGACCAGGCGGTGTACGCGGTCGCGCGCGAGGACCTCGACGACTGGGAGGGCGAGCTGGGCCGGACGCTCGCGGACGGCGGCCTTCGGGGAGAACCTGACGACGAGCGGGCTCGATGTCTCCGGCGCGCTGATCGGCGAGCGCTGGCGGCTCGGCCCGGACGTCGTGCTCGAAGTCACCTGCGGGCGCATTCCGTGCCGGACGTTCCAGGCGCACCTGGGCGAGCGGGGATGGGTGCGGAGGTTCACGCGGAAGGGTGCGCCCGGTGCCTGCCTCCGGGTGATCGAGCCGGGTGAGATCAAGGCGGGCGACCCGGTGCGGATCGTGTACCGGCCGGACCACGAGGTGACGGTCGCCATGCAGTTCCGCGCGGAGACGACCGAGCGGGAGCTGCTGCCCCGCGTGCTCGCGGCGGGCGGGGCCCTGCACCCAAAGGCCCTGGCCGAGGCCCGTGCGTATGGGGCGAAGCACGGCGGCCAGGGGGTCTGAGCGGCCGTAGCAGGCGGCCCGCGAGCGGGCGTCGCACCGGAGGGAGGGCCGCGCGCACAGAACAGATGCCGACCCTGCGGGTAACTACTCTTGGGCCATGACAACGGCTCTGATTACGGGTTCGACGGCGGGGATCGGCGCCGCGTTCGCGCGGCGGCTGGCGGCGGACGGGCATGACCTGGTCCTGGTCGCGCGGGACACCGGACGGCTGCGTGAGCAGGCGACCGAGCTGCACGACCGGCACGGCATCGAGGCGGAGGTGCTGACGGCCGACCTGGCGCAGGACGAGGGCATCGAGGCGGTCGCCGCCCGGCTCGGTGACCGCAGGAACCCCGTCGACCTGCTGGTCAACAACGCCGGCTTCGGCAACAAGGGCCGCTATCTCGACGTACCGATGGCCGATGAGCTGCGGATGCTCAAGGTGCACATCGAGGCGGTGCTGCGGCTGACGTCGGCTGCGAGCGAGGCGATGCGGGAACGCGGGCGCGGCGGGATCCTGAACGTGGCCTCGGTGGCGGCGTTCGTGCCGCGGGGCACGTACGGGGCGTCCAAGGCGTGGGTCGCGCAGTTCACGCAGGGGGTGGCGAGGGATCTGGCCGGTACGGGCGTCCGCCTGATGGCGCTGGCCCCCGGGTTCGTGCGCACCGAGTTCCACCAGCGGGCTGGGATGGGCACGGACAACATCCCGGGGTGGATGTGGCTGGACGCGGACAAGCTGGTCGCGACGGCGCTCGCGGACCTGGCGCGCGGCAGGACGCTGTCCATTCCGGATCCGCGGTACAAGGCGCTGATGGGGCTGGCGAAGATGGCACCGCGCGGACTGGTGGGCGGCATCAGCTCCCGGACCGGGCGCAGGTACGGCCCGCGGTGAGCCCCCGGGGAACTCTCTCGCGCCGGGGGTAGGGGCGCCGCTTGGGTGGGAAGATGGGCGGGACGGAACCGGACCCAGGGGGGCCGGAGGCGGCGTCATGACGTTCGTACAGCTCATCGAGTGCAGGACGAGCCGGTTCGACGAGATGAACCGGCTGCTGGACACCTGGGTCGAGCAGACCAAGGGGAAGCGGACCGCGACATACGACCTGGTGGGCAGGGACCGGTCGGATGCGTCGCACATCGTGGAGATCGTGGAGTTCCCCTCGTACGCGGACGCGATGCGGAACTCGAACCTTCCCGAGACGGGCAAGGTCTACCAGCAGTTGGTCGCCCTCTGCGACGAGATGCCGACATTCATCGACCTGGACGTCGTACGCGAGGAGCCGCTGGGCGCTGAGACGGTGCGGCGCTTCTTCGCGACGCTCGCGGCGCCGGGTGAGCTGGGGCCGCTGAACGACCTGCTCGACGAGGACGTGCACAGCCATGATCCGCTCAATCCGCAGGACACGATCGGGCTGGACTCGGTCCGCGCGGAGTACCGGATGTGGCGGGCCGCCTTCGACTCCGCCTTCACCGTGGAGGATCTGATCGTCCAGGGCGACCGGGCCTGTGCCCGCTGGACCTGGAACGCCACGCACCGGGGGGAGTTCCTGGGGATCACCGCCACCGGCAGGCGGGTCACCACGACCGGTACCACCGTCTTCCGGTTCGGCGCGAACGGCCGGATCGCCGAGACCTGGTGGCAGCACGACCAGTTGGGTCTGATGCAGCAGTTGGGCGCGCTCGACCAGCTGGAACAGTGACCGCGGTGACCGCAGCGGGCAGCGCGAGGGCCCGGCGCCCTTTCGGGTGCCGGGCCCTCGCTGCCGGGTGTCAGTGGGCGTGGCCGTGGCCGTGGCCCGCGGCGGCCGGCTCCTCTTCTTCCTTCTTCTCGACGACCAGGGTCTCGGTCGTCAGCAGGAGGGAGGCGATGGAGGCGGCGTTCTCCAGGGCGGAGCGGGTGACCTTCACCGGGTCGATGACGCCGGCCTTGACCAGGTCGCCGTACTCGCCGGTGGCGGCGTTGTAGCCGTTGCCCTTGTCCAGCTCCTTGACCTTGGAGACGATCACGTAGCCCTCAAGGCCCGCGTTCTCCGCGATCCAGCGCAGCGGCTCGACGACGGCGTTGCGGACGACCGCGACACCGGTGGCCTCGTCGCCGGACTTGTCGAGGTTGCCGTCCAGGACCTTGGAGGAGTGGACGAGCGCGGAGCCACCACCGGAGACGATGCCCTCCTCGACCGCGGCGCGGGTCGCGGAGATGGCGTCCTCCAGACGGTGCTTCTTCTCCTTCAGCTCCACCTCGGTGGCGGCGCCGACCTTGATCACGCACACGCCGCCGGCCAGCTTCGCGAGGCGCTCCTGGAGCTTCTCGCGGTCCCAGTCGGAGTCGGTGTTCTCGATCTCGGCCTTGATCTGCGCGATGCGGCCCTCGACGTCCGACTTGTTGCCGGCGCCGTCGACGAGGGTGGTGTCGTCCTTGGTGACGGTGATGCGGCGGGCGGTGCCGAGCACGTCCAGACCGACCTGGTCCAGCTTGAGGCCGACCTCCTCGGAGATGACGGTGGCGCCGGTGAGGATCGCCATGTCCTCCAGCATCGCCTTGCGGCGGTCGCCGAAGCCCGGGGCCTTCACCGCGACGGCGTTGAAGGTGCCGCGGATCTTGTTGACGACCAGGGTCGACAGGGCCTCGCCCTCGACGTCCTCGGCGATGATCAGCAGCGGCTTGGAGGAGCCCGCCTGGATGACCTTCTCCAGCAGCGGCAGCAGGTCGGCGATGGCGGAGATCTTGCCCTGGTTGATGAGGATGTACGGGTCCTCCAGGACGGCCTCCATGCGCTCCTGGTCCGTCACGAAGTACGGCGACAGGTAGCCCTTGTCGAAGGCCATGCCCTCGGTGAAGTCCAGTTCGAGGCCGAAGGTGTTGGACTCCTCGACGGTGATCACACCGTCCTTGCCGACCTTGTCCATCGCCTCGGCGATCAGCTCGCCGACCTGCTGGTCCTGGGCGGACAGCGCGGCGACGGCGGCGATGTCGGACTTCTCGTCGATCGGCCGGGCCGAGCCGAGCAGGTCCTCGGAGATGGCCTTGACCGCGGCGTCGATGCCCTTCTTCAGGGCGGCCGGGGAGGCGCCGGCGGCGACGTTCCTCAGGCCCTCGCGCACCAGGGCCTGGGCCAGCACGGTGGCGGTGGTGGTGCCGTCACCCGCGATGTCGTTGGTCTTGGTCGCCACCTCCTTCACCAGCTGGGCGCCGAGGTTCTCGTACGGGTCCTCGATCTCGACCTCACGGGCGATGGTGACACCGTCGTTGGTGATGGTGGGTGCGCCGAACTTCTTGTCGATGACGACGTTGCGGCCCTTGGGGCCGATCGTCACCTTCACCGTGTCGGCCAGCTTGTTGACGCCGCGCTCAAGGGCGCGACGGGCGTCCTCGTCGAACTTCAGGATCTTCGCCATGGCAGCGGGGGCCCTCTCGGAAATCTGGTGGTAAAGACGCTGCGCCCCGGGCGCCCGGCTTCTTGATGGCGGGGCCAGGGGCGCAGCTCACAGCACGAGTGCTGGGGTGAATTACTTCTCGATGATCGCGAGCACGTCGCGGGCCGAGAGAACGAGGTACTCCTCGTTGTTGTACTTCACCTCGGTGCCGCCGTACTTGCTGTAGAGCACGACGTCGCCGACGCTGACGTCGAGCGGAAGACGGTTGCCGTCCTCGAAACGGCCCGGGCCCACGGCCAGGACGACGCCCTCCTGGGGCTTTTCCTTGGCGGTGTCCGGAATGACCAGGCCCGAGGCCGTGGTCTGCTCGGCGTCGAGCGGCTGGACCACGATGCGGTCCTCGAGCGGCTTGATGGCAACCTTGGAGCTGGCGGTCGTCACGATCCGACCTCCCCCTTCGGAGATCTCACGGGGTTAACTGTCTGAGGTGGCGACCAGGTCGATCCGTCGTCGCGGGTGCCGGACCTGCCCGTCGCGTTGTTGGCACTCTCCATGGGGGAGTGCCAGAGCCGAGACTATGACTGCGATTAGCACTCGGTCAAGCGGAGTGCCAATCGACCGTGGCGCGTCCGGCCCCGACGGCTCACAGGTAGTCCTCCAGACGGCCCACGGTCAGACCCGCGGACTGGACCCGCCGGAGCAGGCGCGTCGTGCGCTCCCTGAGGGTGGGTCCGGTGGACTCGTCGGGGCCGACCAGGATGATGTCGCCGGGGCTCAGGCGCTTGTCACCCCGGACGTAGTCGAGGGTGTCGGCGCCCATCGCGGCCCGCCACAGGATCACCGCGGCGATGCCGCAGTCGGCCGCCGCGCGCAGGGTCGTCGTGTCGTACGTGCCGTAGGGCGGGCGGAAGAGCCGGGGGCGGACGCCGAAACGGGACTTGAGCTTGTCCTGCTGGCCGCAGATCTCGGCGCGCTGCCCCGCGTAGGGCAGTCCGCCCAGGGCGGGATGGTCGAGGGTGTGGTTCTGGACGTCGGCGCCGACCGAGCGGAGGCGGGCGAAGTGGCCGTAGCCCGGGCCGACGACGCTGTCGGTGAGGAAGAAACTGACCGGGAGCCGCAGGTCGCGGACCATGTCGATGAACCGGGGGTCCCGCTCGGCGCCGTCGTCGTAGGTGAGGAAGACGACCGGGTCGGATGTCGTCACATGGTCCAGGACCGGGGGCAGCGGGCGGCCCGCGGTGCCGGCCGGCAGGGGGCGCGCCGCGGGCTTGGGGGCGGGGGCGAGCGGGGCGTTCAGGCCCCATCGGCGGTAGGGCTGCCCGGTGGCCGGGCCGGGTGACCGTACGCCCTGGGCGGCCTTCTTGCCGAGCCGTTCGATGGGGTCGACGGACTGCGCGCAGCCGGCCAGCAGCAGGACACCGGCCAGGGCCGCGGCGGCCGGCGTCCGGCACCGTGCCGCCGGCGTGAGCCGCCCCGGGCGCCTCACAGGTAGTCCTCCAGGCGTGCCACCGCGTACCCCTCGCGGGTGACCTTGTTCAGAAACCGCCGGACCATGTCGGTCATGGACCCGTCCCAGTCGGAGCGGCCCCGGAAGTGGGTGAGCACGATGTCCCCGGGATGCAGGCTGCGGTCCCACTCGCGGTACTCCCAGTGGTCGACGAAGACCTCCTCGTCCCAGATCGGCGCGTACTTGATCCCACAGGACTTGGCGGCGACCAGGGTGTCCCGGTTGTAGTTGCCGTAGGGCGGGCGGAAGACGGTCGGGCGCTTGCCGAGCTGCTTCTCCAGGATGTCCTGCATGCCGCAGATCTCGTCCCGCTGCTCCTCGTAGGACAGGCCGGGCAGATAGGGGTGGTGGAGGGTGTGGTTGTTGAGCGTGATGCCCTGCGACTGCATCTTGCGGAAGTAGCCGTAGTCGTCCTTGGCCAGGTAGTCGCTGAGGAAGGCGGTGTACGGGATCTTCAGGTCGGCCATCATGCGCAGGAACGCCGGGTCCTTCTCGGCGCCGTCGTCGATGGTGAGGAAGACGACCTTCTGCTGGGTGGGGATCGTGGTGAAGACCGGGGGCAGGCCCAGTTCCTCCTGGTCCTCGACCTCGAAGCCGTCGCGGGCGGTGATCGGCGGCTTGTGCGCCGGGGGCCGGGGGGGCGTCAGGGGGACCTCGTCCAGGCCCCAGCGGCGGGCGGCGGCGGCCAGGGTGGCGCGGTCGGCGGCGCGCCGGGCGTCGTAGTCGTCCAGACGGGGAGCGGGGGGCGCCTGGTGCGGCTGCCGGCCCGCGGCGGGGCGGACGTCCGCGTCACCGCCCGGCGCCGTGCAGCCGGAGACGACGGCGGTGACGGCGAGCAGGGCGAGGCCGCCCCGGACGGATGTTCTTCCACGATGCGCACTAATTTTGTCATTTTGTACTACTACTCGCATGGTGCCGGATCCTCGCAGCCACCGGCCGCCGATCCGGTCCGACACCGCCGCCGCGGGCGCAGCATCCATCGACTGGCCCACAATGACCCGGTGAACGACCTGCTTCCCTTCCGCTCGCTGCTCACCCCCGAGGGCCGTGCCCTCCTCGACGAGGTACGCGACACGCGGCCCGGCGACGAACTCGCCGTCGCCACCCGCCTGCGCCGCGCGCACCCGGCCGAACTGGTCTCGGCGGCCCTCGGCCAGGCCCGGCTGCGGCAGCGGGCGGCGGCGAAGTTCGGGGCGGACGCGGGGCGGATGTACTTCACGCCCGACGGGGTCGAGCAGGCGACCCGGACCAGCGTGGCGACGTACCGGGCGGCACGCCTGCGCGACCTGGGCGTCGGCTCCGTCGCCGATCTGTGCTGCGGCATCGGCGGCGACGCCATCGCGTTCGCCCGCGCCGGGATCCGGGTGCTCGCCGTGGACCGGGATCCGCTGACGGCCGAGGTCGCCCGCGCCAACGCGGCGGCACTGGGCCTTGAGGAGCTGATCGAGGTGCGGGAGGCGGATGTCACCGGGGTCGACACCTCCGGCTGGGACGCGGTGTTCGTCGACCCGGCCCGGCGCGGCGGCAGAACCGGAGGAGCCGCGCGAGGGGCGTCGGTGGCGGGCGGCGGCCGGGCGACGGGCGGGCGGATCTTCGACCCGGAGGGCTACTCGCCGCCGCTGTCCTGGGCGGTGGGGGCGGCGTCGACGGCGCGCACGGCCGCGCTGAAGATCGCGCCGGGGATCGCCCACGAGACGATCCCGGACCGGGCCGAGGCCGAGTGGATCTCGGACGGCGGTGAGGTGAAGGAGGCGGTGCTCTGGTTCGGCACCGGGACACCGGGCGCCGTGCGGGCCACCCTGCTGCCCGGTCCGCGCAGCCTGCTCGGCCGGGGGCTGCCGGACCCCGAAGTGCGGCCCGTGGGGCGGTACTTGTACGAACCCGACGGCGCCGTCATCCGGGCGCACCTGGTGGCCGAGGTGGCCGCGGAGCTGGGCGGCGGGCTGATCGACCCGACCATCGCCTATGTGACCGCGGACGAACTGCGGGCGACGCCGTACGCCACGTCGTACGAGATCACCGACCGGCTCCCCTTCAACGTCAAGAAGTTGAAGGCGCTGCTGCGGGAGCGGCGGGTCGGGACGCTGACCGTGAAGAAGCGGGGGTCGGCGGTGGAGCCGGAGGAACTGCGCAGGAAGGTCAGGCCGCAGGGGCCGAACGCGGCGACCGTGTTCCTCACGCGCGTCGCGGGGGCGCCGACCATGCTGGTCGGGGCCCCCGCGACGGCGACCGCTACTGGTTCTGGGCCGTCCTGAGCGCTTCCAGGTTCGGCTCGGCGGCCGGCCGGCCGGACTTGGCCGGGGCGGCTGCGGGCCCCTCGCCGCCGGCCCGCAGCGCGAAGGACTGCGGGCCCGCGCTGTCGACGCCGTTGTAGAACGGCCGGTACACGAAGTCGCTCCCGCCGGCGCTGATCGACGCACCTGCCGTGTTGAGCGCGCCCAGGGTGACCGAGCCGGTGTCGCCGAAGGCGATGACGGACTGGGTGCCCGCGGACTGGCGCAGCAGATAGCTCTTCGTGTCGTTCGACAGGCCGGGCCGGGAGGTCCACAGGATCGGGCCGTAGACGTTCATCGCCGCGCCCGCGGACATCCCGTCGCGCCAGGAGCCGGTGTAGGCGACCGCGACCGTGCGCGGCGTGGTCCACCAGAGCTTGGCGACGGCCACCGAGAGGGCCTCGGCGCTGCCCGCCGTGACCGGGTAGTAGTAGTACGTCGACGGCCACTTGGAGAAGTATGTGTGCGTCACCGCGTACTTCGCCGCCGACCCGACCGGGATGATCATGGTCTTGTCGGGGTTCAGGCCGTTGAGGTACGACTTCACCGCCGAGGACAGCGTGTTGCCGCTGGTGAGGACGAGACCGCCCGCGCCGCCCGTGCCGTCTGCGCCCGCCGCGGCGGCCGCCGCAAGGGCCGCCTTGTAGTCGGTGCCGCTGGCCAGGAAGACGTACTTCGGGCTGCCGGTCACCGCCTTGGCCGCCGAGACGGAGGTCGCGTAGCGGTCCGCGGCGGAGATCCGCTTGGGGACGTAGCCGAGGGTCCGCAGCTGCGCGGCGACGTCGCCGGACAGGACGGATGTGCCGCCCAGCATCCAGACGTTCGCGCCCGGCTTCAGCACCCGCTTCAGCTCGTTCTTCACCGCCGTCGACAGCCCGGTCTTCGGCGTCATCAGCACCGGGCCCTGCTTCTTGCCGGCCAGCGTGGGCGCGGTGAGCGAGTAGGCCGAGTCGTCCCGGTTGACCAGCACCGCGGACTTCGCGTTCAGCAGGCCGGGCCTGCTCGTGCCGACCGTGTTCCAACTCCAGCGGGAGGAGGCGACGTTGGTGGCGTAGGAGTCGGCGCCCCAGACCCGGCCGGTGGTGTTCTTGCGCAGCGGCTGCCAGCTGGGATTGTCGCCGATGCTCAGGCCCGCACCGCCCGCGACCTTGGTCAGCTCGCCGGTGGCCACGTCGGCGTACTCGATCGTGTGCACGTCGTCGCTGTTCGGCGAGGTGTGGGCGTCGAAGACGATCCGGGTGCCGGTGGGCGACCAGGACGGGTTGGCGTACTGCCGCGGGCCGGTGGTCAGCTGCTTGACGTCGGTGCCGTCGGCGTCGGCCGTGAAGATCTGGGTGTTGCCGTCGGCGTCCGGGCGGACGAAGGCCAGCTTGGTGCCGTCGGGCGAGTAGTCGGGCTGCCGGGCGTCGGTGAGGACGCGCTTGACCGTCTGCGCGGACCCGTCGTAGACGTAGACGCCGGCGTTGTCCAAGCAGCCGTGGCCGGTGGTGCGCTGGAAGGCGACCAGGCCCGTGGTGCTCACCGTCGGGTGGGTGTCGCAGACGGTGGACGGCTCCAGGGCGTTGGTCAGCAGCGGCTGCGGGGCCCACGACCCGTCCGAGGGGCCGTGGACGAGCTGGCCGCCGGTGGAGAAGACGACGTACCCGCCGCTCCAGCCGAAGGCCAGGTCCTCGTACGGGGCGCTGGAGCGCACACCTTCGGCCCACGGCAGGGTGATCTTGGCGGAGCCGCTGGGGCGGAAGCTGGAGATCCGGCCCGAGCTGGTGATCAGCCGGCTGCCGTCCGGCGCCCAGGCGGCGTGGTCGCCCCCCACATCGGGGATCTGGGTGGCCTTGCCGGTCGCCGGGTCGATCAGGGTGCCCCCGTCGACGAGGATCTTGCCTTCGGTGCCGGGCCAGGGCCCCGCGTCGTCGGCGGCGGCGCCCGGCGCGGTCGCCAGGGTGCCCACCGCGGCGAGCACCGCCGCGGTCGCGAGCGCCGCGGCACGGCGGCGCGTGAACAGTCTCAAGTTGTCGACCCCCCACGGTCGGATGACATGTCAGTCGAGTGCCGCGCGCGGCCGGGTCGGCTTCTTTCCCCCAGGCGACCACACAGCCGTTCCACAGCGGCTGAGTCACTGTAGTGCCCACCGGGACGGGGTGAACACGGCTACGAATGAACAGAGTTGATACTTCAGGTTACGAATCGCACCCCAGGGGGATTCAGCGCAGCGACGCCCACAGGTCGCTCGCCGCCGGTTCGCGGGCCACCACCCGGTTGCGGTCGTACGGCGCCGGCACCACCGGCATCATCACCGTCGTCACCCGGTCCGCCGTCAGCCCCTTTGGCGGAGAAGACGATCAGCGAGGACCCGCACCTGGTCGACACGGTCGGGCGCCCTGGGCGTACCGGGTGGCGGGGTGGTCAACGGCGGGCCGGGCGAGTCGTGGGCCTCCCCGGGCCGGCCGGTGGGGTCAGTTCTCGCCGACCGACTCGAAGCGCCAGCGGTGTACCGGGCGGGAGGCCAAGTCGGCTGGGGGCTCGGGGAGTTCGGGGAGGTCGGCGTCGTACGGCGCATCCCACCAGGTGATGACCAGCACCCGGTCCTGCGGGGCGCGGAAGGTCTCGCGGCGGAGCGGGCTGCCGGACGGGTGCTGGGTCCGGGCCCAGGCGAGGAGTTCCTCACCCCGGCCCTGCGCCGCCCGCGCCTCCCACATGAGAGCGACTGTCACGGGTAGAGGTTCTCCTTGCTGATCTCGTGCACGTGGTCGTGCGAGTGGGCGTGGGCGTGGCCGGGGGTCTCGCCCGGGACGTGCGGGTCCGTCACCGGCAGGGACGAGTCGGCCGACAGCCCCCAGTCCGACGCGGCCCGGTTGCGCGCCACCATCTCCGCGCCGAGGGCGGCCACCATCGCGCCGTTGTCGGTGCACAGCTTGGGCCGCGGCACCCGCAGCCGGATGCCCGCCGCCTCGCAGCGCTGCTGGGCCAGGACGCGCAGCCGGGAGTTGGCGGCGACCCCGCCGCCGATCATGAGGTGGTCGACGCCCTGGTCCTTGCACGCCCGTACGGCCTTGCGGGTGAGCACGTCCACCACGGCCTCCTGGAAGGACGCCGCGACATCCCGCACCGGAACCTCCTCGCCGGCCGCACGCCGGGCCTCGATCCAGCGGGCCACCGCCGTCTTCAGACCGGAGAAGGAGAAGTCGTACGCGGGATCGCGCGGGCCCGTCAGGCCGCGCGGGAACGCGATCGCCTCCGGGTCGCCCTCGCGCGCGTACCGGTCGATGACCGGGCCGCCGGGGAAGCCGAGGTCCAGCACCCGGGCGATCTTGTCGAAGGCCTCACCGGCCGCGTCGTCGATCGTCGCGCCCATGGGCCGGACGTCCGAGGTGATGTCCGTCGACAGCAGCAGCGACGAGTGCCCGCCGCTGACCAGCAGGGCCATGGTCGGCTCGGGCAGCGCGCCGTGCTCCAGCTGGTCCACGCAGATGTGCGAGGCGAGGTGGTTCACGCCGTACAGGGGCTTGCCGAGCGCGTAGGCGTACGCCTTCGCCGCCGAGACCCCGACCAGCAGCGCGCCCGCAAGGCCCGGACCCGCCGTCACCGCGATGCCGTCCAGGTCCCGCGCGCGCACACCGGCGTCCTTCAGGGCGCGCTCGATCGTCGGGACCATCGCCTCCAGGTGCGCTCTGGACGCCACCTCCGGCACCACCCCGCCGAAGCGGGCGTGCTCGTCCACGCTGGACGCGACGGCGTCCGCGAGCAGGGTGGTGCCGCGGACGATGCCGACGCCGGTCTCGTCACAGGAGGTCTCGATCCCCAGGACCAGAGGTTCGTCAGCCATTGTTCTCGGTTCCTCGTACGGAAGTGGATGCGGACGGGTCGGTCAGGCGCATCACCAGGGCGTCCACGTTCCCCGGCTGGTAGTAGCCGCGTCTGAAGCCGATCGGTTCGAAGCCGAAGCGCTCGTACAGCTTCTGTGCCCGGACGTTGTCCACCCGGCACTCCAGCATCACCTCGGCGCACTCGAAGGCGGTGGCGGCCCGCAGCAGCTCGGCCAGCAGCAGCCGGCCGAGTCCGGTGCCCCAGTGGTCGCGGGCGACGGCGATGGTCTGGATGTCGGCCAGTTCGCCCTGGGCGGCCAGGCCCGCGTAGCCGACGATCCGGTCGCCCTCGACGGCCACCACGTACCGCCGGGTCGCGGCCGGGCCGCGGGCGTGCGCCAGCTCCGACCAGAACATGCCGCGCGACCAGGCGTCCTCGGGGAAGAGGTCCTTCTCCATGCCGAGGACGGCATCGATGTCCCACCAGCGCATCTCGCGCAGCGCGGGCTTCACGGACTCGGTCACTTGGGGGTGACCACCTTGTAGTTCTTGGGCACCTGGGCGTCGGGACGGCGCAGGTAGAGCGGACGGGGCTCGGGCAGCGGCTCACCCGCGGCCAGCCGCTCCGCGGCCAGCGAGGCGAGGGCCGCGGCGGACACCTGCTCGGGCTCGTGGGCCTGCGGGAAGGTGTCGGGGTACAGCAGCGCGCCCGCGCCGACGGCGGGCAGCCCGGCCACCCGGTCGGCGATGTCCGCGGGCCGGTCCACGGCCGGGCCCGTCACCCGGGTGCGCGAATCCGCGTACGTCGCCCAGTAGACCTCCTTGCGCCGGGCGTCGGTCGCCACGACGAAGGGGCCCTTCTCGATGTCGGCCGCGTAGGCGAGGCCGTCCAGGGTGCACACGCCGTGCACCGGGACGCCCAGGGCGAGGCCGAAGGTGTCGGCGGTCATCAGACCCACGCGCAGTCCGGTGTAGGGGCCGGGGCCGATGCCGACGACGATCCCGGTGACGGCGTCCAGCCGGAGCCCCGCCTCGGCGAGGACACGGTCCACGGCCGGCAGCAGCAGCTCGCCGTGCCGGCGCGCGTCGACCTGGCTGGAGGAGGCGATGACGGCGTCGCCGTCGTGCAGCGCGACGGTGACGGCGGGGGTGGCGGTATCGAGAGCGAGCAAGAGCACGCGAACAGCCTACGGCTCCGCGGGCCCCGTGCACGCCCGCCCTTGTCGGGCGGTCACTGACTGCTACGGTCGGCACGAAGTACGACATATGACGCGAAGCAGAGGTGGGCAGACGTGGCAGGGACCAGCTCGTCGATCGTGGCCGGGCTCACCGCGGTGGCCGTGGGAACGGTCGGCTTCCTCGCCTACCAGGCCTCCGCGAACGTCCCGCCCGGGCTCGGCGGCAGGCCTGCCGCGAGCGCGTCGCCCGCGGTGGCGGCCAGCAAGGCGCCCCGGGACAGGAAGAACCCCATCGCGCTGCCCGCCGGCTCCGGCAGGGGTGAACGGGTCGTGTACTCGCTGGACGACAACCGGGTGTGGCTGGTCGGCGCGAACGGCAGGGTGCAGCACACGTTCGCGGTGACGCCGGGCACCGTGGACCCGAAGCCGGGCTCGTACGAGGTGACGTCCCGGTCGAAGGCGATCACCGGTACCGATGGGGCGCTCGTCGAGCACGTGGTGCGGTTCACCAGCGTGGACGGCGTGGTCGTCGGCTTCAGCGCCGCGGTCAGGGACTCGCCGTCGGTGACCGATCCGTCCGTCAAGACGGGTGGCATCCGGGAAACCCGGCGGAACGGTGAGGCGATGTGGAAGTTCGCGACGATCGGGGTCCGCGTGGTGGTCATCCGCTAGGCGCTCCGCGGGGCGAGCGGTCGGCGTCGGCGGTCGTCGGTCGGTGCTCGGTGGTCGTCGGTCGGCGTCGGTGGTCGGGGGTCGGGGGTCGGTGGCCGGTGGTCGGTGGTCGTCTGCGGGAGCGTCGTGGCTGGTCGCGCAGTTCCCCGCGCCCCTGACGCGCACGACCCCGGCCGGGATGACACGGTGACCCCAGCGGATGCGGTCCGAGGCCGGTGATCGTCTGCGGGAGCGTCGTGGGTTCTCGCGCAGTTCCCCGCGCCCCTGACACTGACGGGCGCGGCCCCCCAGCGCTGGTGGGCTCGCCGCCTGGAGCGGGTGGCAGGTTGGGGCCGGTGCGGGAGCGTTGTGGCTGGTCGTGCGGGTTCCCGCGCCCTTAGCGGGGCTGCCCTTGGGGGGACGGGGGGTGGGGTGGGTGGGAGATGATCGCCGCGGCCGCGCATGCGGCGAGCAGGTCGCGCATGGGGACCGGGGCGGGCTCGCGCGGCGGCGCCGCGGGGGGCTGGTGCGGCAGCGTAGGGGGCTGGTGCGGGGGCGCCGGGGGGTTCGAGGCTGACATGGACGCCTCCTGACGAACGGGGGCGGACGCAGCCAGGCGCTACCGGGTACTTAGGTACACCTAACTACGGGCTGGGTACCATGTGACCACACCGGACAGGCCCGGGGCAATATTTTCCCGACATGTTGTCGGAACCGTCCGCTACCGCCCACCGCCAGGTCAGGGGCGGTCCGCTCAGGCGGCGAGCACCCCGAGGTCCACGGTCTGCCAGCGCTCCCCGAGCCCGGCCAGCGTCACATGCCGTACCTCGTCCGTCGTGTCCCCGACGGCCCGGTGGATCACGATCCGCAACCGGTCCTCGGTCAGCTCCTCGACCTTGCCCTCGCCCCATTCCACGACGACCACCGACTCGGGCAGCGAGACATCGAGGTCGAGGTCCTCCATCTCGTCAAGGCCGCCGGACAGCCGGTAGGCGTCGACGTGCACGAGCGGCGCGCCGTCGCCCAGCGACGGGTGCACCCGGGCGATCACGAACGTCGGCGAGGTGACCGCCCCGCGCACACCGAGCCCTTCGCCGAGACCACGGGTGAGCGTCGTCTTGCCCGCGCCCAGCTCCCCGCTGAGCATCACCAGATCGCCGGCGCGCAGCAGCTTGGCCAGCTTGCGGCCCAACTCCCTCATCTGCTCGGGAGAGTTGACGGTGATCTCTACGGCAGGGGAGTCAGCCGGGTCGTGCGGCGCTGCTGGTGCTTCCATAGCCACTTACGGTAGCCCCTGCCGGCACGGCTCCCACGCGGGTGAGCAGGTCGGCGAGCCGGTCGGTCACCACTTCGGGGTGCTCCAGCATCACCAGGTGCCCCGCGTCCGGGACCAGCACCAGTTCCGCCTCCGGGAGCAGGTCGGCGATGGCCTCGCTGTGCTCGCTGGGCGTGATCAGATCCCGCACCCCGGCCAGCACCAGCACGGGTATGTCCTTGAAGTAGTCGAGCGCCTCGGTCTTGTCGTGGTCGGTGAAGGCCGGGTAGAACTCGGCGACCACATCGATCGGGGTGGACTCGATCATCCGCTCGGCGAACCGCTCGACCGCCGGATCGACGTCCCGGGACGCGAACGAGTACCGCTTGATGATCCCGGCGAACAGGTCGGCCGTGGCCCGGCGCCCCTTCTCGACCAGCGCCGCCTGCTGCCCGAGCGCCTTCAGCACACCCGGCAGGACCCGGCGCACCGCGTTGACGCCGGCCAGCGGCAACCCGAAGTTGACCTCGCCGAGCCGCCCGGACGACGTACCGACCAGCGCGGTGGCGACCACCCGGTCACGGATCAGTTCCGGGTACTGGGCGGCCAGCGCCATCACCGTCATGCCGCCCATGGAGTGTCCGACCAGCACCATCGGCCCCTCCGGCACGGCCGCGTCCATGACGGCCTTCAGGTCGCGGCCGAGCTGGTCGATGGTCAGCGGCACGTCGTCCCGCAGCTGTTCCATGCCCCGCCCGGACCGGCCGTGGCTGCGCTGGTCCCAGTACACGGTCCGCACGACGCCCCGCAGCGCCGCCCGCTGGAAGTGCCAGGAGTCCTGGCTGAGGCAGTAGCCGTGGCTGAAGACGACGGTGACCGGGGCGGGCGCCTTGCGGCCGAAGAGGCGGCGCCGCCGGGCCGCCGGGCCGCCCTCGGGTTCGACGTCGTCGACCTCGAAGTACAGCTCGGTGCCGTCGTCGGCGTACGCCTTGCCCGGCGTGCCGCGCAGCCCCCCGTACGGCCCCGTGGCGTCCAGCGCCAGCCGTGCCCTGCGGCGCATCCCGCGGCCCACGGTCATCCGCTCGATCGCGACACCGGCCGCCGCGCCCGCGGCCAGCACGCCTATCGCGGCGCCCGCGAGGCCGGTCGCCCTGCGCCAGCCGCCGGCCTCCTGCGCGGCGGATGCGACGGCCGCCGCGGCGGCGTCCACGACGGCCCTGGCGCTGCTCTCGCTCACGTACCGCTCCTCTTCGCCGTACTGCACAGTTCGCTGGGTGGGTACTGCGGGTCCTGCGTGCCTGCGGCACGGGCGTCACCGGGCCGGGTCCCCCGCGGTGCGGGTGCGACCCGGGTCCCTGTGCGGACTACCCGTCCAGGGCCTCGTTCACGTAGACGCGGGGGACGCGGGTTCCGATGCGCGTGACGATCTCGTACGCGATGGTGCCGGCGGCCTGCGCCCAGTCCTCGGCGGTGGGCTCACCGCGGTCGCCGGGCCCGAACAGGACCGCCTCGGCGCCGGTCTCGGGCCGGTCGCCGCCGAGGTCGACCACGAACTGGTCCATCGCGACCCGCCCGGCGACGGTCCGCCACTTGCCGCCGACCAGCACCGGGCCGCTGCCCGAGGCGTGCCGCGGGACGCCGTCCGCGTAGCCGACGGGCACCAGGCCGAGGGTCGTCTCGCCCGGGGTGACGTAGTGGTGGCCGTAGCTGATGCCGTGCCCGCCCGGAACGTGCTTGACCAGCGCCAGCGACGCCGCCAGCGTCATCACCGGACGCAGTCCGAAGTCGGCGGAGGTGCCGATCTCCGGGCCGGGCGAGATGCCGTAGACCGCGATCCCGGTGCGCACCAGGTCGAAGTGGGCCTCGGGGAGGGTGAGCGTGGCCGGCGAGTTGGCCATGTGCCGCACCTCGGGGCGTACGCCGTGGTCCTCGGCGTACGCCGTCATCTCCCGGAAGCGGGTGAGCTGGGCGGCGATGGACGGATGGCCGGGCTCGTCGGCGCAGGCGAAGTGCGACCACAGCCCGGTGATCCGGATCAGCCCGTCCGCCTCGGCGCGCAGGGCGGCGGCCACCAGGTCGGCCCAGTCGGCGGGCTGGCAGCCGTTGCGCCCGAGCCCGGTGTCCGCCTTGAGCTGCACCCGCGCGGGCAGGCCCGCCTCGCGCGCCGCCGCCGTGACCTCGCGCAGCGCCCACATGGCGCTGACCGACACATCGATGTCGGCCTCGATCGCCTGCCGCCAGGGGCCGCCGGGGGTCCACAGCCAGCACATGACGCGCCCCGGCAGCCCGGCCGCGCGCAGCTCCAGGGCCTCCTCGGGGGTGGCCGTGCCGAGCCAGGTCGCGCCCGCGTCGAGGGCCGCCCGGGCGCACGGCACCGCCCCGTGGCCGTACGCGTCGGACTTGACGACGGCCATCAGGGCGGCGCCCGGTGCGAGGGCGCGCAGCGCGCGCACATTGGACCGCAGCGCGGTCAGGTCGATCTCGGCACGGGCTCGCAGGGGCGCCGTCGGCAGGGGTGCTGTGTCTTTCATGGCGCCCCCAGTGTCTCAGAGGCGACCGGTGGTACCGGGGCACAGGCCCGCGCCTGACCACCGCCGCGCGCCCCACACACCGTCATGCGCCCCCGACGGACCACCGTTCCCGGCCGGCTCCGGTCCCTGGCCGCCCGGGCGAACGACGGCCCCTACGCCGACCGGCGGACAACCTCCGAAAGCCGACCCCGCTCCGCGCACGCGCCGGCCGGCAGGCCGTGGCGGGGGCGGGGTGCGTACCCGCCCGGTGGCAAGGGGCGTGTGGGCCGGCGCGGGTACGGCGCTGATGGGGCGTACGAGGGGAATCGCGCGGGTGCGGCGGGATACGCGCGGACAAGGCCCGCTACCGGTGCCGACCGGCAGACCGCGGCAACCACCCCCGCCACATCGCGCGCCCCCTACAGGCCCCCAACCGCCGCAAACAAACTCACCAGCCCTCACGCCCTCCCCACACCCGGCGTACACCCCCCGCCCACACGCCCCAGCCACCGCCTACCGACCAGGCCCCACACCCGGCATTACACCCCCGCCCACACACGTCCCAGGCACCACCTACAGACCAGGCCCCACACCCGGCATTACACCCCCGCCCACACACGTCCCAGGCACCACCTACAGACCAGGCCCCACATCCGGCATACACACGCCCCAGCCACCCCCTACCGACCAGGCCCGGCGCCGGCCTCCGCCCTGACATCGCGCCACGCCCGCGCAAGCGCCCCCGCCACATCGTGCGCCCCCACGGGCGCCCCGTTCGCCGCGAACCGGCCCGCCAGTCCGTGCAGATACGCGGCCACGCTGCCCGCGTCCCGGGGGGAGAGGCCCGCGGCCAGCAGGGATCCCGCGAGCCCGGACAGCACGTCTCCGCTGCCCGCGGTGGCCAGCCACGCCGTCCCCGTCGCGTTGACGCGTACCGCCCCGCCGTCCGGGTCGGCGACCAGCGTGGTCGAGCCCTTGAGCAGGACGGTGGCGCCGTACCGCGCGGCCAACTCGCGCACCGCCGGCAGCCGCGCCCCCTCGACCTCCTCGCGGTCCACGCCCAGCAGCGCGGCGGCCTCTCCGGCGTGCGGGGTCATCAGGGTCGGCGCCGTGCGGGCCCGTACCGCGTCCCGGTCGGCCAGCCGCAGCCCGTCCGCGTCGATGAGCACCGGCACCTCGGCCCCGACCACCTCCGCGACGGTCCCGGCGTCGTCCCCGGCGCCCGGCCCGGTGACCCATGCCTGCACCCGTCCCGCCTTGTGCGGGCCCTGGTCGGAGACCAGGGTCTCGGGGAAGCGGGCGATGACGGCGTCTGCGGCGGGCCCGACGTACCGCACGGCCCCGGTCCCGCCGCGCAGCGCGCCCGACACGGCGAGCACGGCGGCCCCCGGATACCGCGCCGACCCGGCCGCGATCCCGACGACCCCTCGCCGGTACTTGTCGCTCTCCGCCCCGGGCACCGGCAGCAGCCGGGCCACGTCCGCGTGTTGCAGTGCCTCAAGTTCCGGCTCGGCGGGCAGGTCGAGCCCGATGTCGACGAGCCGTACGGTACCCGCGTGCTCACGGGCGGGGTCGATCAGCAGCCCGGGCTTGTGCGTCCCGAAGGTCACGGTGAGGTCGGCGCGGACGGCGGCCCCCAGCACCTGCCCGGTGCCCGCCTCGACCCCGCTGGGCAGGTCGACGGCGACGACGACGGCGCGGGCCCGCTCGGCGGCGGCGGCCAGGGCCGCGGCCTCGGGCCGCAGCCCGCCCCGTCCGCCGATCCCGACGATGCCGTCGACGACGAGGCCGGCCCGCTCGATCGCCGCCTCACCGGCGCCGGGCGCGGCGATGCTGCCGCCCGCGCGGCGCAGCGCGGCGAGTCCCGCGGGATGGGTGCGGTCGGGCGCGAGCAGCACGGCCGTCACCCCCGCTCCCCGGCGCGCGAGCCGCGCCCCGGCGTACAGGGCGTCACCTCCGTTGTCCCCGCTGCCCACCAGCAGCACGACCCGGCTGCCGTAGACGCGTCCGAGCAACTCGGCGCAGGCGGCCGCCAGTCCGGCGGCGGCCCGCTGCATGAGCGCCCCCTCCGGCAGCCGCGCCATGAGATCACGCTCGGCGGCCCGCACCGTCTCCACGCTGTACGCAGTACGCATGGGTTCGAGTCTGCCCCGGATGTGCCCGCGCCCGCACCCGCGCCCCCGTGGGTCGGCGGATCGTCAGCCCTCCGCGATCACCACCGCGGACGCCACGCCCGCGTCGTGGCTGAGCGAGACGTGCCAGGACGTCACGCCGAGCTGGGCGGCCCGGGCCGCGACCGTGCCCGTCACCCGCAGCCGGGGCTGCCCGCTGTCCTCGACGTACACCTCGGCGTCCGTCCAGTGCAGGCCGGGCGGGGCACCGAGCGCCTTGGCCAGGGCCTCCTTGGCGGCGAAGCGGACGGCGAGGGAGGCCGCGCCCCGGCGCTCGCCGCTCGGCAGCAGCAACTCGCTTTCCAGGAAGAGCCGGCCGACCAGTCCGGGCGTCCGTTGCAGCGACGCCTCGAACCGGTCGATCTCGGCCACATCGATACCGACCCCGATGATGCTCATGCCGAGCACCCTACGGCGAACCGGCCCCCGTGACGGCGCCTCAGGACGCCGCCATGGCGCGGCAGACCGGGACGGTAGACCGGGGGCGACAGAGCGGGACGACGGAGCGGGACGACGGAGCGGGACGACCGAGCGGGACGACGGCTCGCGGCAGCGCACGGGCGAGTCCTCGCCCCAGCGGTACCCGCCGCGTGAGCGCGGCCCACCGAAGCGCCGCGCAGCACCCGGGGCCCGCTACTCCACCGTCACCGACTTCGCCAGGTTGCGCGGCTGGTCCACCTCGTTGCCGCGGGCGGTGGCGAGTTCGCAGGCGAACACCTGGAGCGGAACGGTCGCCACCATCGGCTGGAGCAGGGCCGGGGTCGCCGGGATGCGGATCAGGTGGTCGGCGTACGGGGCCACCGCCTCGTCGCCCTCCTCCGCGATCACGATCGTCCGCGCGCCCCGCGCCCGGATCTCCTGGATGTTGGACACGATCTTGTCGTGCAGCGTCGACCGCGCCTGCGGCGACGGCACGACGACCACCACCGGCAGGTCCTCCTCGATCAGCGCGATCGGCCCGTGCTTCAACTCCCCCGCCGCGAAGCCCTCGGCGTGCATGTACGCCAGTTCCTTCAGCTTCAGCGCGCCCTCCAACGCCACCGGATACCCCACATGCCGCCCCAGGAAGAGCACCGTGTTCTTCGCGGCGAGGGTGCGCGCCAGCGCCCGCACCGGCTCCATCGTCTCCAGGACCCGCTCGACCGATCTGGCGATCCGCGACAGGTCCCGGATGACCGCCCCGATCTCGTCACCCCACTTGGTGCCCCGCACCTGCGCCAGATACAGCGCCACCAGATAGCAGGCCACCAACTGGGTGAGGAACGCCTTGGTCGAGGCGACCGCGACCTCCGGCCCGGCGTGGGTGTACAGCACCGCGTCCGACTCTCGCGGAATCGTCGACCCGTTGGTGTTGCAGATCGCCAGCACCTTGGACCCCTGCTCGCGGGCGTGCCGCAGCGCCATCAGGGTGTCCATGGTCTCGCCGGACTGGGAGACCGCGATGACCAGCGTCCGATGGTCGAGGATCGGGTCCCGGTAGCGGAACTCGCTGGCCAGCTCCACCTCGCACGGGACCCGCGTCCAGTGCTCGATGGCGTACTTGGCGATCAGACCCGCGTGGAAGGCCGTGCCGCACGCGACGATGACGACCTTGTCCACCTCGCGCAGTTCACCCGCGCCGATCCGGACCTCGTCCAGGCTCAGCGAGCCGGCCGCGTCGATACGGCCCAGCAGCGTATCGGCGACCGCCTTGGGCTGTTCGGCGATCTCCTTGAGCATGAAGTAGTCATAACCCCCCTTTTCCGCGGCCGACGCGTCCCAGTCCACGTGGTACGACCTGACCTCCGCCGGACGGCCGTCGAAGCCCGTCACCGTGACGCCGTCCCGGCGCAGTTCCACCACCTGGTCCTGACCCAGCTCGATCGCCGACCGCGTGTGGGCGATGAACGCGGCGACGTCCGAGGCGAGAAAGGCCTCGCCCTCTCCAACGCCCACCACGAGCGGTGAGTTCCGCCGCGCGCCCACCACCATGTCCGGTTCGTCCGCGTGCACCGCCACGAGGGTGAACGCGCCCTCCAGTCGCCGGCACACCAGCCGCATCGCCTCAGCGAGGTCGGCGGTCACGGAGAACTCCTCGGCCAGCAGGTGCGCCACCACCTCGGTGTCGGTCTCGGACACCAGGTCGTGGCCGCGCCCGGTCAACTCGGCGCGCAGCACCGCGAAGTTCTCGATGATCCCGTTGTGCACCACCGCGACCCGCCCCGCGTTGTCCAGGTGCGGATGCGCGTTCGCGTCCGTGGGCGCCCCGTGGGTGGCCCACCGGGTGTGTCCGATGCCCGTGGTCCCCGCCGGCAGCGGCCGTTCGACCAGCTCCTTCTCCAGGTTGACGAGTTTTCCGGCCCGCTTCGCGGCGGCGAGCCCGCCGTCCGCGGGCACGGCGACGCCCGCGGAGTCGTACCCCCGGTACTCCAGCCGTTTCAACCCGGCCATGACGACATCGAGCGCCGACTGGGCCCCCACATATCCCACAATTCCGCACATGGGCCGCAGCCTACGGGCCAAGGCCCGCGCAAAACCGGCACCGCGTGCCCGAAATCGGAAATTCCCACCGTCGTACGACCGACCCGTCACCGGACGCCGATGCCGCGCGTGACCCATCCCACCCGCCGTGCCGTTCAAACTCCGTTAACAATGGACTGTGATCTCTCCGGTCTCCTCGATGCCCCGGAGCGCCCACCGGCACCGGCCGGAGGCGACTCCCTACGTCGACCTCACCCGAGCCGAGTGGAGCGCGCTGCGCGACAAGACGCCGCTGCCGCTCACCGCCGAGGAGGTCGAGAAGCTGCGCGGCCTCGGCGACGTCATCGACCTCGACGAGGTGCGCGACATCTATCTCCCGCTGTCCCGGCTGCTCAACCTGTACGTCGGCGCCACGGACGGGCTCAGAAGCGCCCTGAACACCTTCCTCGGCGAACAGGGCTCCCAGTCCGGCACGCCGTTCGTCATAGGCGTCGCCGGATCCGTCGCCGTGGGCAAGTCCACCGTCGCCCGCCTCCTCCAGGCGCTGCTGTCCCGCTGGCCGGAACATCCGCGGGTCGAACTGGTCACCACGGACGGTTTCCTGTTCCCCACCAAGGAGTTGGAGGCGCGCGGCCTGATGTCCCGCAAGGGCTTCCCGGAGTCGTACGACCGCCGCGCCCTCATCCGGTTCGTCGCCGACATCAAGGCCGGCAAGGACGAGGTCACCGCCCCCGTCTACTCCCACCTGATCTACGACATCGTGCCCGGCGAACGGCTCACCGTCCGCCGCCCGGACATCCTCATCGTCGAGGGACTGAACGTCCTCCAGCAGGCCCTGCCCGGCACGGACGGCCGCACCCGGGCCGGCCTCGCCGACTACTTCGACTTCAGCGTGTACGTCGACGCCGGCGCCGAGGACATCGAGCGCTGGTACCTCAGCCGCTTCCGCAAGCTGCGCGCCACCGCCTTCCTGGACCCGTCCTCGTACTTCCGCACGTACACGCAGGTGTCCGAGGAGGAGGCCCTGGACTACGCCCGCACGCTCTGGCGGACCATCAACAAGCCCAATCTGGTGGAGAACATCGCCCCCACCCGCGGTCGCGCCACCCTCATCCTGCGCAAGGGCCCGGACCACAAGGTACAGCGGCTGCGGCTGCGCAAACTGTGACCGCTACCCTGCCGCCATGCTTCACCTTCGGCTGATCGTCCCGTCCGGCGCGACCGACGACGTGGTGCGCCTCATCGAGCGAACCGTCGGCGCCACGCACGTCGTGGTGCTGCCCGGCGCCGCCCGCAACCCCGTCGGAGACGTCGTCATGTGCGACGTGGCCCGGGAGGCGGGCGACGAACTGCTCGCCGGGCTGCGGGCGTCGGGCCTTGAGGAGACCGGCTCGATCGCCGTCGAGAACATCGACCTGACCCTGTCCAAGCGGGCCGACAAGGCCGAGGAGGAGGCACCCGGCGAGGGTGCGGACGCGGTGCTGTGGGAACACCTCGCCGAGGCGACCCACGAGGAGTCGACGCTCACCGTCACCTATGTCGCGTTCCTGGCCGTGGCCACGATGCTCGCCGCGTGCGGTGTGATGCTGGACAACGCGGTCCTGATCGTCGGCGCGATGGCCGTCGGCCCGGAGTTCGGGCCGCTCGCGGGGATCTCGACGGCGCTCGTCCAGCGGGCGCCGCACCTGGTGTGGCGGTCGCTGTGGGCGCTGCTCGCCGGGTTCGCCGCCGCGATGGTCCTCACGGCCGGTTTCAGCGGGCTGATGGACGTGTTCGGGCTGTTCGAGAGGTCGATGGTGGAGGCGGCCCGGCCGAACACCTCGTTCATCTGGAAGCCGGACGCGATGTCGTTCGTGGTGGCGTTCCTGGCCGGCATCGCCGGCACCCTGTCCCTGACGTCCGCCAAGTCGGGTGCGCTGATCGGTGTGGCGATCTCCGTGACCACGGTCCCGGCGGCCGCGAACGCCGCGGTGGCCTTCAGCTACACGGACTACTCGCAGACCTGGGGTTCCGTCTGGCAACTGCTGGCCAACCTGGGCGGAATCGTCCTCGCGGGCACCCTCACCCTGCTCGCCCAGAAACTCCTGTGGTCAGGACAACGGCGCCGCCGCACATCCCCCTGACCGACACCCCACCCCGGCGGCCCGCCCGGCCGAGCGGGCCGGCCCTCCGTCCGGACGGACCCACCCGGCCGGACGGTCACCGGCCGGGTGGACGGTGTTCGGGGGTCAGCCCAGTGCCGACTTCACCGCGTCGGCGAGTCGGCCGGCGATCGAGCGGGCCTGGTCGATGTCCGCCGCCTCCACCATGACCCGTACCAGCGGCTCGGTGCCCGAGGGGCGCAGCAGTACCCGTCCGGCGGAGCCCAGCTCCCGCTCGGCCTCGGCGACCGCGGCGGCGAGGTCGGCGGAGGTCTTCACCCGGGACCTGTCCACATCCGGCACGTTGATGAGGACCTGGGGCAGCCGCTCCATGACCGACGCGAGGTCCCGCAGCGTACGGCCGGTCTCGGCGACCCGTGCGGCCAGCAGCAGCCCGGTCAGCGTGCCGTCGCCGGTGGTGGCGTGGTCGAGGACGATGACGTGCCCGGACTGCTCGCCGCCGAGGGCGTAGTCGTGCTCCTTCATCTCCTCCAGGACGTAGCGGTCGCCGACGGCGGTCTGCACGAGCCGGATGCCCTCGCGCTCCATGGCCAGCTTGAAGCCCAGATTCGACATCACGGTCGCGACGACGGTGTCGGAGCGCAGTGCAGAACGCTCCCGCATCGCCAGCGCGAGCACGGACAGGATCTGGTCGCCGTCGATCTCCTCGCCGGTGTGGTCCACGGCCAGGCAGCGGTCGGCGTCGCCGTCGTGCGCGATACCGAGGTCGGCGCCGTGCTCGACGACGGCGGCCTTCAGCTGGTCCAGGTGGGTGGAGCCGCAGCCGTCGTTGATGTTGAGCCCGTCCGGCTGGGCGCCGATGGTGACGACCTGCGCCCCGGCCCGGGAGAACGCCTCGGGCGAGACAGCGGCGGCGGCGCCGTGCGCCTCGTCGAGGACGATCTTCAGTCCGTCGAGCCGGTTCGGCAGCACGCCGAGGAGGTGGGCGACGTACTGGTCGAACCCTTCGTCGTAGGTCCGCACCCGGCCCACGCCCGCGCCGGTGGGGCGGTCCCAGGGGGCGCCCGTGCGGTGCTCCTCGTAGACGCCCTCGATCCGGTCCTCCAGCTCGTCGGCGAGCTTGTGGCCGCCGCGGGCGAAGAACTTGATGCCGTTGTCGGGCATCGCGTTGTGGCTCGCGGAGAGCATGACACCGAGGTCGGCCCCGAGGGCGCCGGTCAGATACGCCACCGCGGGCGTCGGCAGCACGCCGACCCGCAGCACATCCACGCCCGCGCTGGCCAGGCCCGCGACCACCGCGGCCTCCAGGAACTCCCCGGACGCGCGCGGGTCCCGCCCGACCACCGCCGTCGGCTTGTGGCCCGCGAAGCTGCCCGCCTCGGCCAGCACATGCGCCGCCGCGACGGAGAGGCCGAGCGCCATCTCGGCCGTCAGATCCGCGTTGGCGACGCCGCGCACGCCGTCCGTGCCGAAGAGTCGTCCCACTTGTCCTCCTGAGGAAGCGTCAGTTTCGAAGCCGTGGCGCATGCGACGGTTGGCTGCCGGTTCGGTGCGGCTCCGCAGCCCAGGCATCGCATGCCTGGACACCCGATCACACAAGCCTTTGAGCGTCTTGTGCCGTTATACGCCCTTGGCCTGCGATAGACGAACGCCCCGGTGGCACTGTGGCGTGCCGCCGGGGCGTTCGGAGTACGAGCAGGCAGCTGCGGTCAGCGCTTGCTGTACTGCGGAGCCTTGCGGGCCTTCTTCAGACCGGCCTTCTTGCGCTCGACCGCACGGTCGTCACGGCGCAGGAAGCCGGCCTTCTTCAGCGGGCCGCGGTTGTTGTCGACGTCGGCCTCGTTCAGCGCGCGGGCGACACCGAGACGGAGCGCACCGGCCTGACCGGAGACACCGCCGCCCGCGATGCGGGCGATGACGTCGTAACGGCCTTCCAGCTCCAGAACCTTGAACGGCTCGTTGACTTCCTGCTGGTGCACCTTGTTCGGGAAGTAGTCCTCAAGGGTGCGGCCGTTGATCTTCCACTTGCCGGAGCCCGGAACGATCCGGACCCGGGCGATGGCGTTCTTGCGGCGGCCCAGGCCGGCGGCCGGCTGGGGCTCGCCGAAGCGGGAGGCCAGGGACTCCGAGGTGTACTCGCCCTCGACGGGCGCCTCGGACTCGGTGGTGTAGCTGTCGATGTCAAGCTCTTCGAGCGGCTGCTCGGCAGTGGTCTCGGCCACGATTCTCCTCAGATTCTGTTCAGTCTTAGGGGGTGGCCGGACTTACTGCGCGACCTGGGTGATCTCGAACGGCACCGGCTGCTGGGCGCCGTGCGGGTGCTGGTCACCCTTGTAGACCTTCAGCTTCGAGAGCATCTGACGGCCCAGGGAGTTCTTGGGGAGCATGCCCTTGACGGCCTTCTCGATGGCCTTCTCGGGGTTCTTGTCGAGCAGCTCGTCGTAGCGGACGGAGCGCAGACCACCCGGGTAGCCGGAGTGGCGGTACGCCATCTTCTGGGTCCGCTTGTTACCGGAGAGGTGCACCTTGTCGGCGTTGATGATGATGACAAAGTCACCGGTGTCGACATGAGGGGCGTAGATCGGCTTGTGCTTGCCCCGGAGAAGGGTGGCGGCGGTCGTGGCGAGACGGCCCAGGACGACGTCCTGAGCGTCGATGACGTGCCACTGACGTGTCACATCGCCGGGCTTGGGGCTGTACGTACGCACGGTTCGTAGCCTTCGCTATCTTCAGTGAGTGGTCCTGACAAGGTCACCGAAGACGATCACGACAGCCCTGACCGCACAGCGGTGACGCAAACCGCGTGCTGGTCGCTGGTCATCGGCCCGGTGGACCGGTGTAAGGGCCCGTCCCGTGAGAATGAGCAAGCCAATACACAACGAACATGCAGGATACCGGGGTGCCTCGGACGGGTCAAAACGAGTGGCCTGCGACACCTCCGGCGGCGAAGATGCGCCACCCTGCGCCGATAGGTCCCCTATGGCCCCCGGCGGGAGCGCACCGGCGCGCCCGGTCCCCGTCTAGGATGCGCCCCATGAGCTATGGGCAGGGGGGACCCCAGTCCCAGTGGGATCCGTGGAAACCGCATTCTCAGCAGCCCTGGAACAGCGGCGGCAGCCAGACCCCGGACTGGGCCGCCCTGGCGGAGGCCTCGGAGACCCGGAACAAGCGCCGCAGACTGCTGTTCATCGGCGGCGGCGCGGTCGCCACCGTCGCGGTCGGCGCGGCCGTCGCCATGGCCGTGGTCTCGGCGAGCGGCGACAACGGCAACAACAACGCGGCGGGACAGCCCACCGACCTGCCCGCGAGCGCTTCCCTGCCGAGCGACTCCGCCGCGCCCGCGCCCTCCTTCGATCCGACCAGCGCGCCGCCGCCACTGGACCCGAAGGACTTCATATCCAGCGCGCAGAAGGACACGGCGCCGCTCAGCGCCGAAACCCTCTTCCCGGGCACCCAGCTGACCATGGGCGAGACCGTCTACAAGAAGGGCGCCACCGCCGACACCAAGGACTGCTCCTCGGCCGCCGGCGGCACCCTGCCCAAGATCCTCACCGCCAACGACTGCACACGGCTGCTGCGGGTCAGCTACCTCAAGGACGGGGTCGCGGTCACCGTCGGCGTCGCCGTCTTCGAGACGGAGGCCCAGGCCGTCAAGGCGAAGGGCCAGACCGACAAGAAGAGCATCGTGAAGTCCCTCGCGGGCAAGGGCGTCACGGCCTTCTGCGACTCGGCGGTCTGCCGCTCGACGACCAACGCCTACGGCCGTTACGCCTACTTCACCATCGCCGGTTTCGCCAACGGCAAGGACGTGACGACCAAGGACACCAAGGTCTTCTCGACCGGGGACGACCTGGCGGAGTTCACCTTCCGGCAGATCCGCCGCCGCGGCGAGGCCCAGGCGTCGGCCGCGGCCGGCGAGTGACGCACGGCACCGGCGTCACACCTTGGACCTGGACAGACGTGCACGGATCGGGCTGATAGCGGCCGCGGCCGGCGCGGCCCTGCTGGCCCCGCTGGGCATATGGGCCTGGCCCGAGGGCGAGGGCGCGGCGCACGGTCCCCGCCTCGTCCCCACCGATCTGCGCGGGCGCGATCCCGCGGCCACACCCGCCGCGCGCCGCGTCTACGCGCTGCTGGCCGGGCTGGAGAACGCCGCCCGCCGCGGCCGCCCGAGCCGTACGGTGATCGGCCAGCACGTGGAGCTGCAGAACGAGCGCTACAACGCGCAGTACGGCGACTACCGGGGCACCAAACAGCCGGGCTACTACTACCGCAAGGCCCGCGACATCACCGGGCGGCTGCCCGGCTTCGTCGAACTCGACCTCGGCCCCGGCTACGGCCGTCCCGGCTGGGCGGTGGGCGAGGCCCGCTCCTACTCCGCGGCCTGGCCGTCCTGCCGCCGCTCCTGGGGCTATGTGGAGGACGCCGTGGACCTCGCCGTCGGCGTGTGGGCGGGCCTGCCCCGGGCGGCCGACGGTTCGTACCGGCCCTCCGGCACGCACCGCGACTGCGCGTCCGGCGCGGAGGTCTCCCTGCCGCACAACGGGGGCGGCCCGGCGGGCCTGGTCGGCTTCTCCTTCCACCAGCCCTACCCGGGCAGCCCCGTCAAGGGCTTCCAGCAGACGCTGCACCGCAACTCCCCCGGCGCCGCGGACCCGGGCTGGTTCAGCCGGGTGGTCACCGAGGGCGGCCCCGAGCACCGGGCCCTGCTGCACGACCTCGCCTTCCTCGCGGACCACCTGGGCTATCTGGCCGGCCGCGGGGTGCCGGTGCTGCTGCGGCCGTACCACGAGATGAACACGGCCCCGGGGCACGGTTTCTGGTGGTCGGGGCAGGACCCGGCGGCGTTCCGCAGGCTGTGGCGGCTGACGTACGACTATCTCGTGCACCGTCGCGGCCTGCACAACCTGATCTTCGTCTGGTCGCCGAACTCCTGGGACGGGTCGTACGGGCGTGAGCCAGGCGCGTACTACCCCGGCGGCCGCTACGTCGACGTCGTGGGCGTCGACGACTACAGCGACACCCCGGCCAGGCCCTTCGGCGCGGGCGCCTGGACCGAGGTCTGGTACCGCGGCCTCGAGGCGTACCGCAGGCCGCGGATCGTCGCCGAGTCCTTCCATGTGCCGCTCAACGCCGCGCAGCCCCGGACCCTGACCCGGACACCGTGGGTGCTGTGGACCGTATGGGGCCAGGCACTGACGTACGACAACGTCTCCGCGCCCCGGCGGAAGAACACCTCGGCGGATGTACAACGGACCTATGGGTCGGCGAGGGTGATCACGGGCGGGCGCGACATCATGGCACCGCACACCGCATAGGTGGCGCTGCACCCCGCACAGACCGAGGCCCGGTACACCACACGGGACGGGCCGCACCATGCGTCACTCAATGAACCTTTGATGTCGCCTTCCTCACAACTGTTCCTTAGATCGTGCATATATGCGAGACTGGACCACCTGTTCGGTCAGTGGTTCGGAGCCCGGGGGGGCAGAGGGCCCGCTGACCGAGGCGCCAGCGAAGGCGTTGAGGGGGGATGGCTCCCGGAACCAGCCAGTCGTCGCGGTGCGCTCACGCGCGCCGCGACGGAGATCTGTCGCTGCCTCAACGCGCCACCGATCTCACGGGAAGTCCTGATTACCTGTCATGACATCGACTCTGGTAGAGGGTGACCCTTCGTTCTCGCGTCAAGGCGCGAAGCTCGCGAAGCGTACGGCCGCCTGGAAGCCGGGTGTCCTCCCGTTCCTGCTGCCCTTTGTCCTGCTGGTCTTCTTCGGCCTGTGGAGCTACCGGCCCAGCTCCTCCCTGCTGAGCTGGATCCTCACCGTCGTGTGGTCCCTGCCCGTGGCCGGTGTGCTCGTCGGCATCCAGGGCGCCCTGCTGATCCGCCGTCGGGTCCGCCGCAGCGACGGGATGACCCCGCCGGCCCCGGCCGACCAGGACTTCCTGATCGTCCTGTGCCCGACCATCGGCCGCCACGACACCTACCCGGCGCTGGAACGTTCCGTCCTGTCCTACGTCGAGCACCTGCCGGACTGGTTCCCGTACCTGCGGGTCGACATCCTCACCGAGGAGGGCTGCGAGGCGGCCGAGAAGATCGACCGCCTCGCCGACTCCCACCCGCTGATCCGGGTCATCACCGTCCCGAAGGACTACGTCCCGGCGAACGGCACCCGCTTCAAGGCCCGCGCCAACCACTACGCCCACGAACTGCGCATCGCGGAGGGCGAGGCCCTGGACTACGTCTGGGTCCTCCACATGGACGACGACACGGGCGTCGGCCCCGACACCGCGACCGCGCTCGCCCAGTTCATCAACCGCCAGCGCCGCGCCCACCCCGACAAGGCCAAGCACATGGCGCAGGGCATCCTGACCTATCCGCGCGAGAACGCGGTCAGCCTCTTCACCTGGCTCGCCGACGCCGTGCGCCCCGCCGACGACATCGCCCGCTTCCGCGCGCTGACCGGCATGGGCACCCCGGCCGCCGGGGTCCACGGTGAGCTGCTCGTGCTGCGCGCCTCCATCGAGGCGGAGATCGGCTGGGACTTCGGCCCCAAGGAGATCGTCGAGGACGCCCGGCTCGCGCTGACCTTCTGCCGCAAGTACCCCGGCCGCAGCGACTGGTTCAACGGCCGCTGCTACGGCGCCTCCCCCGCCAACGCGCGCGACTTCGTCAAGCAGCGCGAGCGATGGGCCTGGGGCCTGGTCGCCCTGTGCTTCAACCGCCAGGTGCCGCTGCGCTACCGCTGGTTCCTCTCGGTCTGCGTGACCACCTGGATCCTCGGCCCGCTCCAGCACATCGGCGCCGTCCTGCTCCTCGGCTGGCTGATCAACGACATGAACACCTCACCCGCGACCCAGTCCGTCGTCATTCTGTGGGCCCTGAACTTCGCCTACGTCATCTGGACCTACTGGGAGGGGCTGCGGCTGAACGCGCTCGCCTCGGTCAGCGGGCGGCGCAAGTGGTGGGAGCCGATCGTCGTGGTCGCGCTCATCCCCGTCTTCTCGGTGCTGGAGGGCCTCGGCGGCCTGCGCGGCTTCCTGAAGTTCGCCCGGCGCGAGGAGAACAAGTTCGTCGTGATCGCCAAGCCCGCCTGACCCTCCGCCCAGACGGAAGACTGAAGACAGAAGACAGAAGACACCTGACCATGCGCTCACGCCTACCCCTGCTCGCCATCTTCCCGGTGACCGTCCTCAGCGTCGTCCTGGGCACCCCCTTCCTCTTCGGCGACCACCCCGTGCGCTGGGAGGCGGGCTCGGCCCTGCCCAGGCTCGTCCTGGACGGCTCCCCCGAGAAATCGGACTCCCCCAGCCCGTCCGAGACGTCCCCGGACGCGACGACGCCCTCGACTCTCCGGGTCGCCAAGCCCTGGAAGGCCGGGATGCCGCAGTGGGGCGTCCAGATCTACTGGGAGGAGGAGCCGCAGAAACGTTCCGCCGATTTCATCGAGAAGCAGGCCCAGAAGCAGGCCGCGTACCTGGTCGGCCTCGGCGCCAACTCCGTGTCGATCTCCTTCCCCTTCTTCACCAAGAGCCCCAGCTCCGACACCGTCACCACCGGCGCCAAGACCCCCTCCCCCGAACGCCTCCAGCGTGTCCTGCGGGTCTTCCACCAGGCGGGCTTTCGCACCACGATCCGCCCGGTCATGGACGAGACCGCCCTCATCGGGACGGGCGACTGGCGCGGCAACATCGTGCCCGACTCGGACTCCGCCTGGTTCACCTCGTACGAGAAGCTCCTCGCGCCCTACCTGAAGATCGCCGATGCCGAGAAGACGAACACCTTCGTGATCGCCACCGAGCTGAGCTCCATGGAGGGCAAGCCGGGCTGGGAGAACCTCGTCGCGTCCGCCGAGAAGAAGTTCTCCGGCGAGATCTCCTACGACGCCAACTGGGACAACTACGTCTCAGGCCGGATCAACATGCCGGTCAACCACCTCGGCGTCGACGCCTACTTCCCCCTCAAGGTCCCGGACAGCGCCCCCGTGAAGACCCTGGTCGCCGGGTGGAACGACTGGCTCGACAAGAAGGCCGCCGGCCCCCTGCCGAAGATCACCATCGCCGAGGCCGGCATCGGCGCGATGAAGGGCGCCTACCACGCCCCCGGCGACTTCTACGCCCGTAGGACCGTCAACCCCGAGGTGCAGGCCAACTGGTACACGGCCGTCTGCAAGGTCGTCCAGGAGCGCCGGATGAGCGGCGTCTACTGGTGGTCGATCCACTTCGACGACGACCCCAACACGCCACCGGACGACAAGACCGCCTCCCGGCTCGACTTCGCCGGCCGCCCCCTCACCGAGCGGGCGATCAAGAACTGTTTCTCCTCGGGCTACGCGGGCCCCGGGACCGACACCGCCGAGTGACCTGCGAGACAACCATGCGAGAAGCCATCATCCTGGTGGGCGGCAAGGGAACCCGGCTGCGCCCCCTTACCAACCACACCCCGAAGCCGCTCCTCGGCGTCGCGGGCACCTCCTTCATCCGCCACCAGGTGGCCAAGCTGCTGGACGCGGGCGTCGAGCACCTGGTGTTCGCCACCTCCTACCTCGCCTCCCTCTTCGAGGACGAGTTCCGGGACTTCTCCGGCGACCTGGAGATCTCCTACGCCGTCGAAGAGGTGCCCCTGGGCACGGGCGGCGCGATCCGCAACGCCGGACAGCGGCTGCGCGGCGACTCGCCCGACGCGCCGGTGCTGATCCTGAACGGCGACATCCTGTCCGGCGTCGACCTGCGCGACCTCGTACGACAGCACGAGGCGCGGGACGCCGACGTGACCCTGCACCTCACCCGGGTCGCCGACCCGCGCGCCTTCGGCCTGGTGCCCACCGACGCCGACGGCCGGGTGCTGGCCTTCCTGGAGAAGCCCAAGACCCAGCAGGAGTGCGTCACCGACCAGATCAACGCCGGCTGCTACGTCTTCCGCCGCTCGGTCCTGGACGCCATCCCCGCCGACCGGGAGGTCTCGGTCGAGCAGGAGACCTTCCCGCAGCTCGTCGCCCGGGGCGCACGCGTCCTCGGCCACACCACCGACGACTACTGGCGCGACCTCGGCACCCCCTTGGCCTTCGTGCACGGCTCCGCCGACCTCGTCACCGGCAGGGCGACCTCACCGCTCGTCGGCCCGCCCGCCGATGCCCTGATCCACCCCACGGCCACCATCCACCCCACCGCCCGTGTCACGGGCGGCTCCACGGTCGGCCCGTACGCCGTCGTCGGTGCCCACGCCGTCATCGACCGCTCCATCATCGGCGAACGCGTCACCGTCGCCGAAGGCACCCGGATCCACGAGTCGGTCGTCGACCACGACTCCTCGGTCGGCAGCGATTCGTTCCTGCGCGAAGTCGTCGTGGGCTGCCACTCCCACGTCGGCGCGCAGAACGAGCTGCCGGCCCAGCTGCGGCTGTCGTGCGGCATCCGCATTCCCGCCCAAGGGGTGCGCGTCAGCGGAACGGCTGCCGCCTGCCTGACGGCCCACTGACCACCTGCTACGGGAGAACCGTGACCCGCCATCGCTCAACGGCCGCCCAGGCAGAGCGCCTTCGCAAGTACCGGCCGGACATCCAGGGCCTGCGTGCCGTCGCCATCATGATGGTCGTCAGCATGCACTGCGGCATCCTCGACATCCACGGCGGCGTGGACGTCAGCTTCGTGCTCAGCGGCTTCCTCATCGGCGGCCAGCTCCTCGCCGAGATCGACAAGACGGGCAAGGTGTCCCTCAGCAAGTTCTGGGCCCGCCGCTTCCGCCGCCTCGCGCCCCCCATGGCCCTCACCATCGTCGGCACCGCGGTCATCGCCTGGCTCTACGCCAGCCCCCTGAAGTTCCGCGACTTCGTCGCCGACGGCCTCAGCGCCTCCCTGAGCTTCCTGAACTGGCGGCTCGTCGAGAACGGCACCGACTACTTCGCCAACGACGGCACCCAGTCCCCGTACCAGCACTTCTGGTCACTGGGCATCGAGGAGCAGTTCTATCTCGTCGCCCCGATCGTGCTGGTCGCCCTGGTCTGGCTCAGCCGCAAGATCCTGCGCAACCGCGCCCTGGTCGGCCTCGCCCTGCTCGCCGTGATCGGCGGCTCGTTCTACCTCGGCTGGTCGCAGACCGCCGTGAACCAGCCGCTCGCCTACTTCAGCACCCACACCCGGATCTGGGAGATCACCTCCGGCGTCCTGCTCGCCCTCCTCGCGCCGTTCGTCTCACGCATGAACACCACGCTGGCGGCACTGGTCAGCTGGCTGGGCCTCGGCACCATCCTGGTGACCTCACTCCTGATCACCTCCGAGACCCCGCTGCCCGGCTACGCGGTGGCCGGACCGGTCCTCGGCGCCCTCCTGGTCATCGCCGGCGGCTGCGCCAACCCCGGCTTCGGCGCCGAACGCATCCTGCACAACCCGGTGTTCGACTTCGTCGGCAACGTCAGCTACGGCTGGTACCTCTGGCACTGGCCGCTCCTGGTGATGTGGCCGCACATCGTCGACCGGGGCTTCACCTTCCAGGAACGTATGCGGGTCGTCGTCCTGTCGTTCCTGCTCGCCACCGCCATGCACTACCTCGTGGAACGCCGGTTCAAGAAGAACGTGCAACTGGTGGCCCGCCCCTGGAAGGGCGTCCTCGCCGGCGGCTTCACCACCGCCGGCACCGCGGGCGCGATGGTGCTCGCCGCGATCGTGCCGCTGAACCTGGCCACCGCGCCCGCCTCGGCCCGGCCGGCCCCCGGATTCACCAGCACGGCGTCCGTCGAGAAGGCCGTCCACCAGCGGGAACTGTCCGCCACGGTGCAGAGCGGCCTGCTGAAGGCAACCGACAACCACGCCACCAAGGGCTGCATCGACAACACCGAGATCACCGAGTTCGTGATGCGCGACGCCTGCGTCATCGGCGACCGCGGCAGCAAGAAGACCGTGGTCCTCATGGGGGACTCCCACGCCTGGCAGTGGAACGACCTCTTCGACGAACTCGGCCGCGGACTCCACGCCAAGGTGGTCACCATGGCCAAGGGCGGCTGCTCGCCGCAGATCTACCACATCGCCAGCCCCAGCCTGGGCCGCGAGTACCGGGAGTGCGACAGCTGGCGTGCGTCGGCCTTCGCCGAGCTGAAGAAGCTCAAGCCCGACGTCCTGGTCATCGCCGACCGCGCCCGCCAGGAAGCCACCCGCGACGGCGCGGAGGCCTCGTTCAAGGTGTTCGAGAAGACCGGCGCCCACCTCGTCTACCTGACCGACACCCCGCAGCCGGGCCAGAACGTCCCCGACTGCCTGGCCACCCACACCGACGACATCACCCCCTGCAACCGCAAGCAGTGGCAGGCCCTCGAATACACCGAATTCCGCGCCATGGAACGCAAGGTGGCCGAGGAGCACGGCGCCGAGATCATCGACACCACGCCGGCCTTCTGCTCGCTGGGCGTCTGCCCCTCCGTGATCGGCGACCAGCTCGTCTACTACGACAACAGCCACATCACCTCGGGCTACTCCAAGTCGCTCAAGCCCTTCCTCAAGCCCGCCCTGGAAGGCATCCTCAACGACGCCTAGCGGGCACCGCCCGCCGCCGAGAGGGCTCCGCCGCACCCCGGCCGGGCCCTCTCAGTGAACCGGGCCCCGCACCCGGCGCGCCTGCCGCTGCCGCTCCGCGAGCAGCCCGGCCGCCGGGTAGCCGACCTCCTCCAGGGTCAGCCCGTGCGGGCGCACGACATGGACGGCGCTGTCGCGGACACGCGCGTCCAGGACCCGCCGCGGCCAGTCCACATCCCGGTGCCCGTCGCCCACGAACAGCAGGGCACCCACCATGGACCGCACCTGGTTGTGGCAGAAGGCGTCGGCCCGGACCTCGATCTCCACGACGCCGTCCGACCGCCGGCGCACCCCGAAGTCGAGGATCTCGCGGACCGTCGTCGCCCCCTCGCGCCGCTTCGCGTACGCCGCGAAGTCGTGCTCCCCGATCAGGGACTTCGCGGCGGCGTCCATCGCGGCCACGTCCAGCGCCCAGTCGTGCCAGAGCACATGGCCGCGCAGCAGCGGATCCACTCCGCCGGGCTGGTCCCCGACCCGGTACACATAGCGCCGCCACAGCGCGGCGAACCGCGCGTCGAACCCGGCCGGAGCCTCGGTGAGCGCCCACACCCGCACGTCCTTCGGCAGCCGCCCGGCGAGCCGCTTCAGCAGCTTCTCCCGGTGCTCGGCCCACAGCCCCGCGGGCAGGTCCACATGGGCCACCTGGCCGCGCGCGTGCACGCCGGCGTCCGTCCGCCCGGCCACGGTCAGCTCGTACGTCGTCTCCCCGGACCGGGTGACGGTCCGCAGGGCGTCCTCGATCTGCCCCTGCACGGTCCGGCGTCCCCCGGCCTGCTTGGCCCACCCGGAGAACTCGGTGCCGTCATAGGACAGATCGAGACGCACCCGTACATGACCGGGCCGTACTTCGTCACTCACAAACAGATCCTCACACAGGGTGTGCACGGTCGTTCAACGCGAAAGCGGGCCCGCCCCGATGAAGGGACGGACCCGCAATCGCCCCGAAGGGGCGCGGGGCTGCATCGATATGCGGCTCCGCCGCGCAGGCACGACCAGCCACGACGAAGCCGCGGCCGCCGACCGGACAGAACCCCGCAGACGCTTACGCGTCCTTGGCCTCCTCGGCGGCAGCCTCCGGCTTGGCGTCCTCGGCGGCTGCCTCGTCGGACGGGGCCTCGACGGCCTCCTCCTTCTTGAGGGCGTCTTCCTTGACCGCACGCTGGGTGACGGCCTCGGCCTCACCGGTCGCCTGCTGGGCGACGGTCAGCGCCTCCACCAGCTCGATGACGGCCATGGGCGCGTTGTCGCCACGACGGTTACCGATCTTGGTGATGCGGGTGTAGCCACCGGGACGGTTCTCGTAGCGCGGGCCGATCTCGGTGAAGAGCGTGTGGACGATGCCCTTGTCCGTGATGACCTGGAGCACCTGGCGACGGTTGTGCAGGTCGCCCTTCTTCGCCTTGGTGATCAGACGCTCGGCGTACGGGCGCAGGCGGCGGGCCTTCGCCTCGGTGGTGGTGATACGGCCGTGCTCGAAGAGGCTCTTCGCGAGGTTGGCGAGGAGCAGCTTCTCGTGCGCGGCGCTGCCGCCCAGACGGGCACCCTTGGTGGGCTTCGGCATTCTTCTTCTCCTGTGTCTCTGCCCCGGCCGTACCAGGTACCGGGGTCAGTATCCGAGCGAGCGGTTGCCCGTCGGAGATCCGGGGCGTCCCCGAAGGGGCGCCCCGGAAGGGGCGCGGGGCTGTGTCGATTTGCGGCTCCGCCGCGCGGGCGCGACCAGCCACAACGGACCCGCAGCCGCAGTACGGCCTCCCCGCGGAGCCCTCAGTACTGTTCAGTTTCCACGAAACCGGCATCCGCATCGTCGTCCGCGCCGAACGCGTCCGCCGCGGCCGTCGGGTCGAATCCGGGCGGGCTGTCCTTCAGGGCCAGGCCCATGCCGGCCAGCTTCGCCTTGACCTCGTCGATGGACTTCGCACCGAAGTTACGGATGTCCAGCAGGTCCGCCTCGGAGCGCGCGACCAGCTCACCCACGGAGTGGATGCCCTCACGCTTGAGGCAGTTGTAGGAGCGGACGGTGAGTTCCAGCTCCTCGATCGGCAGCGCGAGGTCCGCGGCCAGGGCGGCGTCCGTCGGGGACGGACCCATGTCGATGCCCTCGGCGTCGATGTTCAGCTCACGGGCCAGACCGAACAGCTCGACCAGGGTCTTGCCCGCCGACGCCATGGCGTCACGCGGACGCATGGCCTGCTTGGTCTCGACATCGACGATCAGCTTGTCGAAGTCGGTGCGCTGCTCGACACGCGTGGCCTCGACCTTGTACGTGACCTT
>NZ_JBEPAP010000068.1:0-52224 GCF_040298665.1 Streptomyces sp. NPDC001508
TCTGGGACATCGACTCCTTCGACCAGTGGGGCGTGGAGCTGGGCAAGGTCCTCGCCAAACGCGTCGAGCCCGCACTCACCGAGGGCACCGAGGTCCCCGGCCTCGACCCGTCCACACGCCACCTGGTGGCCAAGTACCGGGAGCTGCGCGGCAGAAGCTGACCACAAACCGGCACCGGGCACGCATCCGGCACCGGGCGGGATCTGGTGCCGGGCACGGATCCGACACCGGGCGGGATCCGGCACCGGGCACGGATCCGGCGCCCAGCGCGAGGCAGGCGATGAACGCGGGGCCGTGCGGATCAGCGACCGCCGCTCGGCCCGGCCCACCCGCCGGCCCGTCCCCTGCCACGGTCGGGTCTCGGTCGGCGGAGTGCCCGGTCCGCCGGCGTGCTCACCTCTGTTCGGTCAGGTTGCTGTGTTCAGGGTGTCTGTGAGGCGTCGGCGGGTTGAGCGGGTCGCGGGGAGGGCGGCCAGTGCGGCGGCGCCCAGCACCGCGCCCGCGCCCAGGGCCAGCAGCAGGACCGGGGACGGGGACTGGGCGATCCCGGCGCCGATCCCGCTGGAGCTGCCCTGGGTGTCGATCAGCCGGCACGCCAGGGGCAGCCCCAGCGCCGTGCCGACGAGGACCGCCGCCAGGGCCGTACAGCCGGTCGCCGTGACCGTGATCGCGGTGATCTGCCGCGGGGACATACCGATCGCCTTGAGTGCAGGCAGGTCCCGCTCGCGCTCGCGGACCGTCCCGCCGATCGCGGTGAGCAGTTCGATCAGCCCGATGAGGGCGAGGACGGCGACCACGCCGACGACGACTCCGCGCAGCGGGGACAGCCCGTCGGCCGGGTTCGGCACGGTGTGCACGTCCAGGTGCCCCTGCCCGGCCCGGGCCAGGACGGCGGCGACCCGGTGCGGGTCGGCGCCCGGGTGCAGCCGCAGCTGGTAGAGGCCGGGCTCCAGCCGCGGGTCGTTCTCACGCAGGGTGTCCAGCGAGGTGGAGACGACCCGGCCGGCGTTCTCCGGTTCGATGCTGCGGCCCACGATGTGCAGGATCTGCGGACGGTCGCCCACGGTCATCCGCACCCAGTCGCCGACGCGCGCGTCCAGCAGGTCGAGCAGCCCCTGCCCGGCCACCGCCTCGTCCGGGCCGGTCGCGGCGCGGCCCTCGGCGAGCGCGTACGGGTAGGGGTCCTGGCGGGTGCCCAGGCCGCGCAGGGCGATCGTGGCGGTCTGGCCGGGGACCAGGGCGGCGACCTCGACTCCCGGGTAGGCGGCGGCGACCTCGGGGTCGGACTCCAGCAGGGCCCGGGCCGCGCGGTCGCTCAGGCTGCCGTCCGTACGGGCGGTGAGGGTGGCCGCGAGGCCCACGTGCTGCGGGTCGCGGTGGAAGCGGTCGATCGTGGTCCAGGCGCTGAGGGCCACCACGATCAGCAGTAGCGGTAGTGCCAGCCGGCCCACGGTGGCCAGCGAGCGGCGGCGGCCGGTGCACGCCGTGTGGCAGCCGAGGACCAGCCCGGGCGGCAGCCCCAGCCCCAGGGCGAGCCGGCCCGCTCGCGTCAGCCGCCCGCCGGCCGGGGCCGCGGGCCGGGGCACCGGCACCGGCGGCACCCGTCCCGCCCGCCAGGCCGCGAGGGACGTGGTCAGCCCGATCAGCAGCACCGCGCCCACGGGCACGGCGAGCAGGGTCAGGGTGTGCCCCGGAAGGCCCTGCCACACGCCCACCGCGTCGCCGAGCCGCCCGGGGATCCGGCGGCCCAGTCCCTCGGTGACCGCGGCTGCGGCCAGCGCGCCGAGGACGGCGTAGGCGACATGCTGGAGCAGGAAGATCCGCACCACCTGGCCGGGGGTGAATCCGATCGCCTTCAGCACCGAGATGTCCCGCAGATGGCCGCGGATCCGGGTGCCGATCGCGCCGTGCACGGCGAACCCGGCCGCGATCAGCGCGCCGAGCCCGAACAGCCCGAGGATCTGGCCGAGGAGCCGGCTGTCGCCCTGCGCCTCGGCCCGCGCCTGCTGCCAGGTGGAGACCTCGCCGACCGCGCCGGCGCCCAGGACGGTGACGGTCCGCTGCACGGCGTAGTCGGTGTCGTCGGGGTCGGTGAGGCGCAGCCCGACGACCTGGCCGCGGGGGTCGCGCAGGGCGGTGGGCGGGGCCCAGACGAGTCCGGGCTGCTCGCCGGGGCGGTAGCGGGGCTCGGGGCTGTCGGCGACGCCCACGACCGTCAGGGTCCGGGCCGTGTCCGGCAGTGTCAGCACGTCGCCTGGCTCGGCCAGCAGGGCCCGGGCGAGCCTGCTCTCCAGGACCACGCCGTCGGGGTCGGCGGGCCGCAGCCAGTGGCCGGAGACGAGCAGCGGGCGGCCCACGGCCGGTTGCTCCGGTGTGCCGCGTAACTCGACGGAGGCGCGGGTGCCGCGGGAGGAGACGGTCACCTTCTCGGTGGCGTAGGGGCCGGCGAGGGCCTGGACGCCGTCCAGCCGGGCGAGCCGCGCGGTGTCCGCGCTCTGCGCCGCGTGGATCCACACGTGCGCGCCGCGGGACTGGGTGAAGATCCGCTGCCAGGGGTTGGTCGCATAGCCGAACAGGGCGGTGGCCAGCAGCAGCGAGACGACGATGCCGGCGGTGGCGAGCACCAGGAACAGTGCCTCGCCGCGGTGCGTCCGCAGATCGGAGTGCGCCCAGCGCAACGCGGCCCGCACCGGCTCAGCCCCTCGTCCCGCGCGGGACGGGGCGCCGGGCCCCGCGGCGCGCCCCCGGGCGGGGGCCGTGAAGGTCGTCGTACACCGCGGCTCAGTCCCTCAGTTCCAGCACGCCGGATATCCCGGTCCGGTGCGGCGGCGCCGGGTCCAGCGCGGCGTCGTCGGCGACCCGGCCGTCGAAGAAGCTGATCACCCGGTCCGCGGCGCTGGCCAGCCGGGCGTCATGGGTGACCAGCAGGATGGTCTGTCCGCGGCCGTGGAACCGGGACAGCAGCCGCATCACCTCGCGGGTGCCCCTGCTGTCGAGGCTGCCCGCGGGTTCGTCGGCGAGCAGCAGGGGAGGGTGGTTGACCAGCGCCCGGGCGAGGGCGACCCGCTGCTGTTCGCCGCCGGACAGCTCGCCCGGCATGCTGCGCTCCTTGCCGGTCAGTCCCAACTCGTCCAGCAGCTCCCGGCGTTCGGTCCGGGCGCGCTTCGGTGGGACGCCGGCGAGCAGCGCGGGCAGTTCGACGTTGTCGGCGACGGACAGGTCGGAGACCAGGTTGAAGAACTGGAAGACGATCCCGATGCGCCGTCTGCGCTCCACCGCCCAGCGGGCCTCGCTGTAGGAGTCGGTGCACTCGCCGTCCAGCCGGATGCTGCCCGCGTCGGGCCGCTGCAGCCCGCCGAGCAGATGGAACAGCGTCGACTTGCCGGCGCCGGAGGGGCCGGTGACGGCCACGAACTCACCGCGTGCCACGGACAGATCGACGCCGCGCACGGCGTGCGCCGGCGCGCCACGGCCGTGGTGGGTCTTGACCAGACCCGCGGCCCACAGCGCCGGAGCGGTGGGGCGGTTGCTCACTCCGGCTCCTCCAGTTCCTCCTGGCACCGCTCCAGCCAGTCCAGGTCGGCCTGCAGATGCAGCATCGCGCCCTCGATGAGCAGCTGGGCGATTCGGTTGTCCCGGTTCTCGGCGGCGGCCAGTCTCGACAGGTTGCGCATGGTGTTGAGGTACTGGCGCCGCTGTTTGTTGATGAGGGCGAGCTGGTCGGCGAGACCGGTCTGCGGGGCGAGGGCCAGCTTCATGAAGAACTCGTCCCGCACGCGCGGCTCGTCCTCGGGTTCCGCGAACCAGGCGCGCAGCGCCTCCCGCCCGGCGTCGGTGAGATGGTAGATCTTCTTGTTGGGCCGGCTGCTCTGCTCGACCTCCTCGCCCTCGATCAGGCCCTGCTTCTCCAGGCGGCCGAGGGTCACATAGATCTGGCCGACGTTCGGCTGAGGGTACGCGGAGCCCAGCAGTTGCTCAAGGTCCTGCTTCAGCTCGTAGCCGTGGGCGGGACCGCGGGCGAGGAGGGCCAGGAGGGGCAGGCGCACTCGTGCAGTCCTCCTGTTCTCGTAATGTGCTCCAGGCCCTAGTATCGCCCATACCTAACAGGTATACATGGCCTCTGACGCCGGGCGAGGGTGCGCGGCGCCGCGGGTGCAAGGAGGAACCTATGCGGTGGATGCGCGCCGCCGGTAGGGGCCTCCTCTCTCTCGCGGTGGTTCTGGCAGGTTATGTCGCCTCCGGCGCCCGTGCCGACGAGGGCGGCGGCGCGCACCGCGGGCCGCTCACCCTGGCCACCGCGGGTGACCTCACCGGCTATCTGGGCCCCCTGCTGGAGGGCTGGAACCGCGCGCATCCCGCCGAGCGGGTCACCCTCGTCGAGCTTCCGGACTCCGCCGACGAGACCCGCGCGCAGATGGCCACCGATCTGCGCGGCGGTGACCGCGGCCGCTTCGACGTGCTGAACATCGACGTCAACTGGACCTCGGAGTTCGCCGCGGCCGGCTGGATCCGTCCGCTGCCGCGCGACCGGTTCCCGCTGGAGACCTTCCTGCCGCCGGTCGTCGACACGGCGACCTACGACGGCCGGCTGTACGCGGTGCCGTACGTCACCAACGCGGGCCTGCTGCTGTACCGGGCGGACATCCTGGCGAAGGAGGGGATCGCCCCGCCGCGCACCTGGGACGAGCTGGCGCGCATCGCGCGGACCGTCGCGCCGAAGTACGGACTCGACGGCTACGCGGGCCAGTTGCTGCCCTACGAAGGGCTCACGGTCAACGCGGCCGAGGCCGTCTACTCGGCGGGCGGCACGATCCTCGGCGACGAGGGCGCCCGGGTCACCGTGGACTCGGCGGCGGCCCGTGAGGGCATCGGCTTCCTGGTGTGCGGGGTGCGCGAGGGCTGGATACCCGAGCGGGCGCTGACGTACAAGGAGGAGGAGTCCAAGCAGGCGTTCCAGGACGGCCGGCTGCTCTTCCTGCGCAACTGGCCGTACGCGTACGTCGGCGCGTCGGCCGAGGGCTCCGCGGTTGCCGGGAGGATCGGTGCCGTACCGGTGCCGGGTCCGGACGGGCCGGGCACCAGTGTCCTCGGCGGCTCGAATCTGGCCGTCAACGCGCATGCCCGGCACCCGGATTCGGCCGCCCGGCTGATCGCCTACCTCACCGGCGAGCGCGTCCAGCGCCAGGTCCTCACGCGCGGCGCCCTGCCGCCGGTGCGCGCCGCGCTCTACGAAGACCCGGACCTCATACGGCGGTTCCCCTACCTGCCGACCCTGCGGGCCGCGGTGCTCTCGGCGGTGCCGCGTCCCAAGAGCCCGCGCTACGACCAGGTCAGCCTGGTGGTGCAGGCGGTCGTGCACGACGCGCTGACCGGGCAGGAGACGCCCGGGGGCGCGGTGCGCCGGCTGGCGCGTGAGCTGGCGGCCATCTCCCGCCGATAGTCGGGTAGTTACCTGTTAGGTAACGCGCGCATCTCAACTGAGGCTTCGACGGGCAGACATGTCTGGATATGAAGGCCAAACTCAGCAGTAGCTTCCGTCCACTTCATTGACACCCTCGTGAAGCGACTACTTAACATGCATGCATAACCGTTAGCTCACACAGACAGGTCGACGGGGTGAGTTCCCAGCACATCGAGGCCCACCGCTGGTGGCGCGACGCAGTGATCTACCAGGTGTACGTCCGCAGCTTCCTGGACAGCACCGGCGACGGCATCGGCGATCTGGCCGGGGTCAGGGCCGGGCTGCCGTACCTGAGGAAGCTCGGTGTCGACGGCATCTGGCTGAGCCCCTTCTACCCGTCCCCCCAGCACGACCACGGCTACGACGTGGCGGACTACTGCGACGTCGACCCGGTCTTCGGCGACCTCGCCGAGTTCGACCGGCTGATGTCCGCGGCCCGGCGCCTCGGGATCAGGGTGCTCCTGGACATCGTCCCCAACCACTGCTCCAGCGAGCACCCGTGGTTCCGCGCCGCCCTCACCGCGGCACCCGGCGACGCGGCCCGCGCCCGCTTTCACTTCGCCGACGGCCGCGGCCCGGACGGCGCCGAGCCGCCCAACAACTGGCACGCCATGTTCGGCGGCCCCGCCTGGACCCGGGTCACCGAACCCGACGGCCGCCCGGGCCAGTGGTACCTGCACATGTTCACCCCCGAGCAGCCCGACTGGAACTGGCGCACCCCGGAGGTGGCCGCCGAGTTCGAACGCACCCTGCGCTTCTGGCTGGACCGGGGCGTCGACGGCTTCCGCATCGATGTCGCCGCCGGCCTCTACAAGCACCCCCATCTGCCCGACTCCCCGGACCCCGAGGCCGACGCCCGCACCCGCGACTCGGTCAACCCGCTGGCCTGGAACCAGCCCGAGGTGCACGACGTGTGGCGGCGCTGGCGCGCGGTGTGCGAGCAGTACACGGCACGCGACGGCCGTGAACGGCTGCTCGTCGGCGAGGTCTCCGTGCCCACCGCCCGCGAACACGCCCGCTACGTCCGCCCCGACGAACTCCACCAGGCGTTCTTCTTCGACCTGCTCAGCGCCCCCTGGAACGCCGACGCCTTCCGCAAGGTCATCTCCGAGGCCATGCAGGACATCGCCGGCACCGGGTCCACGGTCACCTGGGTCCTCAACAACCACGACCAGGTCCGCACCGTCACCCGCTACGGCGAACCGGCCACCGGAGGCAGCGGGCTCGGCGCCGTCCGCGCCCGCGCCGCCGCGCTGCTCATGCTGGCGCTGCCCGGCGCCGCCTACATCTACCAGGGCGAGGAACTCGGCCTGCCGGAGGTCGTCGACCTGCCCGACGACGTGCTCACCGACCCCATCTTCCGGCGCACCGGAAGCAGCGCCCGGATCCGGGACGGCTGCCGGGTGCCGCTGCCCTGGTCCGGACAGGCCTCCCCGTTCGGCTTCAGCTCCGGCGCCGAGGGCGCCAAGCCGTGGCTGCCGCAGCCCGAGTACTTCGCCGAGTACGCCACCGACCGGGCCGTCGCCGACACCCGCTCCTTCTGGCACCTCTACCGCGACGGCCTGCAACTGCGCGCCGCGCTGCCCCAGTTGGGCGAGGGCACGCTCGACTGGCTGGAGTCCCCGCCGGGCGTGCTGGCCTTCGTCCGCGGCGACGGCCTGGTCTGCGCCGTCAACTTCACCACCGCCCCCACCCCCGCGCCGGTGGCCGGCACGCCCCTGCTGTCCAGCGGGCCCTGCCCGGCCGGGGTGCTGCCCGGCTCCACCGCGGCCTGGTGGACACGCGACCTCTGACCCCGGCGCCCGGCCCGCGCTCCCTGCCCCCTGCTGCTCCCGTCAGTTTTCCCTGCCCAGCCATCCCGAAGGGACATCAACGACGATGCGACGACGCACGACACTGCCCACCTCCTGCACCGCCCTCGCCCTGGCGTTCGGCGCGACCGCCTGCGGCGGCGGCGAGCCCGTCTCGGCCGGCGGCGGCGACAAGGCGCTCAGCGGCCAGACCGTCACCGTGGCCGGTGTCTGGTCCGGCACCGAGCAGAAGAACTTCCAGAAGGTGCTGGACGCCTTCACCGAGAAGACCGGCGCCAAGACCCAGTTCATGGCCACCGGCGACAACGTCTCCACCGTCGTCGGCAGCAAGATCGAGGGCGGCAACGCCCCCGACGTCGTGATGGTCCCGCAGGTCGGCGTGCTCCAGCAGTTCGCGAAGGAGGGCTGGCTCGAACCGCTGTCCCAGACCGCCCGGCAGCGCATCGACACCGGCTTCGCCCGCGTGTGGCGCGACTACGGCAGCGTCGACGACACCCTCTACGGCCTCTACTTCAAGGCCGCCCACAAGTCGACGGTCTGGTACAGCCCCGACGCCCTCGCCCAGGCCGGCGTCGAGCCGCCCACCACGTACGACGAGATGCTGAAGGCCGGCCGCACCGTCTCCGACTCCGGGCTCGCCGCCTTCGCGGTCGCCGGACAGGACGGCTGGACGCTCACCGACTGGTTCGAGAACGTCTACCTCTCCCAGGCCGGTCCCGACAAGTACGACGCCCTCGCCGCCCACGAGCTGAAGTGGACCGACCCGAGCGTCGTCGAGGCGCTCACCGGCCTCGGCAAGCTCTTCAAGGACAAGCAGCTGATAGCCGGCGGCCAGAAGGAAGCCCTCAACACCGACTTCCCCGGCTCCGTGGAGAAGGTGTTCGGACCCGAGCCCGAGGCCGGGATGGTCTACGAGGGCGACTTCGTCGCCGGTGTCGCCCACGACCAGTTCGGGCGGACCGTCGGCAAGGACGCGAACTTCTTCCCGTTCCCGGCGGTCGACGGCGGCAAGGCGCCCGTCGTCAGCGGCGGCGACGCGGCCGTCGTCCTCAAGGACGGCAAGAACGCCAAGGCCGGCATGAAGCTCCTGGAGTACCTGGCCACCCCGGAGGCGGCGGCCGTGTGGGCCGGGGCGGGCGGCTTTTTGTCCCCGAACAAGAAGCTCGACCTCGCCGCCTACGGTGACGACGTCACCCGCGCCACCGCCGAGTCCCTGGTCGGCGCCGGCGACTCGGTCCGTTTCGACATGTCCGACCAGGCACCCGCGGCCTTCGGCGGCACCAAGGGCACCGGCGAGTGGAAGCTCCTCCAGGACTTCCTGCGCGACCCGTCCGACCCGAAGGCGACCGCGGCCCGGCTGGAGGCCGCGGCGGCCAAGGCCTACCGGGGCTGACCCGCCATGACCGCGACCACCCTGACCACACCGAAGAAGGCGGGCCCGCCCGCCGTCGGCGCGCCGCCAAGGCGCCGCACCCGGCGGCGGGGCCGGACCATCGCCCTGCTCTTCGTGCTGCCCGCGCTGCTCCTGCTCGGCGCCCTCGTCGTCTACCCGGTGCTGTTCTCCATCGGCCGCAGCTTCTTCGACGCCTCCGGCACCCGCTTCGTCGGCGGCGACAACTACACCGAGATGTTCCGCGACCCGGCCACCCTCAAAGCCATCCGGAACACGGCCGTGTGGGTCGTCGTCGCCCCGACGCTGCTGACCGGGCTCGGCCTGATCCTCGCCGTCCTGGTGGAGAAGGTCCGCTGGGCCACCGCGTTCAAGCTGCTGCTGTTCATGCCGATGGCGGTGTCCTTCCTCGCCGCCGGGATCGTCTTCCGGCTCGCCTACGACGAGGACCCCGACAAGGGCGTGCTGAACGCCGCCGTCGTCACCGTCCACGACGCCGTCAAGGGCTCCTCGTCGTATCCGACGGCACGGGCCCGGGAGGGGCACGGACTGACCCGGGACGGCGACGGCTCGTACCGGACGAACGCCGCACCGGGCGACTCGGTGACGCTCGCGCTGGTCGGCGTGCTGCCCAAGGACCTGCCCGCGGGTGCCGCGCCCGCCGCCCCGGCGGCCGGCCGCGGCGCCGCCCCCGACGAACTGCGCGGAGTCGTCTACCTGGACTTCACACCCGGCGGCAAAGGCACCCAGGGCAAGGTCGACCCGCGGGAGAGCGGACTGCCCGCGATGAAGGTCGAGGCGGTGCGTGACGGGCGGACCGTGGCGAGCACCACGACCGCGTCCGACGGCTCCTTCCGCTTCGGCGGGCTCACCGCTGGCACATACGCGGTGAAACTGCCCGCGGACAACTTCGCCCCGCCCTACCGGGGCGTCTCCTGGCTCGGTCCGGCGCTGGTCACCCCGGCGATCATCGGCGCGTACCTGTGGATCTGGACCGGGTTCGCGATGGTGCTGATCGGCGCCGGCCTGTCCACCCTGCCGCGGGACGCGCTGGAGGCCGCGCGGATGGACGGCGCGAACGAGTGGCAGACCTTCCGGCGGATCACCGTGCCGCTGCTGGCGCCCGTGCTCACCGTCGTCTTCGTCACCCTCGTCATCAACGTGATGAAGGTCTTCGACCTCGTCTACATCATCGCGCCGGGACCGGTGCAGGAGGACGCCACCGTGCTCGCGACGCAGATGTGGCTGGTGTCCTTCGGCGGCGGCAACAACCAGGGTCTCGGCAGCGCCCTCGGGGTGCTGCTCCTGCTCCTGGTGATCCCCGCGATGGCCTTCAACGTCCGCCGTTTCCGAAGGAGTCAGCGATGAACGCGGTCAGGCGCGGCCTGGGCAACGGGCTGGTCCAGGCGTTCCTGGTGGTGATCGGCCTGATCTGGCTGACTCCGCTCGCGGGACTGTTCCTGTCCTCGCTCAGGTCGGCCGAGGACACCGCCAAGGGCGGCTGGTGGACGGCGCTGGCCGGCCCCCGGCAGCTGTCCTTCGACAACTACTCGGCGCTGCTGAAGAACGCCGGGATCACCCAGGCGTTCTGGAACACCGTGCTGATCTCGGTGCCGACGACCGTGCTCGTGGTCGTCGTCGCCGCCCTCGCCGGATACGCCTTCGCCTGGCTGGACTTCCCGGCCCGCGAACCACTGTTCCTGCTGGTGGTGGCCCTGCTGGTGGTGCCCGTACAGATCGGTCTGCTGCCGGTGGCCAAACTCTTCGGCCAACTCGGGCTGTTCGGCACCATCCCCGGGGTGGTGCTGTTCCACGTCGCCTACGGGCTGCCGTTCGCGGTGTTCCTGCTGCGCAACTACTTCGCCGACATGCCGAAGGAGATTCTGGAGGCGGCGCGGATGGACGGCGGCAACGAATGGCGGATCTTCACCCGGCTCGTGCTGCCCGTCGGCCGGCCCGCCATCGCGAGCCTCGCCATCTTCCAGTTCCTGTGGGTGTGGAACGACATGCTGGTCGCCCTGCTGTTCGCGGACACCTCCGCACAGCCGCTGACCGTGGAACTCCAGTCCCAGATACGACAGTTCGGCAGCAACATCGATGTGCTCGCGCCCGGCGCCTTTCTGTCCCTGATCGTGCCGGTCGCGGTGTTCTTCGCCTTCCAGCGGCACTTCGTGCAGGGCGTCATGGCGGGGTCCGTGAAATGACCGGAGCGGCGGGGCACCGGCCCCGCCGCCCGTCGTCTCACGCCAAGGCCGGCGGATACAGCGAACGCGGCAGCCCGGAGGCCGCCGCCGCGTCCAGCAGCCACAGGGTGCGCTGCCTGCCGTACGCGCCCGCCGCCGGTGCCTGGATCTCGCCCGCGCCGGACAGCGCGATCTGCGCGGCCTCCGCCTTGTCCTCGCCGGCCGCGAGCAGCCACACCTCACGGGCCGCCCGGATCGCCGGGAGCGTCAAAGAGACCCGGATCGGCGGCGGCTTGGGAGCGCCGTGCACGCCGACCACCGTGCGCTCGGTCTCCCGCACCGCAGGCAGCTCCGGGAACAGCGAGGCCACATGGGTGTCCGGGCCGACGCCCAGCATCAGCACGTCGAAGGTGGGCACGGCCCCATGGTTCTCGGGGCCCGCGGCCCGGGCCAGCTCCGCCGCGTACGCGTCCGCCGCCGCGTCCACGTCGCTGCCGTACCGGCCGCCCGACGCGGGCATGGGGTGCACGCGCCCGGGGTCCAGCGGCACGGCGTCCAGCAGTGCCTCACGGGCCTGGGTGACATTGCGTTCCGGGTCGCCCTCGGGCAGGAACCGCTCGTCGCCCCACCACACATCCAGCCGGGCCCAGTCGACGGCGTCCCGGGCGGGCGCCGCCGCCAGCGCGGCCAGCAGGCCGTTGCCGTTGCGGCCGCCGGTCAGCACCACGGACGCGGAGCCGCGCGAGGCCTGCGCGTCCACGACCTTGGTGATCAGGCGGGCCGCCGCGGCCTGGGCCATCAGCTCCTTGTCGCGGTGCACGACCAGCTGCGGGGTGCTCACTTCGCCGCCGCCTTCTTCGCAGGGGCCTTCCGCGCCGCCTTCTTCGCGGGCGCGGGCGCGGCCTCGGCCTCGGCCGCCACGGCGCCCGCCGTGACCGGCCCGGCCTCCGCGGCGGGCGAGCCGATCAGCCGCTCCACGCCGTAGCGCAGCGCCGACGCGTAGGTGTCGTCCGGGTCGAGCCGCCGCAACTCCTCGGCGATCAGCTCGGACGTCTCGCGCCGCTTGAGCGCCACGGCACGGTCCGGCTGCCCCTGGATGGACAGCGTGGCCAGCGAGCCGTCCGCACGGTCCAGGGCGATCGGGCCGCAGTCGGTGTCCAGCCGGACCGCGGTCAGCCCCGGTCCGGACGACAGCGACCGCCTGACGGGGATGTCCAGCCGGTCCGCGAGCCACATCGCCAGCAGCTCACAGCTCGGGTTGAACTCCTCGCCCTCCACCTCGACGCCCTCGACCTCGCACACCACCTGGTCCAGGGCCGCGGCCAGCATCGAGCGCCAGGGCGTGATCCGGGTCCAGGACAGATCGGTGTCGCCGGGCGTGTAGGTGTCCGCGCGGGCGGACAGCTCCCGCACCGGCTGCTCGGACGCGTAGGTGTCGGTGACCCTGCGCTGCGCGAGGGCGCCCAGCGGGTCCCTGGCCGGATCGAGCGGCGCGTTCACCGGCCACCAGACGACGACCGGGGCGTCCGGCAGCAGCAGCGGCAGCACCACGGAGTCGGCGTGGTCGGCGACCTCGCCGTACAGCCGCAGCACCACCGTCTCGCCGGTGCCGGCGTCCGCGCCCACCCGCACCTCGGCGTCCAGCCGCGAGGTGGTGCGGTCGCGCGGGGAGCGGGAGACGCGCTTGATGACGACCAGGGTGCGCGAGGGATGCTCGTGCGAGGCGTCCCCGGCGGCCTTCAACGCGTCGTAGGCGTTCTCCTCGTCGGTGACGATGACCAGGGTCAGCACCATGCCCACGGCGGGCGTGCCGATCGCGCGGCGGCCCTGCACCAACGCCTTGTTGACCTTGCTGGCCGTGGTGTCCGTGAGGTCTATCTTCATGGCCGGCGCCAGCTCCGTCCGTCTTGTGCGAGCATCTCGTCGGCCTCCGTGGGACCCCATGTGCCCGACGGGTACTGCGCGGGCTTGCCGTGCCTGTCCCAGTACTCCTCGATCGGGTCGAGGATCTTCCAGGACAGCTCGACCTCCTCCGTGCGCGGGAAGAGGTTGGCGTCGCCGAGCAGCACGTCCAGGATGAGCCGTTCGTACGCCTCCGGGCTGGACTCCGTGAACGACTCGCCGTAGGCGAAGTCCATGGACACGTCCCGGATCTCCATCGAGGTGCCCGGCACCTTCGAGCCGAACCGGACCGTGATGCCCTCGTCGGGCTGGACGCGGATGACGACCGCGTTCTGGCCCAGTTCCTCGGTCGCGGTGTGGTCGAAGGGCGAGTGCGGGGCCCGCTGGAAGACCACCGCGATCTCGGTGACCCGGCGGCCGAGCCGCTTGCCGGTGCGCAGATAGAAGGGGACCCCCGCCCAGCGGCGGTTGTCGATCCCGACCTTGATCGCGGCGAAGGTGTCGGTCTTCGACTTGGCGTCGATGCCGTCCTCCTGGAGATAGCCGATGACCTTCTCGCCGCCCTGCCAGCCCGCCGCGTACTGCCCGCGGACGGTGTGCCGGCCCAGGTCCTTCGGCACCCGGACCGCACCCAGCACCTTGGTCTTCTCCGCGGCCAGCGCGTCCGCGTCGAAGGAGGCCGGCTCCTCCATGGCGGTGAGCGCCAGCAACTGCAGCAGATGGTTCTGGATGACGTCACGGGCGGCGCCGATCCCGTCGTAGTAGCCCGCCCGGCCGCCGATGCCGATGTCCTCGGCCATGGTGATCTGCACATGGTCCACGAAGGACCGGTTCCAGACCGGCTCGAACATCGTGTTGGCGAAGCGCAGCGCCAGGATGTTCTGGACCGTTTCCTTGCCCAGGTAGTGGTCGATCCGGAACACCTGGTCCGGTTCGAACACCTCGTGCACGACCTTGTTCAGCTCCTCGGCCGACTTCAGATCGTGGCCGAACGGCTTCTCGATGACCGCGCGCCGCCAGGAGCCGCCCGTCTGGTCGGCCAGTCTGTGCTTCTTCAGCTGCTGGATGACCACCGGGAAGGCGCTCGGCGGCACGGACAGGTAGAACGCGAAGTTGCCGCCCGTGCCCTGCGCCTTGTCCAGCTCCTCGATGGTCGAGCGCAGCCGCTCGAACGCGTCGTCATCGTCGAAGGTGCCCTGGACGAAGCGCATCCCCTGGATGAGCTGCTGCCAGACCTCCTCGCGGAACGGCGTCCGCGCATGCTGCTTGACGGAGTCGTGGACCTCCTGCGCGAAGTCCTCGTTCTGCCACTCGCGGCGGGCGAAGCCGACGAGGGAGAAGCCCGGCGGCAGCAGACCCCGGTTGGCGAGGTCGTACACGGCGGGCATCAGCTTTTTACGTGACAAATCGCCCGTGACGCCAAAGATGACCAGGCCCGACGGCCCCGCGATACGCGGGAGCCGTCGGTCCGCGGGGTCACGGAGCGGATTCGCTCCGGAACCGGGCAAGCCGGAAAAGGGGGACAAGATGTCAGCCCTCCGAGGGGGCGAGGCGGTCAAGCACCGCCTCGGTCGACTTCAGCAGGTCGTTCCAGGACGCCGCGAACTTCTCGACGCCCTCGTCCTCCAGGACCTGGACCACGTCGTCGTACCGGATCCCGAGCTTCTCGACGGCGTCGAGGTCCGCGCGGGCCTGCTCGTACGTGCCGGCGATGGTGTTACCGGTGATCTCGCCGTGCTCCTCGGTGGCCCGCAGGGTGGCCTCCGGCATGGTGTTCACCGTGTTCGGCGCCACCAGGTCGTCGACGTACAGGGTCGGCTTGTACGCCGGGTCCTTCACCCCGGTCGACGCCCACAGCGGACGCTGCCGGTGCGCGCCCGCGTTCTCCAGCGCGCTCCACCGCTCGGAGGAGAACACCTCCTCGTACGCCTGGTAGGCGAGGCGCGCGTTGGCGACGGCGGCCTTGCCGCGCGCGGCCTTGGCCTCCGGGCTGCCCAGGGCGTCGATCCGCTGGTCGATCTCGGTGTCCACCCGGGAGACGAAGAACGAGGCGACGGAACGGATCAGCGACAGGTCCAGACCGCGCTCCTTGGCCTTCTCCAGGCCGGCGAGGTAGGCGTTCATGACCTCGCGGTAGCGCTCGAGGGAGAAGATCAGCGTGACGTTGACGCTGATGCCGAGGCCGATGACCTCGGTGATCGCGGGCAGCCCCGCCTTGGTGGCGGGGATCTTGATGAGGGTGTTGGGGCGGTCGACGAGCCAGGCGAGCTGCTTGGCCTCGGCGACGGTCGCCGCGGTGTTGTGGGCCAGCCGCGGATCGACCTCGATGGAGACCCGGCCGTCCTGGCCGTCGGTCGCGTCGAACACGGGCCGCAGGATGTCGGCGGCGTCCCGGACGTCCGCCGTGGTGATCATGCGGACCGCTTCCTCGACGGTGACCTTGCGGGCGGCGAGGTCCTTGAGCTGCTGCTCATAGCCGTCACCGCTGCTGATGGCCTTCTGGAAGATCGTCGGGTTGGTGGTGACGCCCACGACGTGCTGCTGGTCGATCAGCTCGGCGAGGTTGCCGGACGTGATCCGCTTGCGCGACAGGTCGTCCAGCCAGATCGCGACGCCTTCCTCGGAGAGGCGCTTCAGTGCGTCTGTCATGGAAATTGCATCTCCTACGTGTCGTGTATCAGCGTCAGCGCTGTGCGTCGGCGAGGGATTCCCGGGCCTTGGCGGCGATGTTCTCGGGCGTGAAGCCGTAGGTGCGGAAGAGGACCTTGCCGTCGGCGGAGGCTCCGAAGTGTTCGAGGGAGACGATGCGTCCGGCGTCGCCGACGTAGCGGTACCAGGTCAGGGCGATACCGGCCTCCACCGCCACGCGTGCCCGGACGGTGGGGGGCAGCACGCTGTCGCGGTAGGCCCGGTCCTGTTCCTCGAACCACTCCACGCAGGGCATCGACACCACCCGGGTGGGGACGCCTTCGGCCTGCAGCTGGGTGCGGGCCTCGACGGCGAGGTGCACCTCGGAGCCGGTGGCGATCAGGATGACCTGCGGTTCACCGCCTTCGGCGTCGAACAGTACGTAACCGCCGCGCGCGGCGCCCTCGTTGGGCTCGTAGACGGGTACGCCCTGGCGGGTCAGGGCGAGACCGTGCGGGGCGCCCTTGCCGTATTCCTTGGTGTGGCGGGCGAGGACCTCGCGCCAGGCGATCACGGTCTCGTTGGCGTCCGCCGGACGCACCACGTTCAGGCCCGGGATCGCGCGCAGCGAGGCGAGGTGTTCGACGGGCTGGTGGGTGGGACCGTCCTCGCCCAGGCCGATGGAGTCATGCGTCCACACATAGGTGACGGGCAGGTGCATGAGGGCGGACAGGCGTACGGCGTTGCGCATGTAGTCGGAGAACACCAGGAAGGTGCCGCCGTAGACGCGGGTGTGGCCGTGCAGGGTGATGCCGTTCATCTCGGCGGCCATCGAGAATTCACGGATGCCGAAGTGGACGGTGCGGCCGTACGGGGTGGCGCTGGGCAGCGGGTTGTCCTTCGGGAGGAAGGAGCTGTCCTTGTCGATGGTGGTGTTGTTGGAGCCGGCGAGGTCGGCGGAGCCGCCCCACAGTTCGGGGACGATGGGGCCGAGGGCCTGGAGGGTCTTGCCGGAGGCGGCGCGGGTGGCGATGGCCTTGCCGGGTTCGAAGACGGGCAGGGCGTCCTGCCAGCCGGCCGGGAGGGCGCCGGAGGTGATCCGGTCGTACTCGGCGGCCCGTTCGGGCTGGTTGGTGCGCCACTCCTGGAAGGTCTTCTCCCAGGCGGCGCGGGCGGTGTGGCCGCGTTCGAGGGCCTGGCGGGTGTGGGCGAGGACGTCGTCGGCGACGGCGAAGTGCTGCTCGGGGTCGAAGCCGAGGACGCGCTTGGTCGCGGCGACCTCCTCGTCGCCGAGGGCGGAGCCGTGGGCGGCTTCGGTGTTCTGGGCGTGGGGGGCGGGCCAGGCGATGATCGAGCGCATCGCGATGAACGACGGCTTGTCCGTGACCTGCTTGGCGGCTTCGATGGCGTTGTAGAGGGCGTGGGGGTCGAGGTCGCCGTCCGGTTTGGGGGCGATGCGCTGGACGTGCCAGCCGTAGGCCTCGTAGCGCTTGACGGTGTCCTCGGAGACGGCGGTCGCGGTGTCGCCTTCGATGGAGATGTGGTTGTCGTCCCACAGGAGGATGAGGTTGCCGAGGCGCTGGTGGCCGGCCAAGGAGGAGGCTTCGGCGGAGACGCCTTCCTGGAGGCAGCCGTCGCCGGCGATGCAGAAGATGTGGTGGTCGAAGGGGGAGGCGCCGTGGGGGGTGTCGGGGTCGTACAGGCCGCGTTCGTAGCGGGCGGCCATGGCCATGCCGACGGCGTTGGCGACGCCCTGACCGAGGGGGCCGGTGGTGGTCTCCACGCCCTTGGTGTGGCCGTACTCGGGGTGACCGGGGGTGGCGGAGTCGTAGGTGCGGAAGGCTTCGAGGTCGGTGAGCTCGAGTCCGAAGCCGGCGAGGTAGAGCTGGGTGTAGAGGGTCAGGGAGGAGTGGCCGGCGGACAGGACGAAGCGGTCGCGGGCGATCCAGTCGGGGTCGGCGGGGTCGTGCCGCATCACCTTCTGGAAGAGGGTGTAGGCGGCCGGTGCCAGGCTCATCGCCGTACCGGGATGGCCGTTGCCGACCTTCTGTACGGCATCGGCTGCCAGGACGCGCGCGGTGTCCACCGCCCGCTGGTCCAACTCGGTCCAGTCGAGGTCTGTAGTGGTCGGCTTGGTGCTCACCCTGAGTCAGGGCTCCTCTCCACATGTCGAATGCCGGTGCACTGGGCGCCCACCGGCCGTTGTCGAGCCTACCCCTGTAAGTACGTGCGCTTTCTCCCCACATTCCAGACTGCCGGGACTCGCCAGGATCCGCCTCCCGGCCGGGTTGTACGACATTCGGCAACTGAATACGGACCCGCTCATCTGACTGCTCAATCGAGTCCCCGTCCGCACGTCGGCCAAGCCCGGCAAACACGATCCGACCCCCGCGAAGGCCGAGGTGTGGGCAACGTCTACAGTGGCGTGGTACGCGCGAGCCTTTACCGGGACTTCACGGGGGGAGGCTTGCTGGGATGTCTCTGTCAGGGGTGTGCGTGACGGCCGTCGAATCCCGTCCAGCGGGGGTAATCGGTGCGAGCCAGAGCCCGGTCCGCCGGCCGTTCGGGGCCCGTGTCAGGGCCTTTGTGGCGCTGACCAAGCCGCGGATCATCGAGCTGCTGCTGATCACCACCGTTCCGGTGATGTTCCTGGCACAGCAGGGAGTGCCGGACCTCGGTCTGGTCCTGCTCACCTGCCTCGGCGGCTACCTCTCCGCGGGCGGCGCCAACGCGCTGAACATGTACATCGACCGCGACATCGACGCGCTCATGGACCGCACCTCGCAGCGCCCGGTGGTCACCGGCATGGTGAGCCCCCGGGAATGCCTCGCGTTCGGCATCACGCTGGCGGTCGTCTCGACGCTGCTGTTCGGGCTGACCGTCAACTGGCTGTCGGCCTGGCTGTCACTCGGAGCGCTCTTCTTCTATGTCGTCGTCTACACGATGATCCTCAAGCGGCGCACGTCGCAGAACATCGTCTGGGGCGGCATCGCCGGCTGTATGCCGGTGCTCATCGGCTGGTCGTCCGTCACCAACTCGATGTCCTGGGCGCCGGTCGTCCTCTTCCTCGTGATGTTCTTCTGGACGCCGCCCCACTACTGGCCGCTGTCCATGAAGGTCAAGGACGACTACGCGCGCGTGGGCGTGCCGATGCTGCCCGTGGTCGCCTCCAACAAGGTGGTCGCCAGGCAGATCGTCCTCTACAGCTGGGTGATGGTCGGCGTCTCGCTGCTCCTCACCCCCCTCGGATACACGGGCTGGTTCTACATGCTGGTCGCCCTGGTGGCGGGCGGCTGGTGGCTGTGGGAGGCGCACGCGCTGCAGCATCGGGCGAAGGCCGAGGTGACGGGCGCGAAGCTCAAGGAGATGCGCCTGTTCCACTGGTCGATCACCTATGTGTCACTGCTGTTCGTGGCGGTTGCGGTGGACCCCTTCCTGCGCTGACCGCGCCGGCCCGGGGCACCTTCCTTCGGCACAGGTCACAGGGCGCTGCTCTCGCCAGCCGGTCCACTCGTGAATAGCATCCTGGCCATGGCAGACACACAGCGGGTTGACCAGAAGACCGAGCGCACGGCGGCGCGGCTCGCCCAGCGGATCGGCGCCTTCGCCAAGGCCCACGGCGGCGCCGAGGGCCAGGTGGCCTACCTCGGCGAACGCGGTGCCCGGATCGTGCTCGTGGGCGAGGACGGCGGCTGGGGCGACCTGGTGGCCCCGACGTACGAGATCGCCGAACGGGCGGTGGCGAAGTCCGGCATCACGGCCCACGAGTCCTTCGACGGCGAGTTCGCGGCGAAGGTGAGGACGGGCGCCTACGAGTGGAAGCGGATGGCGGGCATCCAGATCGGGGGCTGACCTGGGCCCCTCAAGGGCGGCGGGGGCCCGCGATCAGCCCCGGGGCAGCCCGTGGCCGCCGGACGATGCACGCTCCCGAGCCGAGCCGCGACCTCATCCCCGGTTCACCCGTTAAGACGGTAGGCACGCACACCGTCCACACGGGGAGCCCGGATGATCGACACGCCGTCCCTGGTGGACCAGTACTGCCACGGAGTGCTCCGCACCGAGCTGGGCCTCGGCACCTTCGAGGCCCAGCTCGCCCGCACCGAGGGGCCGCCCGCCCCGGGCACCACGCTCTTCGACACTCAGACCGGCTTCGCCGTGCGCCGCTGGTGCCCCCCGCTGCTCGGCCTCGAACCGCACTGCCCGCCGGCGAGCTATCTCGCCCGGCGCCGTGAACTCGGCGTGCTGGAGGCGGGCCGCAGGCTGCTGCGGGGCAGCGGCATCACCACCTACCTCGTCGACACGGGACTGGCCGGCGACCTCACGGGCCCCGACGAGATGGCGTCCGCCGGTGCCGCCGAGGCCCGCGAGATCGTGCGCCTGGAACTCCTCGCCGAGCAGGTCGCCGACACCTCGGGCACCGTCGAGTCCTTCCTCGCCAACCTCGCCGAATCGGTGCACGGGGCCGCCGCGAACGCCGTCGCCTTCACTTCCGTCGCGGGGGTGCGGCACGGGCTGGCGCTCGCACCGGAGCCACCCGGGGCCGGCGAGGTACGCGGCGCCGCGGGACGCTGGCTGGCCGAGCGCCGGGTCGGCGGCGAACTCGACGATCCGGTGCTGCTGCGCCATGTGCTGTGGATCGCGGTCGCCTCCGGCCTGCCGCTCCAGTTGCACGCCGGGCTCGGCGAGCCGCGCTCGCGCATCGACCGTACCGACCCGGTGCTGCTGACCGACTTCGTACGGGCCACCGCGGGCCTCGGTACGGACCTGGTGCTGCTGCACGGCTACCCGTACCACCGGCAGGCCGCCCATCTGGCCGGGGTCTTCCCCCATGTGTACGCCGACTCCGGTGCCGCGCTGGTGCGCACCGGCGTCCGCGCGGCCGGTGTCCTCGCGGAGATCCTGGAACTGGCCCCGTTCGGCAAGATCCTCTTCTCCAGCGGCGCACACGGGCTGCCCGAACTGCATGTCGTGGGCGCCAGCCTGTTCCGCGAGGCGCTCGGGCGGGTGCTGGGCATGTGGGTCGCCGAGGGCGCCTGGTCGCTGGGGGACGCGCAACGGGTGGCCGGCCTGATCGCGACGGAGAACGCGGTCCGGGTCTACGGCCTGGGGGACTGAGGCCCCGCACACCCACGCCCGTAGTACCCGCCCACACGTGCGCCTGCCATACGCCCACGCATGTGCCTGTGGCGCTCGCCCATGTGTGGACCTTTGACGCCCGCCCCCGCATGTTCCTGTGGCGTGCCCGCCCACACCTGCGCTTACCACACCCGCCCACGGTGCGCCCGTGTGGCGCTTGCCCATGCAGGTTCGGCGCGGGCTCAGCGCGCGTGCCGTTGCCTGACGCTCACGTTCACGCGCGGGTGGCGATCGGTGTTTCCAGGGAGGGGCCCGGCAGTGTGGCCGTCGCCTCGGGGCGCTCCCGCAGGGACAGCAGCACGCGCAGCACCCAGATCCACATCACGCAGGAGCCCAGCATGTGCGCGCCCACCAGGACCTCGGGGAGATGCGTGAGGTACTGGACGTAGCCGATCGCGCCCTGGCACAGCAGCACGATGAACAGCTCGCGCGTGCGGTCCAGCGGACCTTTGGGCGCGTCGACCGCCTTGAGGACGAACCACAGGGCGAAGGTCAGCGTCACCACGATCCAGGCGAGCACGGCGTGCAGTTCGGTGATGTTCTCCCAGTCGATCGGGATCCGTTCGACCTCGCTGGAGTCGCCCGCGTGCGGTCCCGCCCCGGTCACCACCGTGCCGACGGCGATCAGCAGGACGGACGCGGTCACCAGGACCCGCACCAGCTGCTGCACGGCCTTGCCGACCAGCGGGCGCGGCGGTCCGTCGCCCTCGCGGCTGCGCTGCCACATGACGGTGGCGACGGCGATGAGCGCGGTGGACAGCAGGAAGTGGGCCGCGACCGTGTACGGGTTCAGCCCGACCAGGACGACGATGCCGCCGAGCACCGCGTTGCCCATGACCACCCAGAACTGCGCCCAGCCAAGCCGGGTCAGGCCGCGCCGCCATGGCTTCTGCGCGCGGGCGGCGATGATCGCCCAGCCCACGGCCGCGCACAGCACATAGGTGAGCATGCGGTTGCCGAACTCGATGACCCCGTGCGGGCCCATGGCCCGGGTGGTGGTCAGCGAGTCGTCGGTGCAGGTGGGCCAGGTCGGGCAGCCGAGGCCCGAGCCGGTCAGCCGGACGGCACCGCCGGTGACGACGATGACCACCGACATGACGAGGGCGATGAGAGCCGCCCGCTGGACCGTCCGGGGGCTCGGGGTCCAGCGTTCGGCGATGAAGGCGAGCGGGTTGCGCACGGCCGCTGCGGCATCGGCGCGGGTCAGCTTTGGCACGCGCACCATGGTAGGGCGCCGCTTGTGCACGCGTTCACGAGGGTCGCCCTCCGGCCGTCCGGCGGCGCCGTGGAGCCGGGCCGGCGTCGCCCTCACGGCGTACCCGCGGACCGGGCCGAGCCGTCACTCCCAGCGGAAGAACCGCCCGGCCGCGGCCAGCCCCACGACCGCCCAGCCGGCCAGGATCCCCAGGTCGCCCCATGGCATCCCTGCCCCGTGCTGGAGCACGTCCCGCAGCCCGTCCGACAGGGCCGTGACGGGCAGCAGCGCGAGCACGTCCTGGACACCGGAGGGGAACTTGTCCAGCGGGACGATCACGCCGCCGCCGACGAGCAGCAGCAGGAAGACCAGATTGGCGGCGGCCAGCGTCGCCTCCGCCTTCAGCGTGCCCGCCATCAGCAGCCCGAGGCCCGAGAAGGCGGCCGTGCCCAGCACGAGCAGAAGCAGCACGGCGGCCACGGTGCCGGCCCCGCCGTGCGGCGACCAGCCCAGCGCGAAGGCGATCGCCGTCAGCAGCACCACCTGGAGGACCTCCGTGACCAGTACGGACGCGGTCTTCGCGGTCATCAGTCCCCAGCGCGGCAGAGGCGAGGACGCCAGCCGCTTCAGCACGCCGTAGCGCCGCTCGAAGCCGGTGGCGATGGCCTGGCCGGTGAACGCCGTCGACATCACGGCGAGCGCCAGGATGCCGGGCGTGAGGAAGTCCACCGCCCTGCCCGCGCCGGTGTCCACGATGTCCACCGAGCTGAACAGCACCAGCAGCAGCGTCGGGATCACGACCGTCAGCAGCAGCTGCTCGCCGTTGCGCAGCAGCAGCCGGGTCTCGAACGCCGCCTGGGCCGCGATCATGCGGGGCAGGGGCGCCGCGCCGGGCGCGGGGGTGTAGGTGCCCACGGTGGTCACGAGCGCAGCTCCTTGCCCGTCAGTTCCAGGAAGACGTCTTCGAGGGTGTGCCGTTCGACGGAGATCCGCTCCGGCATCACACCGTGCTGGGCGCACCACGAGGTCACCGTCGCCAGCAGCTGCGGATCGACCTTGCCGACGACCCGGTAGGAGCCCGGCGTCAGCTCGGCGGCGGCGCAGTCCGCCGGGAGCGCCTTCAGCAGGGAACCCACGTCGAGGCCCGGCCGGCCGGTGAAGCGCAGCGTGTTCTCGGCGCCGCCGCGGCACAGCTCGTCGGGGGAGCCCTGGGCGATGACCCGACCGTCGTCGATGACGGCGACGTGGTCGGCGAGCCGCTCGGCCTCCTCCATGTGGTGTGTGGTGAGGATCACGGAGACACCGTCGGCGCGCAGGTCGCCGACCAGGTCCCAGGTGGCGTGGCGGGCCTGCGGGTCCAGCCCGGCCGTCGGCTCGTCCAGGAAGACCAGCTCCGGGCGTCCCACGACGGCCATGGCGAGCGCGAGCCGCTGCTGCTGTCCACCCGACAGCCGCCGGTAGGCGGTGCGCCCGCAGCCGCCGAGCCCGAGCCGTTCGATGAGCGCGTCCACGTCCAGCGGACGGGCGTGCAGCGCCGCCACATGGCGCAGCATCTCGTCGGCCCGGGCGCCCGAGTACACCCCGCCGGACTGGAGCATCACGCCGATGCGGGGGCGCAGCGCGGCGGAGTCCCGCACCGGGTCGAGGCCGAGGACGCGCACCGTGCCGGCGTCCGGCCTCCGGTATCCCTCGCACATCTCGACCGTGGTCGTCTTGCCCGCCCCGTTGGGGCCGAGCACGGCGGTCACGCCCGCCCCGGCCACCAGGTCGAGGCCGTTCACCGCGGTCTTCGTGCCGTACCGCTTCACCAGGGCCTGGACCTCGATGACCGGGTGCGACACGAAGCGTCTCCCCGAGGGGTGGTGGTCGGGAGACGGGCGGGCGGGCTCACTTCGCATGGCTCCAGAGTCTAGGGACGCCGCCCGGCTCTCAGACCGGCGGGTGCGGGAACTCGTCCTCGCGGGGCCGGTGCACCGCCAGCCACCGTTCGGCGTACGCCACGGCGTCCGCCAGCGGGAACAGCCGAGCGTCGGCTGCGCCCACCGTGCCCCGCAGCACGGGTCGGTCCCGTTCGAAGTCGTGGCCCAGCTCGTCGAAACGTTCCGAGCTGATCGACACCTCGGTGACCCGCTCCCAGCCGTCGGGGCCGGGGCGGCCCACCTCGACCAGCGGGGCCGGGATACGGTACTCGGCCAGGTGGAAGGCGGTGCAGCTGGCGTAGCCCGCGCCGAGCAGCAGCACCCGCGCGCCCAGCTTTTCCAGTCGGGCCAGCGGACTTCGCTCGCCCAGCCGGCAGTCCGGGGCGTGTTCGGCGACGATCTCGGCGGCGTGCGGGCCGAGCGCGGCGAAGGACGTCTGCGGGTGCGCGCTGCGCAGGGCGCCCGGCCAGGTCCGTACGGTCTCCGGGACCACACCGACCCCGCGGGTGGGCGTGGTGCGCGGGTCGTAGCGGGGCATCGTGACCCGAATGGTCTCCCACCACTCCTCGGGTACCGGCGGGCTGCGCCACAGGGCCGGATCGGACAGGTCGCCGGACTGGGCGGGCACCACGAGGGTGCCGTCCGGGCCGAGGGCGTCGAGCAGCCCCTGGACCACCGCGACGGCGCCGCCGCACACCCAGCCCAGGGAGCTGAGCGAGGAGTGCGCCAGCAGGATCTCGCCGGGTTCGACGCCGAGCGCGCGCAGCCGGGCAAAGACGGCGTCGCGGGTGACAAGCGGGCCGTTCGTGGGGTCGCGCATGGCCCGGGAGTCTGCCGGACCCGGTGCCGCGCCGCCATCGAATTGGCCGGGCGACGATCGATCAAAGATCGTTTCCGCAGGTCGGATTAGGTATGCCTAAGTGACCCAGGGCACCGTCCGCTCGGCGGGACGCGGCTTGTCAGGCTCTGAGGAATTACGCAACAATGGCGTTGTGAAAAACGTCGGCGAGGCTCGGGAGACCCCCCGGGGTACCCCCCAGGAGGAGTTCGCGGCCGGTGTGCGCTCGGATCGCTCCACGCGCAACCGGGTCGCGCGGTCCATCCTGGACCACGGCCCGTCGACCGTCGCCGAGCTGGCGGGACGGCTGGGACTCACCCACGCCGCCGTGCGCCGGCACCTGGACGCCCTGGCCGCCGACGACGTCGTCGAGGCGCGCGAGCAGCGGGTGTACGGGGCGCGGACCCGTGGCCGCCCGGCCAAGGTCTTCGCGCTCACCGACTGCGGCCGTGACGCCTTCGACCAGTCGTACGACAAGCTCGCCGAGGACGCGCTGCGCTGGATCGCGGACCGGGAGGGCGGCCCGGAGGCGGTCGCCGCCTTCGCCCGCGCCCGGATCGCCGCCCAGGCGAGCGCCTACCGCAAGGCGATCGAGGCCGCCACGCCCGACAAACGCGCCGAAGCCCTGGCCAAGGCCCTGAGCGTCGACGGGTACGCTGCTACGGCGCGCAGCGCACCGGTCGGCGAGCAGCTGTGCCAGCACCACTGCCCGGTCGCCCATGTCGCCGAGCAGTTCCCGCAGCTGTGCGAGGCGGAGACGGAGATCTTCGCCGAACTGCTCGGAACACACGTCCAGCGGCTGGCGACCATCGCCCACGGCGACGGCGTCTGTACGACGTTCATCCCCAAGATTTCCACTGACGCATCTGCAAGCACGGCCGGGAGGAACCCCGCATGACTCTCCCCACGGAGACTGCTCACCCCGAACTCGAGGGCCTGGGCACGTACGAATACGGCTGGGCCGACTCCGACGAGGCCGGTGCCGCGGCGAAGCGCGGTCTGAACGAAGAGGTCGTCCGGGACATCTCGGCGAAGAAGTCCGAGCCGGAGTGGATGACCAAGCTGCGCCTCAAGGGCCTGCGGCTCTTCGAGAAGAAGCCCATGCCGAACTGGGGCTCGGACCTGTCGGGCATCGACTTCGACAACATCAAGTACTTCGTGCGGTCCACGGAGAAGCAGGCGGAGTCCTGGGAGGACCTGCCCGAGGACATCAGGAACACATACGACAAGCTCGGCATCCCCGAGGCGGAGAAGCAGCGCCTCGTGGCCGGTGTCGCCGCGCAGTACGAGTCGGAGGTCGTCTACCACCAGATCCGCGAGGACCTGGAGGAGCAGGGCGTCATCTTCCTCGACACCGACACCGCGCTGAAGGAGCACCCGGAGCTGTTCAAGGAGTACTTCGGGACCGTCATCCCCGCCGGTGACAACAAGTTCGCCTCGCTGAACACCGCCGTGTGGTCCGGCGGCTCCTTCATCTACGTCCCGCCGGGCGTGCACGTGGAGATCCCGCTCCAGGCCTACTTCCGCATCAACACGGAGAACATGGGCCAGTTCGAGCGGACCCTGATCATCGTCGACGAGGGCGCCTACGTGCACTACGTCGAGGGCTGCACGGCACCGATCTACAAGTCGGACTCGCTGCACTCCGCGGTCGTCGAGATCATCGTCAAGAAGAACGCCCGCTGTCGCTACACCACCATCCAGAACTGGTCGAACAACGTCTACAACCTGGTCACCAAGCGTGCCGTGGCCTACGAGGGCGCGACCATGGAGTGGATCGACGGCAACATCGGCTCCAAGGTGACGATGAAGTACCCGGCCGTCTACCTGATGGGCGAGCACGCCAAGGGCGAGACCCTGTCCATCGCCTTCGCGGGCGAGGGGCAGCACCAGGACGCGGGCGCCAAGATGGTCCACATGGCGCCGAACACGTCGTCCAACATCGTCTCCAAGTCGGTGGCGCGCGGCGGCGGCCGCACCTCCTACCGCGGTCTCATCGAGATCGGCGAGGGCGCCCCGGGCGCCAAGTCGAACGTGCTCTGCGACGCCCTGCTGGTGGACACCATCTCCCGGTCCGACACGTACCCGTACGTCGACGTCCGTGAGGACGACGTGTCCATGGGCCACGAGGCGACCGTCTCCAAGGTCTCCGAGGACCAGCTGTTCTACCTGATGAGCCGCGGCCTGTCCGAGTTCGAGGCGATGGCGATGATCGTGCGCGGCTTCGTCGAGCCGATCGCCAAGGAACTGCCCATGGAGTACGCGCTGGAACTCAACCGGCTGATCGAGCTGCAGATGGAGGGCGCGGTCGGCTGAGCCGCCGGCCCGCAGTCCCCGTCAAGCCCTACGCAAGAAAGCGAGCAATACGACAGCCATGGCTGAGGCCCAGACAATCCCGGTGGGCTCCACCACCTCCGGCCAGATCGCGGTGGCCGCCGAGTCGACCGTCGCGACACGCATGAGCGCGCCGCCCTCCTTCGACGTGGCGGACTTCCCGGTGCCGCACGGCCGCGAGGAGGAGTGGCGCTTCACCCCGCTGGAGCGGCTGCGCGGCCTGCACGACGGCAGCGCGGTCGCCACCGGCGACGGTGTGCGGGTGGACGTCGATGCCCCCGAGGGCGTCACCGTCGAGACCGTCGGCCGCGACGACGCGCGGGTCGGCCGCGCGGGCACCCCGGTGGACCGCGTCGCCGCCCAGGCGTACTCCGCCTTCGAGAAGGCCTCGGTGGTGACCGTCCCCAAGGAGACCGTCCTCACCGAGCCGATCCGCATCGCCGTGCGCGGCGAGGGCGGCACCGCCTTCGGCCAGCAGATCATCGAGCTGGGCGCCTTCGCGGAGGCCGTCGTCGTCATCGACCACACCGGCGACGCGGTGCTCGCCGGCAACGTCGACTACATCCTCGGCGACGGCGCCAAGCTGACCGTCGTCTCCGTCCAGGACTGGGACGACAAGGCCGTGCATGTGTCGCAGCACAACGCCCTCGTAGGCCGGGACGCCTCCTTCAAGTCGGTCGTCGTCACCTTCGGCGGCGACGTCGTACGCCTGCACCCGCGCGTCAGCTACACGGGCCCCGGCGGCGAGGCCGAGCTGTACGGCCTGTACTTCACGGACGCCGGCCAGCACCAGGAGCACCGCCTCCTGGTCACCCACAACACCCCGCACTGCAAGTCGAACGTCGCCTACAAGGGCGCGCTCCAGGGCGACGACGCGCACGCCGTGTGGATCGGGGACGTGCTGATCGAGGCCAAGGCCGAGGGCACCGACACCTATGAGATGAACCGGAACCTGGTGCTGACCGACGGCGCCCGCGTCGACTCGGTGCCGAACCTGGAGATCGAGACCGGTGAGATCGTCGGTGCCGGCCACGCCTCCGCCACCGGCCGCTTCGACGACGAGCAGCTCTTCTACCTGATGGCCCGCGGCATCCCGGAGCGCGACGCCCGCCGCCTGGTGGTGCGCGGCTTCTTCGCCGAACTGGTCCAGCAGATCGGCGTCACCGACATCGAGGAGCGCCTGCTCGCGAAGATCGAAGAGGAGTTGGAGGCGTCGGTCGCATGAGCGCCTTCGTACGCGTCTGCGGGCTGAGCGAGCTGGAGGAGGACACCCCGAAGCGGGTGGAGATCGACAGCACACCGGTCTCGGTCGTCAGGACCGAGGGGGAGGTGTTCGCGATCAACGACATCTGCTCGCACGCCAACGTCTCGCTCTCCGAGGGCGAGGTCGACGACTGCCACATCGAGTGCTGGCTGCACGGCTCGCGCTTCGACCTCCGCTCCGGAAAGCCCGACGCCCTCCCCGCGACGCGCCCCGTCCCCGTATACCCCGTAAAGATCGAAGGGGACGACGTGCTCGTCTCCCTCACCCAGGAGTCCTGAGGCACCCATGGCAACGCTTGAAATCCGAGACCTGCACGTCACCGTCGAGGCAGACAACGCCACGAAGGAGATCCTCAAGGGCGTCGACCTCACCGTGAAGCAGGGCGAGACGCACGCCATCATGGGCCCCAACGGCTCGGGCAAGTCGACCCTCGCCTACTCGCTCGCGGGCCACCCCAAGTACACGATCACCAGCGGCACCGTCCTGCTCGACGGCGAGGACGTCCTGGAGATGACCGTCGACGAGCGCGCCCGCGCGGGCCTGTTCCTGGCGATGCAGTACCCGGTCGAGGTCCCCGGCGTCTCGGTCTCCAACTTCCTGCGCTCCTCCGCCACCGCGATCCGTGGCGAGGCACCCAAACTGCGCACCTGGGTGAAGGAGGTCAAGGAGACCATGGAAGGGCTCCACATGGACCCGTCCTTCGCCGAGCGCAACGTCAACGAGGGCTTCTCCGGCGGCGAGAAGAAGCGCCACGAGATCCTTCAGCTGGAGCTGCTCAAGCCGAAGATCGCGATTCTCGACGAGACCGACTCGGGGCTGGACGTCGACGCCCTGCGGATCGTCTCGGAGGGCGTGAACCGCGTCCGCGAGACCGGCGAGGTCGGCACCCTGCTGATCACGCACTACACGCGCATCCTGCGCTACATCAAGCCCGACCACGTCCATGTGTTCGCCGACGGCCGGATCGCCGAGTCCGGCGGCCCGGAGCTGGCGGACAAGCTGGAGAACGAGGGCTACGAGGCATACGTGAAGGGTGGCGCATCCGCGTGACACCTTCCCGCCATGGGCTCCCCGGCCTCCTCGACACCGAGGCGATCCGCAAGGACTTCCCCGTCCTGGACCGGCTGGTCCACGACGGCAGGAAGCTCGTGTACCTGGACAACGCGGCGACCTCGCAGAAACCGCGCCAGGTACTGGACGCCCTGAGCGAGTACTACGAGCGCCACAACGCCAACGTCCACCGCGGTGTGCATGTGCTCGCCGAGGAGGCCACGGCGCTGTACGAGGGCGCGCGCGACAAGGTCGCGGAGTTCGTCAACGCCCCCAGCCGCGACGAGGTGATCTTCACCAAGAACGCCTCCGAGTCGCTGAACCTCGTGGCGAACATGCTCGGCTGGGCCGACGAGCCCTACCGGGTGGACCAGGACACCGAGATCGTCATCACCGAGATGGAGCACCACTCCAACATCGTCCCGTGGCAGCTGCTGTCGCAGCGTACGGGCGCGAAGCTGAAGTGGTTCGGCCTCACCGAGGACGGCCGGCTCGACCTCTCGGACATCGAGGAGGTCATCACCGAGAAGACGAAGATCGTCTCCTTTGTGCTGGTCTCCAACATCCTGGGCACGGTCAACCCGGTCGAGGCGATAGTGCGCCGCGCCCAGGAGGTCGGCGCGCTGGTCTGCATCGACGCCTCCCAGGCCGCCCCCCACATGCCGCTGGACGTGCAGGCGCTGCAGGCCGACTTCGTGGCCTTCACCGGCCACAAGATGTGCGGCCCGACCGGCATCGGTGTGCTGTGGGGCCGTCAGGAGCTGCTGGAGGACCTGCCTCCGTTCCTCGGCGGCGGCGAGATGATCGAGACGGTGTCGATGCACTCGTCCACCTATGCTCCCGCCCCGCACAAGTTCGAGGCGGGCACCCCGCCGATCGCGCAGGCGGTCGGGCTGGGCGCGGCGATCGACTACCTCAACGCGATCGGCATGGACAAGGTCCTCGCCCATGAGCACGCGCTCACCGAGTACGCGGTGAAGCGGCTGGGCGAGGTCCCGGACCTGAGGATCATCGGCCCGGCCACGGCCGAGGACCGGGGCGCGGCGATCTCCTTCACGCTCGGTGACATTCATCCGCACGACGTGGGACAGGTCCTCGACGAGCTGGGCATCGCGGTACGTGTCGGGCACCACTGCGCGCGCCCCGTCTGCCTGCGCTACGGAATTCCCGCGACCACGCGAGCGTCGTTCTATCTGTACTCCACGCCGGCCGAGATCGACGCTCTGGTCGACGGACTGGAGCATGTACGGAACTTCTTCGGCTGACGGGACGAGCGATCGCATGAAGCTGGATTCCATGTACCAGGAAGTCATCCTGGACCACTACAAGAACCCGCACGGGCGTGGTCTGCGGGATGGCGACGCCGAAGTGCACCATGTGAACCCGACGTGCGGTGACGAGATCACCCTTCGCGTGAAGTACGACGGAACGACGATCGAGGACGTCTCGTACGAGGGCCAGGGCTGCTCCATCAGCCAGGCATCGGCCTCCGTGCTGAACGACCTCCTCGTCGGCAAGGAGCTGGCCGAGGCGCAGAAGATCCAGGAGACCTTTCTGGAGCTGATGCAGTCCAAGGGCCGGATCGAGCCCGACGAGGCCATGGAGGACGTCCTGGAGGACGCGGTCGCGTTCGCCGGTGTCTCCAAGTACCCGGCCCGGGTGAAGTGCGCCCTCCTGAGCTGGATGGCGTGGAAGGACGCGACGGCCCAGGCGCTGGGCGGAGCCGACGCCGAAAGGAAGACGGCATGAGCGACACCGTGGAGACGAAGCCGGCCTCGGAGGAGGAGCTCCGCGAGGCCCTGATGGACGTGGTGGACCCCGAGCTGGGCATCGACGTCGTCAACCTCGGCCTGATCTACGGCATCCATGTCGACGAGGCCAATATCGCCACCGTCGACATGACCCTGACGTCGGCGGCCTGTCCGCTGACGGACGTCATCGAGGACCAGGCCAAGTCCGCCACGGACGGCCTCGTCAACGAACTGCGGATCAACTGGGTCTGGATGCCCCCATGGGGCCCCGACAAGATCACGGACGACGGCCGCGAGCAGTTGCGGGCGCTCGGATTCAACGTCTGAGGTCCCGCCCGGCTCACGCCTGATCCCATCCGCACGGTTTCCGCGGAAGCGAACGGCGGCACCCAAAGGGGGTGCCGCCGTTCGCTTCGTGCGGCCCGGCCGCTCAGCTCAGCCCGTCCTCCAGACGGAACGCCGAGTCCGCGCGGTACAGGTCCGTGTCCTGGTACGGGTCCAGCCTGAGCCGGAAGTTCCGGTGCCGCAGAAAGCGGCCCGGGTAGTTCACCGACTCCAGTACGACCGCGCCGGAGCGGGCCGCGGGGCGCCGGCAGAAGGTGGCGTCCTCCCGGAACAGCGCCGAGCCGTCGTCGCGTTCGGCGCGCAGCACGAAGTCGCGGTGGCGCAGATAGGTGCCGTCGGCCGTGGCGAACGACGAGCAGGATCCGTCGGCCAGGCCGTCGACCAGCCGGAAGGTGGCGGCGCGGCGCTCCGCGCGCGATCCGACGGGATCGAGCTGGACCAGGCCGCGGCTCACATGCCAGTAGCGGTCGGGGTAGTTCACCGAGCGGACGGACCGCAGGAGCGGGGAGTCGTCCGATGTGCCGGACGAGCCGCCGTGCGCGGCACCGGACGAGCCACCGTGCGCGGCACCGGACCCGGACGGGCGGGCCGAGGGGGCCGGGGTGGCCCGCGCGCTGTCGCCGGGCGCCGGTGTGCGCGGCGTGGCGGTGGTGGGCGTTGCCGTCGTCGGGCCGCTGCCGTCGTGCGGCCGAGCCGTCGTACCGGACGAGGGCGAGGCGAAGGAGAGCAGTCCGGGGCCGGCGTCCGTGGGCGCCGCGGCCGGCGCCGGGGCGGACGACTCGTCAGCGGCCGGGCGGTCGACGGATATCGCCGTCAGACAGGCCACGACGGTGGCCGCGGCCAGCCCGCCGGCCAGCCAGAGTCTTCGGGTTCCCGGTGCCCGGGACGGGTCGGGGGGCCAGCCGCGTTCCCAGGACGGGTGCCGCGGTGGCCGGGGGGTGGTTTCTGGCATGCGCTGTTCCTCCAGCGGCGCCCTGTGCGGCGGCCGGGGATGTGGGGGCGAGGTGATCGAGGCTGAAACACTAGTGGAGCCGGAGAGCCGGCGGGGACCGTTTCAGCGAGCGGTTTCTCTCCCTCCGACGGCAGCCCGACGGGACCCGGCTCCACCGCAACCGACCAGTCGGAGGCAATCGCTGACTCCATATCAGATTCGGCTCCACGAAAGGGTGTTGGGCGATCTTCCGACCCGGTGAAGGGACGGCGCGAACCGCTATGTACGCTCGTACACATGGGGTATCTGCTGCTCTCCGGAGCCATCGCGGCCGAGGTGGCCGCCACGACCGCGATGAAGTACAGCGACGGCCTCAGCAGGCCGGGGCCCGCGCTGCTGACCGCTGTCGGCTATCTCGTCTCCTTCGTCCTGCTCGCCCGGACGCTGAAGAGCCTGTCGATCGGCACGGCGTACGCGATCTGGTCCGGGGTCGGCACCGCGACCATCGCGGTGCTCGGCCTGCTGCTGTTCGGAGAGGGGCTGAACGCGACGAAGATCACCGGGCTTCTGCTGATCATCGGCGGCGTCGTGGTCCTGAACCTGGGCGGCGCGCACTGAGGGCCCGGCGGCACGACCCGGACCGGCGGCAGCGGATCATCGACGCGGCGATCCGGGTCGTCGGTGAGAAGGGCATCGCCGGGCTGAGCCACCGGACCGTCGCGGCCGAGGCGGACGTTCCGCTCGGCTCCACGACGTACCACTTCGCCACCCTCGACGAACTGCTGGTCGCGGCCCTGCGGCAGGCCAACGAGGGATTCGCCGAGGTGCTGGTCGGCAGCGGCGTACCGGACGACACCGAGGGCGACCTGGCGGCCGGGCTCGCACGGGTGCTGGGGGAGTGGCTGGGCGGCGAGCGCACGGGCGTCGAGCTGGAGTACGAGCTGTATCTGGCGGCCCTGCGCCGCCCCGCGCTGCGGCCCGTGGCCGCGGAGTGGACCGAGGAGACGGTACGGCGGCTGGCCAACCGGACCGACCCGGTGACCGCCCGGGCCCTGCTCGCCCTGATGGACGGCATCTGCCTCCAGGTACTGCTGACCGGAGGCGAGTACGACGAGGAGTACGCGCGGGAGGCACTGGCACGGCTGATCCCCTGAGAGCCCGGGCCGGTCCGGGCCGGTCCGGGCCTGGCTGGGCCCGGCCGCGAGTCCGGTGCCGGACGGACGCGGTTCGCGGACGGGTGCCTGGGGTGCTTCGCGGACGGTGCCTGGGGTGGTTCGCCGACCGGCAGCTGAGATGCTTCTCCGCCGGTTCGCCCGTGCGGGCCCGCCCACGTTAGGTTGCCCTCATGACCGACACGACTGCTCCTCGTACCACCGGCGCCGTGGCCGCCGGGCTCGCCACCGTCGCCGCCGACGGCACCGTTCTCGACACCTGGTTCCCGGCGCCCGAACTGGTCGCCGAGCCCGGTCCGTCCGGCACCGAGTCGCTGTCGGCCGAGCAGGCCGAGCGGCTGCTCGGCGAGGGCGCAGTGCGCGCCGTCGGCCCCGATCCCCGCCGGAACGTCGAAGTGGTGGCGGTGCGCACGGTCATCTCCTCCCTCGACGAGAAGCCGATCGACGCGCACGACGTCTATCTGCGCCTGCACCTGCTCTCGCACCGTCTGGTCAAGCCGCACGGGCAGAGCCTGGACGGCATTTTCGGCTTCCTCGCCAACGTCGCCTGGACCTCGCTCGGCCCGGTCGCCGTCGACGACATCGACAAGGTGCGGCTCAACGCCCGCGCCGAGGGCCTGCACCTCCAGGTGACCTCGGTCGACAAGTTCCCGCGCATGACGGACTACGTCGCGCCGAAGGGCGTCCGCATCGCCGACGCCGACCGCGTACGCCTCGGCGCCCACCTCGCCGAGGGCACCACGGTCATGCACGAGGGCTTCGTGAACTTCAACGCCGGCACCCTGGGCACCTCCATGGTCGAGGGCCGCATCTCCGCGGGCGTCGTCGTCGGCGACGGCTCCGACATCGGCGGCGGCGCCTCCACCATGGGGACGCTGTCCGGCGGCGGCAACGTGATCATCTCCATCGGCGAGCGCTGCCTGATCGGTGCCGAGGCGGGCGTCGGCATCGCGCTCGGCGACGAGTGCGTCGTGGAGGCCGGCCTGTACGTCACCGCGGGCACCCGCGTGACCATGCCCGACGGCCAGATCGTCAAGGCCCGCGAGCTGTCCGGTGCCTCCAACATCCTCTTCCGCCGCAACTCGGTCACCGGCGCCGTGGAGGCCCGGCCGAACAACGCGGTCTGGGACGGCCTGAACGAGATCCTCCACACCCACAACTGACCACCATCTGAGCGCCCTTCCATGGCCCCGTACGGCCTGGAAGGGCGCTTTTTCCGGCCCGGCGGACAGGGGGAGTTCGACGGACCGCAGCGGACGAGGATCCGTGGAGACACCGGTACATAGGTCTCGGCCTGGAAGCGGCGTTCATGCCGGGCTCCGCTGCGAAGCTCCGCCGCGTGTTCTGTTTGGATCAGCTCATGAGTTCTGTTGGCGCGCTGGATGACAGACCCCAGAAAGCGGCGCTCGCCCTCTGGTTCGGCGGTGCGTCCCTGGCGTGCTGGTTCTGTTGCCCGTTCTGGATACTCGTCTGCTACGTCGTCCTGCCCGCGGCCATCGGCGGCCTTGTGCGGGCCTTCGTCGAGTACCGGGCATCACGGACCGGTCGGGCGAGCAGGTCACGAGCCGTAGTGGGTGGCGTGCTGTCCCTCCTGGGAGCCACCGCGGCGATCGCCTACATGATCTTCCTGGCCACCCACCCGAACCTCCCCGTACAGGGCTGACAACTGCTGACGGTTGACTGCGCACGGGTGCCAGGGACTGACCCGTGGTTGAGTTCCGGGCGGAGGAGATCTCGCTGCGCTGCGTCCTCCCGCGGTACGGGGGCTGCTCAGGTTGTTGTGAACTCTGTGTGGCGGGCGAGGAGTTGGGTTGTGGTTTCGGGGGTGGCCGGGCGGAGTGGGGGGCGTACAGGGCCCGCGGGGTGGCCGAGTGCGTTCAGGAGGGCCTTGGTGGTGACCGTGCCGGGCAGGCCCGCCGCCGTCGTCGCCTCGATCAAGGGCGTGGCCCGTCGCTGGATCCGGGCCGCGCGTGCCGTCTCGCCCGCGTCGAACGCCGCCAGGATGTCGGCGACTTCGCGTGGTACGACGTTCGCCACCGTGCTGACACAGCCCGCCGCGCCCACCGCGTACAGGGCGAGGATGTGCTCGTCGCAGCCCGTGTAGTACGCCAGTTCCGTGCGTGCCAGTACCTTCTGGGTGCCGAGGAAGTCGTAGGAGCAGTCCTTGACGGCCACGATGCGCGGGTGGTCCGCGAGCCGGATCATCGTCTCGGGCTCGATGCGGGTGCCGGTGCGGCCGGGGATGTCGTACAGCATGACGGGCAGTCCGCTCGCGTCCGCGACCTCCCGGAAGTGGGCCTCCAGCGCGTCCTGCGGGGGCCTGGAGTAGTAGGGCGTCACGACCAGCGTGCCGTCGGCGCCGGCCTTCTCGGCGGCGCGGGCCAGTTCGACGGTGTGCCGGGTGTCGAAGGTGCCGACGGCCGCGACGATCGTCGCCCGCGGGCCGACGGCCTCTCGGACGGCCCGTACCAGCTCCGCCTTCTCGGCGTCGGTGAGGGTCGGCGACTCGCCCGTCGTGCCGCCCAGCACCAGTCCGTCGCAGCCCTCCGTGACCAGCCGCTCGGCCAGCAGCCCGGCGCCGTCGCGATCGAGGGCGCCTGTCGGCGTGAAGGGCGTGACCATGGCGCACAGGGCGCGGCCGAAGGGCGGAGCGGGGCGATCCGGGTTCGTCATGGCTACAGTCTCGGCAGGACGATGGTGTAGCTCCACTTAATTCTTCTACGAGGTATCGATAAGCGTTGCTGCCCGGTGGGCGGCTGCGGTGACGCTGCCCTGTGTCCGACTCGGCCGGTGTGGGTCACCATGGGCGGAACGGTCACCTACGGCAGTCATGGGAGGCAGCCATGAAGCTCGGCAAGGCACTGGCCACCGGAATCGCGCAGGAACAGCCGCTCGACCACGACGAAGCACCTGAACGCCCCGAGGAGACCGCCGCGCGCGCCGTCGAACCGCGGACGCCCGCGCCCGAAGAGGTGCCGGCCGCCCGATGAGGCTGCGGCTTCCCGCGGAACGCCCGACGGAGCCGCCGACCGGATACAAGATCGCCCACCCCATGCTGTCCCAGGACGGCACCCGGGCCGGCTTCACCGGGGTGTCACTGGGCGGCGCGCTGCCGTACGGGGTCCTCGACGACGCCTCCTGCGTCTACGGCCGGCGGCACCGCCCGCCCGCGCGGCTGTGCGACTGCGGTTTCCACTGCGTGCACGACCGTACGGCCGCCGAGGCGTTGCTGTGCACCGCGGAGCACCGGGCGGCGGTCCTCCTGGAGGTCTCCGTCCTCGGCGCCTACATCCGCTTCGAACGCGGCTTCCGCTACGCCCGGCAGCGGGTGCGTGCGGTGGCCGTCGGCCCGTGCGCCTGCGGTGCCCGCGCCGCCGCGCTGGCCGACGCCGGCTGGGCCGCCCCGGCCGGCGTGCCCTGGCGCCCGCCTGTGCGGACTGCGTGCGCGCCCGTACGTCGGTCTCGTTCGCCGGATTCGCCGGGCTGGCCGGCGACGGGCTGCGGGTGTCGGCGACCGGCGGTCGGCCGTCGTCCGGCGGGCCGGGCGGCGCGGGCGTGGGCGGCGCGCTCGACGTGGCCGGCGCGGCCGAACGGTTCGGCGTGCCCGAACTCGTCGCCGAGGCCGCCCTGTTGCAGGCCCGGCTCGACTGGTTCCAGACCCAGTTGGCCCGCCTCGGCGACCGCGGTGCCGAAGGGGGCACTGAGGGCTGACCCGCCGGCGCCACGTGCCCGGCGCCCTCCTCACCGAAAGCTCCAGTCGCCTGGACAAGGAAAGTTTTCGGTGAGAGGGTGGGCGCATGCTGGACGTCACCGTGATCGAGGACCCCGAGGCCGCCGCCGTGTCGCTGGACCCGACGAGGGCCCGGCTGCTCGCCGAGCTGGCCTCCGCGCCCGCGTCGGCCGCCATGCTGGCCGGCCGGGTCGGACTGCCCCGGCAGAAGGTGAACTACCACCTCAAGACGCTGGAGCGGCACGGCCTGGTCGAGCTGGCCGGCGAGCGCCGCAAGGGCAACGTCACCGAGCGGCTGATGCGCGCGACCGCGGCGTCGTACGTGATCAGCCCGCTCGCGCTGGCCGCCGTACAGCCCGACCCGGATCGCTTCCAGGACCGGCTGTCCGCGCGCTGGCTGCTCGCGCTCGGCGCCCGGCTCGTGCGGGACGTCGGCACGCTGATCACCGGCGCGGCGAAGGCCCGCAAGCGGCTGGCGACGTACGCCCTGGACGGCGAGGTCCGCTTCGCCTCTGCCGCCGACCGTGCGGCCTTCGTCCAGGAGCTGACGGCGGGCGTGAGTGCCCTCATCCGCAAGTACGACGCTCCCGACGCCGAGAGTGGACGGGGCCACCGGATCGTCGTGGCCCTGCATCCGACGGTCAAGGGCGGGTCCCCGGGTGGCCGGCCACAGGTCGATGGACAGCCCTCGGTGGGTGGCCGGTCCCCGGTGGGTGGCCAACCGCCGGTTGGTGGGCAGCCCCCCGTGGGTGGGCGGCCGCCGGTGGGTGGCCGGTCCCCGGGTGGTGGGCAGCCCTCGGTGGGTGAGCAGCCCGATGTGGGTGGCCAACCTCGGGTGGGGGGCCAACCGCCGGTTGGTGGGCAGTCCCCGGTGGGTGGGCAGCCCGCGGTCGACGATCAGATCAGCGCCCAGGGCCGTGGCCCGGTCCGGGGTGACGCCTCGATCCGGGAGCGGTCCGCCCCGGAACCGGACCCGCAGTAATCAGGAGCCCCGCCATGTCCAAGGAATTCGAGATCGTCAGCGAGTTTGAGGTCGACGCCACCCCGGAGGAGGTGTGGCAGGCCGTGACCACCGGCACCGGGGGCTACCTGTGGCCGATGGAGCCGCCGGAGCCGCGGGTGGGCGGCCGGGGTCCCTTCGGGTCCGCCGTCACCGCCTGGGACCCGCCGCACCGCTACACGAACCGTGTCGAGAACGTCGAGGGCATCTCCGAGCAGACCCTCAACCAGCTCGACTACACCATCGAGCCGCGCGACGAGGGCCGCCGCGCCTGGGTGCGGTACGTGCACAGCGGCATCTTCGTCGACGACTGGGACAACCAGTACGACGGCGCGAGCAAGCACACCGAGTTCTATCTGCACACCCTGCGTGAGTACTTGGTCCACTTCGCGCCCCGTCCGGTGGCGTTCGTCACATTCGACGGGCCCGAGGCGTCCAAGGCCGCCGACGCCTTCACCGCCGTCGGCCGGGCCCTCGGCCTCGGCGACGACACCGCTCGGGGAGCCCGCCTCCAGGTGCACGGCCCGCAGGGGCGGCCTCTCGACGTCGTCCTCGACTTCCGCAACCCGTACTTCATCGGACTGCGCACCGACCACGCTCTGATCCGCTTCTTCGGGCGCAACCACTGGGGCGCGCCGGTCGGCATCTCCGTGCACGACTTCGCTCCGGACGCCGACGCCAAGGCGAACGAGGCCGTGTGGCAGGGCTGGCTGGACGGGGTGTTCGGACAGTCCTGAGCGAACGGCGCCGTGGGCGGAACCGCCGCTGTCCGGCGGGTCCGCCCACGGCGCCGTCGCACGCCGTCGCACGCCGTCACATAGCGGGACGTGCGCGACCGCCGGCGCCTCGGGCCGAGTGGGCGGTCGTCGTCCGAGCTGTCACCGGCTTCCGCTACGCGCGTCAACCTCCGGCTCGGTCGAGGGGGACGTCAGGGTTTCGGCCAGGTGCGTATTCCGGTGAGGAGAGGAACCGGGCGGCATAGGTGGAAATCCGTCTAGGCTGAACCGCTGAGTCCCATCACGGCCGCGAGGAGAACCAGCCGATGTCAGACAGCTCCCCCCTGCCGCCGGTGCGGCTGCACTCCGAAGCGGAGCTGGCGCGCGCCGCGCTGTCCACGCCGTCGCTCTCCCGGGCCGTTAGGCTCGCCCGCTGGGCCGGGCCCGACACCAGAGTGGACGCCGGGGGCAGCCTGATCGAGGAACAGCTGCCCGCCGCGGTCGAGCTGCTGGGGCTGGCCGGCGACGACGCCGCGGCCTGGGCGAGCGAGGCCTGGCGGGTCGCCGTGGACACCGGCCTTGTCGACATCGTCGACGAGGAGGCCGGGACCGTCGCGGCGGGGGAGGAGCTGGCCCTGCTCACCTCCGGCTCGCCGCACGACGTGCTCACGGTGTGGCTCGCCGCCCTGGAGGCCGTCGTCGCCGACGCGACCGTGCCCGATCTGGACGGCCTCATGGACGCGACGGACGGCGACGGCGAGGTCGATTTCTCGTCACTCGACTGGGACCCGGAGGCCGAGGCCGACTTCCTCGACGGTGTCCTCGGCAATCTGTACCTGCTGACCGTCGGCGAGGACGGTCCCGGCGACGGCACGGTGCCGCTGCCCGCGCTCGCCGCCTCGGTGATCGTGCCCCCTGACATGGGTGAACCCAGCAATGACGTGCTGGAGCAGGTGTCCGACGCGATGATGCGCCTGGACGACCAGTTCCGGGTGCTGGAACCGATCGGCATCGTGGAGTACCAGCCCGTCGACGAGGCGCTCATGGCCGAGGGCGACGACGAGCCGGCCGCGCCGGAGGACGACACCGACGTCTCTCGCTACGGCCTGGTGCGGCTCACCCCGCTCGGTCTGTACGGGCTACGGGCGCGGCTGCTGGAGGCCGGGTTCGCGGCGCCCGCGGTCGGCGAACTCGTGGACAAGGGCGCGGACGTCCTGCTCGACGGCACGTCCCGTTTTCCGCAGGCGGCGGCCCGGGCCGAGACCGAGCAGTGGCTGGCCCGCCGTGAACCCCTCGCCGCGGCACGGGAGTTGCTGGCCGCGGCGCGGGGCGGCGATGCCGGGGCGCCGCTGCGCAGGCTGCGCTGCCAGCAGGCGCTGTCCCTGGTCGGCACGGAAGCCGAGCCGGCGCTGCGGGAGGTCCTTGACGACGCCGAACTGGGCGGGCTTGCCCGGGTGTGGCTGAGCGAGCGGGGCATCCCCGGTGTGCCGGCGCCGTCGCAGGAGCTGGTGTTCTGGCTCACCATCGACACGGTGGCCGCGCAGCTCGCCGCCGAGGGCAACTCCGAGGAGTTGCATGGCCTGGTGGAGGGGCTTGCGGCCCAGCACAGCGGGTTCTTCGCGGCGGCGTGGCGGGTGGAGCACCCGGCGACCGCGGACGTGTTGGAGGCGATGGGCCGGCTGCACCCGGACAAGAAGATCGCCAAGGAGGCCCGCAAAGCGGCCTTCAAGGCCCGCTCACAGGCCACCTGACTCCTCACGACGCCGGGTCACCACCCTGGACCCGAGTCATATCGAGGCACGTGCCCCGTCCGAGGCCGGGGCACCGTCTTGGACCCGAGCCGCATCACGGCGCCTGCCCCATCCGACGCCGGGGCACCGTCTTGGACCCGAGCCGCATCGAGGCGTCTGCCCTGTCCGAGGCCGGGGCACCGTCTTGGACCCGAGCCGCATCGAGGCGTCTGCCCTGTCCGAGGCCGGGGCACCGTCTTGGACCCGAGCCGCATCACGGCGCCTGCCCGTCCGACGCCGGGGCACGTCCTGGCCTCGGGGTTCTGGGGTCCCCCGGAGGGGCGCGTGGGCGGCCCGGGTTCCGATGTGCGACATGCGGGTGTGCGACATGCGGGCCACGACACGCCCGCGCACCCGAAACCCGGGGCCCAGCCCCTTCGCGCCCTTTCCCGTCGCCAGACACCGGATCGGTGCTTCGGCGGTCGCCGCGGTGCGCGTACGGGTTCACGGAAGCGGGGATCCTGAAGTCGCCAGGTGTTCAACCCCGGTTCAGGGGGAGGCGGCAGTGTTGCGCGCAGTGCGATCCGCCACCCTCCACGGCATTTCCCACCCGCTACAGGAGACAGCATGTCGCTCACTCGCAGGGACTTCGCCAGGACATCCGCGATCACCGGCGCCGGTGTCGCGCTGGCGGGCAGCGTCGGTGCCCTCGCCACCGCCCCCAACGCCCTGGCCTCCACGGACACCGAGAGCGCGGGGGAGGCCGAGGCCGCCGGACACCCCGGGGCCGGCTACGGACCGCTCGTCCCCGACCCGAACGGCATCCTGGCCCTGCCCGTCGGCTTCACCTACCGGGTCATCACCCACAGCGGCAGGACCAAGCTGGAGTCCGGCGAGTTCACGCCCTCCAACCACGACGGCACCGCCACCTTCGACGGCCCGCGCGGCGCGACCCTCCTCGTCAACAACCATGAACTCAAGGGCCCGCGCACCAAGTGGGAGCACCCCGTCCCGCTCACCGAGGGCCTGGTCTACGACCCGGCCGCCTCGGGCGGCTGCACGGTCGTCGAGGTCCGCCGCGACCATGTCGCCGAGTGGGTCGGCATCGCCGGCACCTCCACCAACTGCGCGGGCGGCAGCACGCCGTGGGGCACCTGGCTCACCTGCGAGGAGACCGAGGACAAGGCCGGCCAGAACGGCATGACCAAGGACCACGGCTATGTCTTCGAGGTGGACCCGGCCGACCGCCGCGCCAACCGCGACCCGCAGCCGATCAAGGCGCTGGGCCGGTACGCGCACGAGGCCGTCGTCGTGGACCCCAAGCGCGGCCACCTCTACCTGACGGAGGACGCGGACGCCCCGAACGGACTCTTCTACCGCTGGACCCCGCCGGAGGGCTTCCACCACGGCCGGGGCAGGCTGCGCACCCTCGCCGCCGACGCGGGCCGCCTGCAGGCGTTCAAGTGCTTCGACTCCGGGGGCACGTTCGTCGACGACCTGTCCCGCGCCACGCGGATCGGCACGGTCTACGGCGTCGACTGGGTCGATGTCCCCGACCGCGACGCGCGCACCACCTCCGTCCGCAAGCAGTTCACCACCGGCCAGGTCACCCGCGCCCGCAAGCTGGAGGGCATGTGGTGGGGCGACGGCGGAGCCTACGTCGTCTCCTCCTACGCCCGCGCGGAGAGCCCCGTCCAGCACGACGGCCAGGTCTGGTTCTACGACCCGAAGCGCCGCACACTCACCCTGAAGGTTCTGCTCGGCGTCAACCCCGACCCTTCCGCCGAGGGCGCCTTCGACGGCCCCGACAACATCACCGTCTCCCCGTACGGCGGTCTCGTCATCGCCGAGGACGGCGACGGGATCCAGCACCTGTTCGGCGCCACCGACAGCGGTCGCACCTACCCGATCGCCCGCAACGAGCTGAACATCGGCACCGCCGAGGAGCCGGAGTACAGCGAGTTCACCGGCGTCACCTTCTCACCCGACGGCCGGACCCTGTTCGCCAACATCCAGGAACCCGGCATCATGCTCGCCATCACCGGCCCCTGGAAGCGCCAGAAGCGGTAGCTGATCGACCCACCCTCAACGATCAAGGGCTGACCCGGGTATGGCGGGTCAGCCCTTGGCTCGCTACAGGGCCTGGCCGGCCGGCTTGACCATGTTGCGGACCGTGCGGGCCTTGACGAAGTCGCCGATCGCGGTCATCTCCCACTCGCCGGAGAACTGGCGGATGAGCTTGGCCATCATCACGCCCGTCTGCGGTTCGGCGCCGGTCAGGTCGAAGCGGACCAGTTCCTCGCCGGTCGCGGTGTCCACGAGGCGGCAGTAGGCCTTGGCGACCTCGGTGAACTTCTGGCCCGAGAAGGAGTTCACGGTGAAGACCAGGCCGGAGACCTCCTGCGGGATCCGGCCGAGATCGACGACGATCACCTCGTCGTCACCGCCGCCCTCGCCGGTGAGGTTGTCGCCGGAGTGCTTGATCGCGCCGTTCAGGATGGTCAGCTTGCCGAAGTAGCAGCTGTCGATGTGGTTGCGCTGCGGGCCGTAGGCGATGACCGAGGCGTCCAGGTCGATGTCCTTGCCGCGGAACGCGGGTTCCCAGCCGAGTCCCATCTGCACCCGGGACAGCAGCGGACGGCCGCCCTTGACGAGGGAGACGGTCTGGTTCTTCTGGAGGCTGACCCGGCCCTTGTCCAGGTTGATCTTCCCGGTGCCGGGCGCGGGGGCGGGGGGCGCCGGGGGCGCGGCGGGCATCGGGGGCGCGGCCGGCTGGGCGGCGGGCGGCGGCGGTGCCACGGGCTGGGCGGCCGGTGCGGGTGCCGGTTCCTCCACGGTGACGCCGAAGTCGGTGGCGATGCCGGCGAGTCCGTCGGCGTAGCCCTGACCGACGGCGCGGGCCTTCCACTGGCCGTTGCGCCGATAGACCTCGACGATCACCAGCGCGGTCTCGGTGCCGAGCTGCGGGGGTGTGAAGGTCGCCAGTACGGCGTTGTCGTCGGCGTTGCGGATCGTCGCCGTCGGTTCGACGCCCTGGAAGGTCTGGCCCGCGGCGTCCGGGCTCGCGGTCACGACGATCTTCTCGATGCCGGGCGGTACGGCGCCGGTGTCGACGATGATCGCGTCGGGTGCCGCGCCTGCGCCCGAGCGGTAGGTCACGCCCGGGCCGGTGGGCTGGTTGTAGAAGATGAAGTCGTCGTCGGAGCGCACCTTGCCGTCGGCGGTGAGCAGCAGGCCCGATACGTCGAGCCGCACCGGGGCGGCGACGTCCACCGTCACACGGGCGGCGGCGAGAGGGATGTTCGAGCCGGGGGTCATAGCTGTCATGCCAGGAGTAACGATCGAGGGTGCTTTACCGTTCCCTTACCTTGGTGCTCCGCTGGGTGGGCCGTGGTGGGTCGTTGTTCGTCTGCGGCTCTGTGGGGGCTGGTCGCGCCCGCGCGGCGGAGCCGCATGTCGATACGGCACCGCTCCGCTGGATGGGCCGTGAGGGGTCGTTGGTCGGCTGCGGCGGCGTGGGGGCTGGTTGCGCAGTTCCCCGCGCCCCTTTGCCTTTGCCCTTCGGGGCGCTGCCCCTTCGGCGCGGGGGAATCTTGGCGGGATGCGTTATGGCACCACCACGATTTTGCGGCCCACGCCTGCTGCGAACTGGTTCAGTGCCTCCGGGTAGCGGTCCAGGGGGACGCGGTCGCTGATGAAGATCTCCGGGTCGAGCACGCCGTTCGCGAACAGTTCCGCCGCCCGCTCATAGCTGTGCAGCACCGCCATCGAGCCGGTGATGGTGATCTCCTGGTTGTAGACGCGGTACGGGTCGATGGTCACGCGGGTCGCGTAGTCGGCGACCCCGAACTGCAGGAACGTGCCCGCCTTGGCCACCCGGTCCAGGCCGTCCTGGATCGCCGCCGCGTTCCCCGTCGCGTCGATCACGACGTCCCAGCCCTGCGGCCGATCCAGTTCGTCCGCGCTCGCCGCGGACGCCGAGACGCCGAGCAGGCGGGCCGTCTCCAGCCGGGCCGGGTTGAGGTCGACCACGTCCACGCTCGCCGCGCCCGTCCGCTTGGCCAGCTCCAGCATCATCAGACCCATGGTCCCGGAGCCGTAGATCAGCACATGGGCGGCGAGCCGCAACCGCAGGATGTCGTAGCCGCGTACCGCGCAGGACAGCGGCTCGATCAGGGCCGCGTCCTGGGTGCGCACCTGCTCGGGCAGCTTCACGCAGTTCGCCACCGGCGCCACCGCGTACTGGGCCGCGCCGCCCGCGGTGGTCACACCGATCGCGGCCCAGCGCTCGCAGAGGTTGTTGTGGCCGCTGCGGCAGTAGCGGCACTCGTAGCAGTACAGCGACGGGTCGACCGCCACCCGGTCGCCGACGGCGACCTCGGTGACCTGGGCGCCCATGCCGACCACCTGGCCGGCGAACTCATGGCCGGGCACGATCGGCAGCTTGGGCGCGAACTCGCCCTGGAGGATGTGCAGATCGGTGCCGCACAGCCCGCAGGCCGCCACCTCGACGACGACCTCGCGAGGTCCTGGCGTCGGGTCGGGGACCTCGGTGACGACGGCGTGGCCCAGGGACTCGATGACGGCGGCCTTCATTTCACGGCTCCCAACGACAGGCCCTGGACCAGCTTGTCCTGGGCGGCGAACCCCGCGGCGAGCACCGGCAGGGAGATGACGAGCGACGCGGCGCACACCTTCGCCAGGAACAGGCCCTGGCTGGTGATGAAGCCGGTCAGGAAGACGGGGGCGGTCTCGGCGACCACGCCCGTGAGGACCCGGGCGAACAGCAGCTCGTTCCAGCTGAAGATGAAGCAGATCAGCGCCGTCGCGGCGATACCGGGCAGGGCGATGGGGGCCACGATCCGGCCGAGCACCGTGGGCAGCCGGGCGCCGTCCACCCGGGCGGCCTCGATCACCGCCACCGGGACCTCGGCGAGGAACGACTGCATCATCCACACCGCGATCGGCAGGTTCATGGCCGTGTAGAGGATGACCAGGAGCCAGATGTTGTCGAGCATCCCGGCGTTCTTCGCGAACAGATAGATCGGCAGCAGGCCCGCCACGGCCGGCAGCATCTTCGTCGACAGGAAGAAGAACAGGACGTCCGTCCACTTCTTCACCGGGCGGATCGACAGCGCGTAGGCCGCCGGGAGCGCCAGCAGCAGGACGCACAGCGTCGAGACCACCGACGCCACCGTCGAGTTGATCAGCGCGGGCCACGGGTGGGCCCCGCCGCCGGTGCCGAAGAACTCGCGGTAGCCGTCCAGGGTCAGGGCGGCGGTGAACGACGGCGGGTTGGCCGCCGCGTCCTGTTCGGAGTGGAAGGACGTCAGCGCCATCCAGGCGATGGGCAGGAAGAACAGGATGCCGGCGAGCCAGGCCACCAGGCCAAGGCCGACGCCCCTGCGGCGGCGGGCGGGAACGACTGCGGCGCTCATGCGCGGGACACCTCCTCGCGGAACAGTGACGACACCACGCGCAGCGCGAAGGTCGCGATGATGATCGAGCCGATGACCACCAGGACGCCCGCGGCCGAGGCGAGGCCGTTCTCGTGGGCCTGGTAGAAGCTCTGGTAGACGGTGTAGGGCAGGTTCGCGGTACCCAGGCCGCCGGACGTGATCGTGAAGACCGCGTCGAAGTTCTGGACGATGTAGATCGAGCCCAGCAGGGCGCCGAGTTCGAGATAGCGGCGCAGATGGGGCAGGGTCAGATGGCGGAAGATCTGCCAGTCGCTCGCCCCGTCCACCCGAGCGGCCTCGATCTGCTGCTGATCGCGGCTCTGCAGCCCGGCGAGCAGGATCAGCATCATGAACGGCGTCCACTGCCAGACCAGGGCCGCCTCGACGGCGAGCAGCGGGGTGTCGGAGATCCAGTCGGGCTGGGGCCCGCCCACATAGTGCAGCAACCCGTTGAAAAGGCCGTACTCAGGGTTGTAGAGCACATGTTTCCAGAGCAGGGCGGCGGCCACGGGCACGACGAGGAACGGTGCGATCAGCAGGGTGCGGACCACACCCTGGCCGCGGAAGCGCCGGTCCAGGAGCAGTGCGAGCGCCAGTCCGAGCACCAGACTGGCCAGCACCACCGCCACCGTGAGCAGCACGGTCGTCCACACCGAGTGGCGCAGATCGGTGTCGGTGAGCACCTGCCGGTAGTTGTCGACGCCGGTGAAGCGGCGGGCCTTGGGATAGAGGGCGTTCCAGTCGAAGAAGGAGATCACCAGCGTGGCCACGAAGGGCAGCTGGGTCACCGCGATCATGAAGATCAGGGCGGCCAGCAGCGGGGCCCGACTCGCCCAGGCGCGCAGCCGGGCGGGCGGCGGCGCAGCGGCGCGTACGGGTGTCGCTGGCATCGGTGCTGTCGTCGTGGCGGTCATCGTCCCTCGTACTCCTTGGCGATCTTCTCGGCGAGTTGCTGGGACTTCTTGAGGGCCGCGTCCACGGACTGGCGTCCGGCGATGGCCGCGCTGATCTCCTGGGAGACCTTGGTGCCGAGGTCGGTGAACTCGGGGATGCCGACGAACTGGATGCCGGGTGCGGGACGCGGCTGCAGACCGGGGTCGTTCGGCCGGGCGCTCTCGATGGCGTCCTTCGTCATGTCCTGGAAGGCGGCGGCCTCCTGCCGGTAGGCGGGGTTGGTGTAGGTCGAGGCGCGCTTGCCGGCCGGCACGTCGGACCAGCCGATGGTGTCGCCGACCAGCTGCTCGTACCCCTTGCCGGACGCCCAGGAGACGAACTTCCAGGCCTTGTCGGGGTTGCGGGAGGCGTGCTGGATGCCCCAGGCCCAGGTGTAGAGCCAGCCGGAGGAACCAGTCTTCTCCACCGGGGCGGGGGCGTAACCGAGCTTGTCCTTGACCGGGGACTTGTCCGCCTCCAGGAGACCGGCCGCGGAGGTGGCGTCGTACCACATGGCGACCTTGCCCTGGGTCATGTTGTTGAGGCACTCGGCGAATCCGGACTGGGCGGCGCCGGACTCGCCGTGCTCGCGCACCAGGTCGACATAGAACTTCGTCGCCTTCACGAACTCGGGGGAGTCGAGGTGTGCCTTCCAGTCCTTGTCGAACCAGGTGCCGCCGAAGGTGTTCACCACGGTGGTGAGCGGCGCCATCAGCTCGCCCCAGCCGGGCAGGCCGCGCAGACAGATGCCCTTCATGCCGGGCCGGGCGCCGTCGGCCTTGGCGGCGAGGTCGGCCACCTGGGTCCAGGTCGGGTGTGCGGGCATCGTCAGGCCCTTCTCGGCGAACACGTCCTTGCGGTACATGAGGAAGGACGACTCGCCGTAGAAGGGCTGACCGTAGAGCTTGCCGTCGTCGCCGGTCAGGGACTGGCGCATCGGCTTGAGGACGTCCTGCTCGTCGTAGGCCGGGTCCTTGGCGACATAGGAGTCCATCGCGTGCAGCCAGCCGTTGCGGGCGTAGATGGGGATCTCGTAGTTGCTCAGGGTCGCCACGTCGTACTGGCCGGCCTGGTTGGCGAAGTCCTGGCTGATCTTGTCGCGGACGTCGTTCTCGGGCAGCACCGTGAAGTTCACCTTGATGCCGGTCTCCTTGGTGAAGTGCGCGACGGTGAGCTTCTGCAACTCGGTCATCTGGGGGTTGTTGACCATCAGCACGTTGAGGGAGTCGCCGCCGGAACCGGACCCGCCCGCGCCGACCCAGCAGCCGGAGAGCAGCGGGGCGAGCAGCGTCCCTGCGGCGGCCATGGCGAGCGTGGCTCGCGGCCTCCGTCGGCTCTGGGTGCGCATGGATCGCTCCTGGAAGATGTGGGGACCAAAGAAGACAGGGAGATGCGAGGGGCACCGCTGTGTGCGCGGAATCCCTGGGTGACGCCGGACATATGTCGTTCAGACCCGGATGACCTGTGGCCCCAGCAGCGAGTACCGGTGGGCCTCGGTCGCCGGGAGCAGGGTGCTCGTCACGATCGCCTCCAGCGCGCCGACATCGGCGAACCGGCAGAAGCTGACCGCGCCGAACTTGGTGTGCGTGCCCGCGAAGACGGTGCGCCGCGCGGCCCGGACGGCTTGCGTCTTGACCTCGCTGACCGCCGGGTCGGGGGTGGTCAGACCGTGCTCGCGGGAGATGCCGTTGGCGCCGATGAAAGCGAGGTCGACCACGAATCCGCTGAGCATTTTCGTGGTCCAGTGGTCGACGGTCGCCAGCGTGCCGGGCCGGACCCGGCCGCCGAGCAGCAGCACCGAGACGTTCTCGGCCTCGGCCAGTGCGCCGGCGACCGGCAGGGAGGCGGTGACCACGGTCAGCGGCCGGTCCACGGGCAGCGACTCGGCGATGAGCTGCGGGGTGAACCCCTCGTCGACGAACACCGTCTCCGCGTCCCCGAGCAGTTCGGCCGCCGCGGCGGCGATCCGGCGCTTCTCGGGCACATGGCTGGTGGCACGGAAGGCGAGCGTCGTCTCGAACCCGGCGCTCTCCACGGGGTAGGCGCCCCCATGGGTGCGGCGCACCAGACCGTGGTCCTCCAGGGCGCGCAGATCGCGCCGGATGGTCTCCTTGGCCACGCCCAGCTCGGTGGCGAGCACGGTGACGTCGACCGAGCCGGCGGCCCGCGCGGCCCGTACGATCGCCCGCTGGCGCTCTTCAGCCGTCCTGGCGCTCATCGCTTCACCTGCCTCCACGCCGAGGTGTGCCCGTTCGGGCCCGGTGCGACCCATGGGGGAAGTTGTACAGCGGGTGTGCGGCGCCGACCAGGTCTGTTGCGGGCCCGATGCTGCCCGTGTGTGCCCGATCGCCGGGCGGAGTGCCCGCCTCGGACCTGCGCGGCTGCGCGGGCGAGGGTGAGAACGGGCAGGGCGCCCGCCCGAATACGCGGGCGGGCGGGCCCGATCGGTGCCCGCCCGCCCACGTGAACGTTGCCTTTCCGCCGCCCGCCGCCCGCCGCCCGCCGCCCGTAAACCGTTTCCGCTCGCCTGCTGTCGTCGGTCTGCTGTCGTCGGTCTGCCGCCGGTGGTCTGCTGCCGGCCGGTCTGCCGCCGGTCTGCTGTCGTCGGCCGGTCTGCTGCCGGCCGGTCCGCCGCCGTCGGTCTGTTGTCGCCCGCCTGCTGACGGTGGTCGTCTCGGACGCCGTCAGTGCGGCCAGATCGGCGGGGCGTTCACGAAGTGTCCGCCGAGGTGCGTGTGGGCCGGATCGTCCGGATCCAGCTCGCCCTGCTCGGCGATCAGCTGGGCGGCGTACGGCTCCGAGTCGTCCTGCGGCGCGTAGCCGAGCCCACGCGCGGACGTCAGGTCCCACCACAGGCGCGTGTTCGCGGACGAGCCGTGCACCACGGTGTGCCCGACGTGCTCGGCGGTCAGGGCCGCGTGCAGCAGCCGGGCCCCGTCGGCCGGGCTCATCCACACCGAGAGCATCCGCACGCTGGTCGGCTCGGGGAAGCAGGAGCCGATGCGGATGGAGACGGTCTCCTGCCCGTACTTGTCCCAGTAGAGCTGTGCGAGGTCCTCGCCGAAGCACTTGGACAGGCCGTAGAAGGTGTCGGGGCGGCGCGGGATGCCGACCGGGATCAGCGGGTCGTCGCCGCGCGGGGCGGGCGTGAAGCCGACCGCGTGGTTGGAGGAGGCGAACACGATCCGGGGCACGCCCGCCTCGCGGGCCGCCTCGTACAGGTGGTAGGTGCCCTCGATGTTCGCCTTCAGGACCTTCTCGAAGGTCGATTCCAGGGAGATGCCCGCGAGATGGATGATCGCGTCGACGCCCCGCACGGCCCCGCGCAGCGCCTCGGTGTCCGAGAGGTCCGCGGTGATGGCGTCCGGCTCGCCCTCGATCGGGCGCACATCGAACAGCCGCAGCTCGTAGCCGTATTCCGGGAGCAGCTCCCGCATCAGGGTGCCGAGCCCGCCGGCGGCGCCGGTGAGCAGAACGGTACGGGGAGCGGGCATCCTCGGTCTCCTTGGGTCAACCTGACTCAACAGCCGTATTCATAGCCAGCATTCACATTCGTGGACACGCTAGGGAGCGCCGGTCGGCTCGTCAAGTGGGGCGCGGAGTGGGCAAATCCGCTCTCGCGTCGCGGTTTGCCCGCTTGACCGCTCCCCAATGCGGCCCGTAGCGTGCAGCGTTCAGAAACATAGATGCCGATCACAAACATGCACTTCCAGGGAGTGCCCGTGACGCCAGTCCCTCTCGCCGCTCGACTCCGCAACCCCAGCGGGCCGCTGTTCTTCCCCGTCACCCCGTACGGCGCCGACGGCTCCGTGGACCTCGACGTCTACCGCGCGCACGTGCGCCGGGGCGTGCAGGCCGGGGCCGCCGCCGTGTTCGCCTGCTGCGGCACCGGGGAGTTCCACGCGCTGCTGCCCGAGGAGTTCGAGTCCTGCGTACGCGCCGCCGTCGAAGCGGCCGGCGGACGGGTACCGGTGGTCGCGGGCGCCGGCTACGGCACCGCGCTCGCCGCACGCTACGCGCGGCTCGCCCGCGACGCCGGGGCCGACGGGCTGCTCGCCATGCCGCCGTACCTCGTCGTCGCCGGCCAGGAGGGACTGCTGCGGCACTACCGGCAGGTCGCCGCCGCCACCGACCTGCCCGTGATCGTCTACCAGCGCGACAACGCGGTGTTCACCCCGCCCACAGTGGCCGAACTCGCCCGCACGGAAGGCATCATCGGTCTCAAGGACGGCCTCGGCGACCTGGACCTGATGCAGCGCATCGTCAGCGCCGTACGCACCGAGACCACCGGCGACTTCCTGTACTTCAACGGCCTGCCGACCGCCGAGCAGACCCAGCTCGCCTACCGCGCCCTCGGCATCACCCTCTGTTCCTCGGCCGTCTTCTGCTTCGCACCCGAGATCGCCCTCGCCTTCCACCGGGCGCTGCGCGACGGCGACGAGACCACCGCGCACCGGCTCCTGGACGGCTTCTACCGCCCCTTCGTGGAACTGCGCGCCCAGGGCCGCGGCTACGCCGTCGCCCTCGTCAAGGCGGGCGTGCGGCTGCGCGGCCTCGACGTCGGAGAGGTCCGGCCCCCGCTGCACGAGCCGAGCGAGGACCACGTCACACAGCTCGCCCAGGTCATCGAGCGCGGGTACGCGCTGCTGGGGGAGGGCACGTGAAGACCTCGGCGTTCGTCTACCCCTGGGACGTCAACGGCGACCCGGAGGCGCCCGCGCGGCTCGCCCGGCTCGGCACCGTCGCGGACGGGGTCGTGGTGCCCTGCGCCGGCGGCCCGGGGCCGCTCGCGCCCTTCGCGGACCAGCGGCGCGCGGGCGCCGTGCTCGCGGCCGACTTCACCGTGGTCTCCGGCATGGGCGGCAGCCCCGCCACCCTGGCGGCGGACACGACCCGCGCCCGCGCGGCAGGCGCCACCGAACTACGCCTGTACCACGCGGGTTTGGCGTCGGACGACGACCTGCCGGCGGTACGGGAGGCCCTCACGGGGCGCTGAGCGAGCGCCTGTGCCACGCCGGGTTGGCGTCGGACGGTGACGTGGTGGTGGTGCGGGAGGGGCTTGCCGGGCGCTGAGCGAGCGCCTGTGCCACGAGGGAGCGTCGGACCGGGGCTGGGTGGTGGTGCGGGGGCGTATGCGGGACGAGCGCGGCTACGGCGCGCTCTGCGGCGAGCAGATCGCCCAGGCCGACACCGGCTGTGACTTCGAGTTCCCGGCCCGGCCGGGCCAGGTGCGGGACCCCTACGCGGGCTAGGCGTGTTTCGAAAGTAGCGTCGTCCGCCCGGAGGGCGGGGCCCGCGGCGTCTGGTGCGGTGCATCGCAAGGCGGAGGGTCGTCCGCGTACTGGG
>NZ_JBEPAP010000069.1:0-50321 GCF_040298665.1 Streptomyces sp. NPDC001508
CCCCGACGGACGCCGCCCTGGCCGCGGACCTCGCGCTGCCGATCGAGGAGCTGGAACTCACCGTCCGCTCCTACAACTGCCTCAAGCGTGAGGGCGTCCACTCGGTGGGCGAACTCCTGGCGCGCTCCGAGGCGGACCTGCTGGACATCCGCAACTTCGGTGCGAAGTCCATCGACGAGGTCAAGGCGAAGCTGGCCGGCCTGGGCCTGGCCCTGAAGGACAGCCCGCCCGGATTCGACCCGACCGCCGCCGCCTTCGACGCGGACGACAACGCGACCTCGGGCTTCGTGGAAACCGAACAGTACTGACCGCTGAACGCTGCGCCGGGCGTACCCGGCGCACAAAGCCCCCTCGGAGCCCCCTCCGAGGGGGCTGTTCGCGGGGACGCAGCCACGGAGTTCGCTCGCGATCGCCGTATTCCGGGACCGGTGCTGATCAATTTCCTCAGCACCCCTGCGAACCCGCGCGGTCCGCGACGATCTCTACATGGAGCAGGCCGTCGTCCGGGCCCTCCGTACCGAGGTAGGCCGTCGTCCCGCCCATCGACTTGGTGAAACAACCGGGCACCGTCCGGCCCTCGGCCGTGGTTCTCGGCTGCCAGCCGTCCGCCCTGGCGGCCTCTTGATAGTGAGCCAAGACACTCTTCGCAGACCCGCCGTACCGGTACTGCGTCCCGACGACCACGCGGCGATCGTCATCGTCGCACTCCCGGTAGCGGTCCTCCGGATCAGCACCCTCCGGGGCCGTGTCCAGCACCGCCGCGCCCGCCATTACGTCGGCGAGCCGGCCCTCGTCCTCACCACAGCCGTAGGCGGCCAGGAAACACACCGCGGGCAGCCCCACCAGCACCAGCCCCGAAACGGCCACGACAACGGCCAGACGGGACCCCACCGCACTTCTCTTCATGCCGCCGGACGCTAGCGCACCCCCCCCGTGAAGGCCCTCCGCGCTGAGGCCTGGGGCGGACGGAGCAGGTCAGCGGCCGGGTGGTGGACGGCGCTGGACGGCGGTGGACGAAACACCAGGAGTGAGACCAGAACGCCGGTCATACCCGCTTGACGACGATCGAGCCCGGGACCAGTCTCTCCAGGTCGTCCACGTCCGAGGTGAAGACGGTGACCAGCCCTTTCTGCCGGCGCGCGATGACGGCGAGTACGGCGTCGATCGCGTACTTGTGGCCGTGGAGCTTGGCGTCGGACAGGAGACGGCGGGCCCGGCGGGCCTCGTCCTGCCCGATGTCGGTGACCTTGAGCCGGGAGAGCACCCAGTCCCAGCGCTGCCCGGTGGTTCTGCCGTCGTACGCCTCGACCAGCGTCATGGGCGACGTGACCACCTCGGCTTCCCCTCCAGCCGCGAGATCGAGCCAGGCGATCATTCTCCGATCGCCGCGCACAGCCAGGGACAGCGCCTCGCGGTCGAGCACAAGGACGCGCAGGGGCCGCTGCCTGTGCTCACCGGCTCGCTTCTTCACGCAGCTCCTCCGGCGTCATGCCCTCCGGCGGTGCGGCGCCGCTCGTGCTCGGCATCGAGATCTTCCAGCTCCGCGCGTGCTGCGGCGTGCTCGTCCTCGGTGACCGGGCCGTGTTCCTCCTGAAGCCAGTCGACCAGCTCCAGCAGCCGGTCCCGGTCGCGTTTGAACCGCAGCGCTTCGGCGACATACGCGGAAAGCCCCCGCTCAGCCGCCTCGGCGCGGATCTCGTCCAGGAGATCCGCGGGGATCGTCACCGTCACTTTCTTGGCGGCCATACAAGGGACCATGCTCTTGGTGTAAGCGCCCCTACGAGGGGTCGTCGGCCTCGCCGCCGGTTGACGTCCGGGGTCGACCGCCGGCAGCAGGGGCCACACGCCCCCCGGAAGGACGGCTTCGCCCCGCCGGAGCCAGACCGGCGGGGCGGAGCGGCCGGATGGTCAGCAGCGCTTCGATGTGACCGCCTGGCCCGCCACCGGGTCGCCGGGGGCGCGAAGGGTGCCGATGCCCGCGGTGCACTCGTTCACCGTGTCCGCCGGCAGGGACCAGAACTCCTGGGCGTTCGTGGCCTTCCACGAGGCCTGGCCCACGACCTGGTCGCGCGCGTAGCTGTAGACGCCGGTGCTGACGTCATAGTCCTTGATCTTGTCGCGGAAGCTCTGCCACACCCACAGGTAGCCGTAGTTGCGGTCGCAGTTCGGCGAGTAGAACTGCTTCACAGAGGCGACGTGCGCTCCCCCTCGGTCGATGTAGGCGGTGGTGCCGATCTGGTAGGCGTCCGCGCAGACACCGGCGGCCTGAGCCTTGACGCTCATCGGGTTGCCGGCCTCGGACGGGACGGTCGAACGGGCGGTCTTGTGCTGCTTGTTCGGTGACGGAGCGGGTCCGGTGCCGGCCACGGCGGAGGTCGCCGGAAGGAGGGCACAGGCGGACACCGCCGCCACGACCAGGATTCTGCGAGCACGCATGAGGAAGTTCCCCCTAGCTCTGGATGACTGACTCGACGGGTGCCGTTCATCGTCGCGGGACAGCGGGCAGGGCATTGCATATCCCTGTGAATCACCATGAACCCCCGTGAAGATCACTGTCCGCGCGTTTCGGTCATCAGGTCAGACAGGCGGACCCACCGGATGGTTGTGGCCCAGAGCACATTTATTTCCACGCCCTGGAGCTGGTCTCGCTACCAGGGGACGTCGGGGGAATGGGCGCGGATGCCCTTGGCTGGCAGGGCGAAGCGCTCGGGCTGCACTGGGGGGACGTGGACCAGGAGGTGGTGTACGTCCGTATCCGCAAGAACCGGCTGCGGGCCGAGTACCCGCACGGCTGTGATGGCCGATCCGTGCGGCCCGAAGGCCCGGTACTGCCCCAAGCGCGAGCCGCGAGCACAAGAGGACCAAGTCGCCTGCCGGGCGGCGCACGGTCGGTCTGCCCGATCCGCTGGTCAAGCTGTTGCGCCAGCATCGGGAGGAGCAGGAGAAGGAGCGGGCGGAGGCCGGCACCGACTGGGAGGGCAAGGGGATATGTCTTCGCCTCACCGACCGGCGGGCCGCCGAGCCCGAACACCGACTATCACGTCTGGAAGCGGCTCCTTCGGGACGCGGGCGTACGGGACGGGCGTCTCCACGACGCTCGCCACACTGTCGCGACCGTCCTCCTGATCCTTCGCGTCCCGGACTTCCTGATCGCCGCGATCATGGACTGGGAGCCGGGGGAGCGGCACGAACGCGCGTCCGATACATGCATGTGACCGGAGTCATGCTGTGCAAGGTTGCTCAGCAAGTCGGAGACGCTGTCTGGGCTGGCGGAGGATACAAGATTCGAACTCCGGTGCTGTACGCGGGCGAACGCAACCAGAACTGTAACCAGAGGTGGGAACCGGGGCTCCGTCAACGGGCTGCCAGGAGAAGGCGGATCGGTGACTTTCCTTCTGGGCAGATAAAGACGCCCTCTTCTAAGGTCATCGCATGAGCGAACGCGTGGGCGGAGCGCCGGATCCGTTAGGCCAGACGTTGTGTCACCTCGTCGGTGACGCAGTCTGGACGGATCTGCTGGACCAGGCATTCGAGCGCCGACACACCGTCGGCGACACACTGATGCGGCAGGGAGAGCCCGGCACTCATGTGCTTGCCCCGCACAGCGGGGTGGTCAAGGTGACCCGGCGAGAGCGCAGCGGAGACGTCACACTGCTGGCGTTCCGCGGCCCCGGCGAACTGCTGGGCGAGGTCGCGGTGTTGGACGACGACGTGCGTTCGGCAAGTGTCGAGGCGATCTCGCATTGCTCAGTCGCCGTCCTGGGCAGAACGGAATTCCTGCGATTCGTCACGGACCGTGATTTGTTTCCCGTGCTGGTGCGTTACGCCCTCGGTCGGCTGAGAGAGTCGGACCGCGCCCGCGGCGGTGGTGATGTCGTCGCGCGCCTGGTGACAACCTTGGTGAGCCTGGCCGACATCTCGGGGTACTCCGCGATCCCGCCGGGGCGGCAGCTGGAGCTCGCCTTGACTCGGGACGAACTCGCGCAACACCTGCAGGTGTCACGCAACACGGTCACCGCATGCCTTTCCACACTTGAGCGCCTTCACGTTCGCACCGGACGGAAGCGCATTTTCATCGACGACCTGCCCGCTCTGCGCCAAGCGACCTCGGTGCTCTACGACTGAGAGCACGGCGCCGCCAACGGATACCACCGCATGCTGTGATGCCCGTCACTGCTCCTGCGCACTGAGTGGGCACACCGCGACAGGCAACCCCGCGAAGCTCGGACGCACAAAGCCCGTAGGGAAAGCCAAGGAGTCCTCATGTCGCAGTTCCGCCGGCCTCTGCCCGAGGCCAGTGCCATGCCCTACGCCCAAAGCCGCCACCTCCCTCCTTACCGAGGGATCGTGGCCGTCGATGCGAAGGATTTCACCGGTTATCCCGCCATCGAACATGGAGCGATCAGCCAGGCCATCCCGCAGCTACTCCAGCGGTCGTTCGAACGTGCTGGAGTGGCGGAGGTCTGGAAGGACCGGAGGTTTCCCTCGTCCACGGGCGACGGGTACGTTTTCGGCTTCGATCCGGCGTGGATGCCCTACGTGATCCACCCATGGCTTCACACCCTCCAGGACGTACTTGCCGAGTTCACCGTGCACTCCACGGGAACGGTGCGCATTCGACTGAGGGTCAGTCTCCACATCGGGCCGCTGCCCGACTCGGGAGGTGAGTTCGACGGCAACGGCACACCGCGCAACGACACCCACCGACTGCTCGACTCCCGCCCGGTCAAGGCCATGCTGGCCGCTTCCAACGAGAGCATCACCCATGTCGCAGCCATCCTCTCCGACCACTGCTACCAGGACGCAGTGGCGAGCGGCTACACAGGCCGACACCCCGACCACTTCAATGAGGTGCCGGCGACCGTTGGAGCTCACGCGGGCAGATACCAAGGCTGCCGTGCTCCTGGGCTTCACGGGAGCGGTTCTCGGCGTCTTCATCACGGTGACCAGGAGCGCGGACGTCGCACAGGTACCCGGCGCCTGGAAAACGCACGTACTGTGGTGGACCGCTGTCATCAGCGCGCTGCTGGCCATCGTCTGTTTCGTGTGCGCCATCGCCCCGCGCCGCCGCGGAGGGCGGCGCCAGGTGAGGGGTTGCCCCCAACACGCTTTCCAAATGTTCGTCTGGGTGTCCATCGAGGCCGGAAGCGTCCTGACCTGCGGTGGAGCGGATCGTTCAGTGACGTCGGGACGCAACTGGACGTGGGTGAATGAGACCAGAACTGAGACCAGGAGGTGACAGGTGTGCGGCTCGCGTCGTTCGGTGGGTGCTACACCAAGGGTCGAATTCCTACTTGTTTGATAATTTAGGTCCCATGAGCGAGATTCCTTACGGCGTCGGCGAAGGGCCGGCCACCAGGGTCAGCCTCTCCCTGCCCGAGGGGACGGCGGAGGCGATTCGCCGACGGGTCGGCAAGCGTGAGTTCTCCGCGTTCATCACCGAAGCGGTGGAGCGCGAGCTGCGCGGTCAGATCTTGGATGAGTACCTGGCCGACTACGAACGCCGTCAGGGGCCGATCTCCGAGCCCGAGCAGGAGCGGGCACGTCGGGTCTTCGACGAGGTGTTCGCCGAGGAGGGGCAGTGGCCCGCCGCAAGCTGAGTCACGAAGGCACCCTCGTTCTCGACTGCGAGGGCCTGTCGAAGTTCGTCAGTGATCACGAGCCCGTCATCGCCCTCATCGCCGAAGCCCGCCAGCGGGGCATGGAGGTGGTCATCAGCGCACTCACCATCATCGAAGCGGTGCATCGCCGGACCGACAAGGCGCGGCTCGCCTGGGTCCTGTCCGGCGTGCGGATCGTGCACATCGGCGACGAGGAGGCCAAGGCCGCCTCAGCCATGCTGATCAACGCCGGACTGCATGGTCACAAATACGCCATCGACGCTGCCGTGGCCGAGACGGCGCTACGTCAGCGCCGCCCGGTCGTCATGCTCACCTCGGACATCGACGACATGACGAAGCTCTGCGGTGACAGAGTGCGCCTCGTCGCCGTGTAGTCGACGCCCAAGACCTGAACGCCGGGACCCGAGGTTGAGCGCGGCGGGGCCGGTGGACCAGTCGGTGGCACCCAGGGCCGTGAACGTCTGTGTGGCCGGACGGCTTGTCTTTCATGGTGCTGTGAGGCTCAGCAGCCGCGCGTTGGCCTCGTCCGGCGCGAAACGGTCAGGGGCGAATTCCGCGGAGGACCGGAGTCCGAGCCACACCAGCATGGCGTGGTGTTCATCATGCGCCGGGCCGGCGAGGATCACTTTGAGATCGCTGTAGCCGGGAGTGCCGTCGCAGTCCTCGGGCGGGCACGCGCCCCGGCACCGTCCACACAGTGCGGATAGCGGATCCCGGCTGCGGCTGTCTGGAACTCCTCCACGGTGATGAGGTGCTCCCAGGAGTCCCCGAAGCCGTACGTGTACACACACTGGGCACCCGGCTTGAGTAGGGCGTCCGGTGTGGCTGTGCGCTCGTCGCGGAATTCGAGTTCGCCGTCGGGGCGGCCGTACCGGACGCCGTCGATGGTGAACGCGTGCATGTGGCAGTTCTGCCAGCCCATCGCGTCCTGGATGACGGAGTGGAGCCGGTCCAGGCGGATCGCGGCGGGCACCAGCAGCTGCCGCCAAACCCGGGGGCCGCCCACGTCGGCGAGCTCGACGAGGGTCCGCAAAACCGCGTCGCCGGGCTCGGGCTCGCAGCGCATCCGGGCCGTCTCGGTACGGCCGTCCGCCGTCAACTCGCCGCTGTCCTCAGTGAGATGGACAGCGCCCAGGGAGGCGAGGGCCTTCAGGACCCGTCGGATGTCGTGGTCATTGGCGATGCGCAGATGTCCCAGACGGTCGTAGGGGCAGGTCATCGAGCACGTACAGCGGGCTGACCGCCTGCCACACCACCTCGTACAGGTCACTGAGCCGCACCGGGGTGGTGGCCGCGTACAGCCGCTGCAGCAAGGCCCGCAGGCCCCGGTCGTACTCGTGCGCGAACAGGGACTCCAGCCAGCCGGACGCCGTCACGGCCGGGCTGATGCGCGGCAGCGCGCCGAACAGCGTGCGACGCAGTTCGTCGGGGCGGTCCAGCAGGGCGGCGTTCTTCTTCACCGGCAGCAGGCGCCCGCCGGCAGTCCGCAGCACTCGTGCCGCCTTCGCCCACTCGACCAGCAGGGTGAGCTGGTACAGCTCCTCGCTGGACTTCGTCTTGAACGCACGGTCACCGATCATCGGGTCCATCCGGTCGCCGGTGTCCAGAACCTCCACCAGTGCCCGCGCGTCGGCGAGCGTCACACGGCCGGTCTGGGTCAGTTTGCGGCCCGTGCCCACCCAACCGACCAGCGCTCGCACCTGCTCGACGGTCCCGCCCACTGCCTCACTCATGCTGACCTGCCGTTCCGGTTCGGGTCCCGTATCGCCCGACCCGGGATGGCAGCACCGCCGACGCACCCTGTGCTTCGCATGGTGCGACACGGAAGTGGCAGACTGTGACGGTGACAACGCATGACGAGCAACTGCTGGCCCGGGTCCGGGAGATGAGGGAGCGCGGCAGCGCGCCGAAGCAGATTGCGAAGGCGCTGGGGCTGCGCCCGGCCCAGGCCACCGCGCTGGTCAGACGGGTCGCCGAGGTGGCGCTGGCGAACCTCACGCCGGATGAGCGGCCAGTGGTGGGCTGCTGGGTCAACGCGGGCTGGAGCGCGGGACTGGACATGGCCGAAGCCCCGGACTGGGCGGCGGCCGATCCCTTCGGCCAGGAGCCGGACCCGGGCACGGGCGGCGGCTTCGCCCAGATTCTCCTGGCCCGCCAGGAGCGTGCCAGCAGGGTGACCGTCATCGGGTTCCTGGTGGACGTTTACTGCCTGGGAGTCAAGAACGTCACGGACCCCGAGGTGATGGGGTCCGGATCCCTGACCACGTACGTGCCGACGTATTACTCGGCCTTCGACCACCGGCCGCTGCCGATCGGCGTGGAGCAGGCGCAGACGATCGTGCACGATGCGGCCGCCTACGCCCGCGGTCTCGGCTTCGAACCCGCCGGCGGCTTCGCCGACGCCGCAGTGCACCTGGGTGCCCCGCCCGGCGACCGGCCCGTCATCGGCTTCGGACGGGACGGCAAGCCGTTCTACTTCTCCGGCCCCTACGACAACCCGCGCCAGGTGGTTCAGACACTTGAGCGTACCTGTGGCCCGGGCAACTACGACTACGTTGCCCACCTGTAGATACGTTCCCCATCGGTAGGAACGGGACACGAGCGTCACGAAGCGGGGAACACGAGAAGTGATACCGGTCGAACAGCAACAGGATCCCACCAGCACCCCACAGGTTCGCCACACCGAACACGAGGCGCAGGCCAACCTGCTGTCGGTGCTGCGCCTGTGTATGACGGGGAAGCTGCGGTGCAGCGAAAAGACCCGCCGTCCCGGCACGGCCACCGTCTCGGCGGTCGCCGAGGTCCTGGACGGCGGCGACTTCTACCCGGACGAGGCCATCGCCGCCTTCGCCTGGCCGATGCTGCTCCAGGCAGGCGGCCTCGCCCAGCTCACCGGTGGTCGGCTGGTGCTGACCACGCGCGGAAAGACCGCGCTGACCCGGCCTTCACACCTGACCATCGCCCAGCTGTGGCAACGCTGGCTGAACAACAGCCTCCTGGACGAGTTCTCCCGCGTCGAGGAGATCAAGGGCCAGCGCTCTGCGAACGTCCTGACCGCCGCCAAACCGCGCCGCAAGCTCGTCGGCCAAGCACTGGCCGGCCTCACTCCGGGCGAGTGGACGTCCGTCGACGGCCTGTTCACGGACATGCGCGCGGCCGGCCTGAATCCGGTCGTCCAACGCAGCGAACGTGCCCTGTGGAAGCTGTACCTGGAGGATCCGCAGTACGGCAGCCTGGGCTACGACGGCCACCACGGCTGGTCCCTCCTCCAGGGCCGTTACACCCTGGCGGTGCTCTTCGAGTACGCCGCCACGCTCGGCCTCATCGACATCGAGCACGTCCCCCCGGCAGGCGCCCGCGACGACTACCAGGAGAACTGGGGCGGCGACTACCTCGACCAGCTCAGCCGCTACGACGGCCTGTGCGCACTCCGCCTCAACCCCTTGGGTGCCCACGCCGTCGGCCTCACGGACGACTACGTCCCTGCCCAGGCCCCCGCCTCGGCCGTCCCGGCGGGCAGGGTCACCGTCCTGGCGAACTTCGACATCGTCGCCCTCGACGGGCTGCCCGCCGCCGACACACTCCTCCTGGACGCCTTCTCCGACCGGAAAACCGACAGGGTCTGGACGCTCACCACCGCTACTCTTCTGCACGCCCTCGACCGCGGGCACACCCTCGATGAGTTCCGTGGCTACCTGAACCAGGCCGCCTCGCACCCCGTGCCTCAAACCGTCACCACCTTGCTCGATGACACCGGCCGCCGTACCGGCCGACTCCGCGATACAGGGCAGACCCATCTCATCGAGTGCGCGGACGAGGCACTGGCAGCCCTCATCATCAGCGACCGCCGCCTGCGCGTGTTGTGTACCCGAATCGGCGAGCGCCACCTTGCGGTCTCCCCCGACCGTCTGCCGGCGTTCCGCAAGGCCGCCCTGGCCCTGGGCTACCCGCTGGCCTGATGGCACGAGGAGAGCAGCTTCGGGGCACCTCGGGCCGGGGCGCACTCGACGCGTGACCGCTGATCACCGACAGCGTTCGCCGCATAAGCGAAATGGGTTGAATGCCAGAAATAAATGAGACCAAAACTGAGACCAGAGCATGCCAGAGCGTCGGACCGCAGCTACGGTCCGACGCTCTGTTTCGCCTGGTCAGGCGCCTGCGGAGGATACGAGATTCGAACTCGTGAGGGGTTGCCCCCAACACGCTTTCCAAGCGTGCGCCCTAGGCCTCTAGGCGAATCCTCCGCCGGAAACATTACATGACCCGGGGGAGTGCTCGCGAACTCGTTCCTCCCGCTGACATCGGGTACTCTTTCCGAAGCCCCTCACGCGGCGCTATCTGACTGAACTCCCCCAGGGCCGGAAGGCAGCAAGGGTAGGTTGGCTCTGACGGGTGCGTGGGGGGCGCTCGCATGCCCGGGGGCGGGGGGCCGCGGCGGGGATCGTTGTCAGTGGGCGCCTATAACCTCGTAAGCGTGTCGTCTCTCGCGCTGTACCGCCGCTATCGCCCGGAGACCTTCGCCGAGGTCATCGGGCAGGAGCATGTCACCGACCCGTTGCAGCAGGCGCTGCGGAACAACCGGGTCAATCACGCGTACCTGTTCAGCGGGCCCCGCGGATGTGGCAAGACGACGAGCGCGCGCATCCTGGCCCGCTGTCTGAACTGCGAGCAGGGTCCGACGCCCACGCCGTGCGGCGCGTGCCAGTCCTGCCGTGACCTGGCCAGGAACGGGCCCGGTTCCATCGACGTCATCGAGATCGACGCCGCGTCGCACGGCGGCGTGGACGACGCCCGTGAGCTGCGCGAGAAGGCCTTCTTCGGCCCCGCGGGCAGCCGCTTCAAGATCTACATCATCGACGAGGCCCACATGGTCACGTCGGCCGGCTTCAACGCCCTGCTGAAGGTCGTCGAGGAGCCGCCGGAGCACCTCAAGTTCATCTTCGCCACCACCGAGCCCGAGAAGGTCATCGGGACCATCCGGTCGCGGACCCATCACTACCCGTTCCGGCTGGTGCCGCCCGGCACCCTGCGGGAGTACCTCGCCGAGGTGTGCCAGAAGGAGAACATCCCGGTCGAGGACGGGGTGCTGCCGCTCGTGGTGCGCGCCGGGGCCGGGTCCGTGCGTGACTCCATGTCCGTCATGGACCAGCTCCTCGCGGGCGCGGGCGCCGACGGTGTGACGTACGCCATGGCCACTTCACTGCTCGGGTACACCGACGGGTCGCTGCTGGACTCCGTGGTCGAGGCGTTCGCCACCGGTGACGGGGCTGCGGCCTTCGAGGTCGTGGACCGGGTGATCGAAGGGGGCAACGACCCCCGCCGGTTCGTCTCCGATCTGCTGGAGCGGCTGCGTGACCTGGTGATCCTCGCCGCCGTGCCGGATGCCGCGGAGAAGGGGCTCATCGACGCCCCCGTCGATGTCGTCGAGCGCATGCAGGCCCAGGCGGGCATCTTCGGCGCCGCCGAGCTGAGCCGCGCCGCCGACCTGGTCAACGAGGGGTTGACCGAGATGCGCGGGGCCACCTCGCCCCGCCTCCAGCTCGAACTCATCTGCGCGCGCGTGCTGCTGCCCGCGGCCTACGGGGACGACCGCTCCGTCATGGCCCGCCTCGACCGGCTGGAGCGCGGCGTCAACTTCTCCGGAGGCGGCGGCGCCCCCGCGGCGGGCTACGTCCCCGGTCCCGACGCCCACCCGGGAGGCGGCGGGCTGCCCGGCGGTGGTCCCGCCGCGGCCCGCGCGGCCGTACGGCCACCGGGCGGCGGCGCCTCCCCGATGACACCTGCGACGGCGCCGCCTGCGCAGACGCCGCCGGGGACCCCTCCTGGTGCCATGTCCACGGCCCCGGCCACCGCAAACCCGCAGGCCCCGCAGGCCCCGGCGGCTCCGACGCCCGCGCCCGCGGCTCAGCCGGCCCCCGCGCCGGCCGCCCCCCAGGCCCCGGCGCCCGCTCCCGCCTCCGCCCCGGGTGCCTGGCCCACCGCGGCGCCCGCGGGCGGTGGGCGACGGCCCGGCGGCTGGCCCACGGCGGCCGCGGCGGGCGGCGGACAGCAGCCCACGGCCCCTCCCGCCGCAGCCCCCCAGGCTCCCGCCGCTGCCCCGCAGGCTCCCGCCGCCGCACCGCAGGCCCCGGCGGCACCCGCCCCCGGCGGCCTCGACCCCCGTATGCTCTGGCCGAACATCCTGGAGGCCGTCAAGAACCGCCGCCGCTTCACCTGGATCCTGCTCAGCCAGAACGCCCAGGTCGCCGGCTTCGACGGCAGCACCCTCCAACTCGGCTTCGTCAACGCGGGCGCCCGTGACAACTTCGCGAGCAGCGGCAGCGAGGACGTACTGCGGCAGGCGTTGGCCGAGCAGTTCAGCGTGCAGTGGAAGATCGAGGCGATCGTCGACCCGTCGGGCGGCTCGGCCCCGGCGCCGACCGGCGGAACTCCGGGCGGCCACGGCGGAGGCGGCGGCTACGGCAACCCCGGCGGCGGCTACGGCGGTGCCGGAACCCAGGGTTACGGCACCCCCGGCACCGCGCCCGGCCCACGCCCCGCCGCACCCCAGCAGACGGCACCCCCACCCGCGGCGCCCCAGGACCGGCCCTCCGCCGCAGCCCCGGCCGCCGCCGCCCCGGCCCCCCGGCCCACGGCGGCTCCGGAGCCGCCCCCGGTCGCCCCCGAGGACGACATCCCCGAGGACGACGACCCCGACCTCGACGAGTCGGCCCTGTCCGGCCATGAACTCATCGTGCGGGAGCTGGGCGCGACGGTGGTGGAGGAGTTCACAAACGAGTAGCACCCCGCCTATACCGCCCGGGAAGCGGTCTGGGTACGACAGCACTCCTCGCCGCCCGCGGCGGAGCGGTTCGGGTGCGCCGACGGCCCTCACCGTCCGGGGGAGCGGTCCGGCACCCCGCACTCCTCGCCGACCAGGGGGAGGGGCCCCCGGGCACGCCGGCACCCCTCGCCGTCCGCGGGAGCGGTCAGAATGCGCCGCGTTCCTTGCCGTCCGGAGGAGCCGTCCGGCTACGGCGGCGCCCCCTGAGGGAGCGGTCCGGGTGCGGCAGCACTCCTCGCAGCCCGGGGAGCAGGCCGGATGCGCCGCACTCCTCGCCGCCCGGGAGCGGTCCGGGTACGGCAGAACTCCTCGCCGACCGGGGGAGTGGTCCGGGGGACCCTGCACTCCTCGCCGACCGGGGGTGGTCAAGGTGTGGCAGAACTCCTCGCCGACCGGGGGAGTGGTCCGGGGACCCTGCACTTCTCGCCGACCGGGGGTGGTCAAGGTGTGGCAGAACTCCTCGCCGACCGGGGGAGCGGTCCGGGTGCCCCGCACTCCTCGCCCGCCCCCGGCGTACTGCTTCGTACTCCTTCGGAGATTCACACCAACCCGCCTCCCCCGCCCCTCGGCAGCCCGCACAGTTCGGTGCCCCCCGTGCCGGTTAGGCTGACCCCGTGAAGGTCCTCGTCATCGGCAGCGGTGCCCGCGAACACGCCCTGTGCCGTTCCCTGTCCCTCGACCCCGCCGTCACCGCGTTGCACTGCGCCCCAGGCAACGCCGGCATCGCCGAGGTCGCCGAGCTGCACCCGGTCGACGCCCTCGACGGCGCGGCCGCCGCCGCGCTGGCCACCGACCTCGGCGCCGACCTCGTGGTCGTCGGCCCGGAGGCCCCGCTGGTCGCCGGGGTCGCCGACCACGTGCGCGCGGCGGGCATCCCCGTGTTCGGCCCGTCCGGGGAGGCCGCGCGGATCGAAGGATCCAAGGCGTTCGCCAAGGACGTGATGGCGGCGGCCGGGGTGCCCACGGCCCGCTCCTACGTCTGCACCAGCGCCGACGAGGTCGCCTCGGCGCTCGACGCCTTCGGGGCGCCGTACGTCGTCAAGGACGACGGTCTCGCCGCCGGCAAGGGCGTCGTCGTCACGCACGACCTCGACGCCGCGAAGGCGCACGCCGCCGCCTGCGAGCGCGTGGTGGTGGAGGAGTTCCTCGACGGCCCCGAGGTGTCCCTGTTCGCGATCACCGACGGCGAGACCGTCGTCCCGCTCCAGCCCGCGCAGGACTTCAAGCGCGCCCTGGACGGCGACGAGGGCCCCAACACCGGCGGCATGGGCGCGTACTCGCCGCTGCCCTGGGCCGACCCGAAGCTGGTGGACGAGGTCCTGGAGACCGTGCTGCAGCCGACCGTCGACGAGATGCGCCGCCGCGGCATCCCCTTCTCCGGCCTGCTCTACGCCGGCCTCGCGATCACCTCGCGCGGCGTCCGGGTCATCGAGTTCAACGCCCGCTTCGGCGACCCCGAGACCCAGGTGGTGCTGGCCCGGCTGAAGACCCCGCTGGCCGGCGTGCTGCTCGCCGCCGCGCGGGGCACCCTCGCCGACCTGGAGCCGCTGCGGTGGAGCGAGGAGGCCTCGGTCACCGTGGTCGTCGCCTCGCACAACTACCCCAGCAGCCCGCGCACCGGCGACCCGATCAGCGGTCTCGACAAGGTGGCCGCGAAGGACGCCCCGCACACGTACGTCCTGCACGCCGGGACCAGGCGGGACGGCGACGCGATCGTCAGCGCCGGCGGCCGTGTCCTGTCCGTGACGGCAATCGGCGCGGACCTGGCACAGGCCCGCGACCGCGCGTACACGGCCCTGGGGCGTATCGGTCTCGACGGATCCCAGCACCGTACGGACATCGCGGCCGAGGCGGCGGGCGTCTGACCGCAGATCGACGCAGCTCAGGCCCCGGACGTAAATCCGGGGCCTGATCTTTGCTGTCTGTCATCCACCTCTGACCAAAGCCATTCCATCGAGTGAGCGATGTTCCATCCGGCTGACGCGGGCCGGGGCCCCAACTAGGGTGCGGCGCATGCGTTCCGGCACTTGGCCCACCGGCATTGCGATGTCAGTGGCGGGTGCCACAGTGGGGGAGTGAGCAACGCCAGCAGAGCGCCAGGACAGTGAGGGGGTGACGTCCGGTCGTGACCGGTATGGGTGTGGAGGCGGGCGCGCAGACCGCGCGCTCCCGGGCCCTCGCCGTGCTGCGGGTGCGCGGGCGGGCGCTGGCCGTGGCGCTGCTGCCCGCCGCGGCGGCCGTGATCCTGCTGGCCGGCGGCACCACCGGCCATCTCGTGGGCGACGGCTGGGACACCGCGCGCGGCATCGTGACCGTGGTCGCCCTGCTGGTGCTGCTGGCCGCGGCGGGCGTCGCCCTGGTCGTGGCCCGCGCCCGCCCCGCCGTCAGCCCGACGATCCCGATCTCCGAGGAGTCCGCCCCGGATCTGTACCGGATGGTGCGCGACCTCGCCGACCGGCTGGACGTACCGGCCCCGTCCGCCATAGCGCTCACCCCGGACTGCGACAGCTGGCTGGAGGACCGCACCCATCCCGCGCACGGCCCGCCCGCGGCGCGTGGCCGCGACGAACTGACGGACCCGGGGCCGCGCCCCCACCGTCGTACGCCCGCCGCGCCCGTCCTCGTGATCGGCTCGCCCTTCCTGTGGTGGATGCGCGTCGGTGAGCTGCGCGCGGTCCTCGCCCCGGTCGTCGCCGGCACGGGACCCTCGGCGCACCCCGACATAGCGGCGGCCCGCCGCTTCGTCCGGGGGCTGGACGCGGCGGTGGCCGTGACCTCGGCGCCCGGCCGCGGCCCGCTCACCCGCACCGTGCTGGCGGGCGCCGGCTGGGCGGCCCGGCTGATGCTGCGCGGCTGCCGGGGGCACGCCGCCGAGATGGAGCGGGGCGTGGCGGCGGCCGCCGCCGAGCGGGCCCAGACCGTGGACTACGGGCTACGGATCGTCGCGCAGGAGCAGGTGGGCCTCGCGTACGCGGGCTGGGACCGGCTGCTGACCCGCGTCGCGCTCCCCGCCTGGCGGATGGGCCGCTGGCCGTCCCGGCTGGACGCCGGCGTCGTCGCGGCGCTGACCGAGCTGTCCCGCCGTGACCGGCTGGCCGAGGGCTTCGCCTCCCGGCTCGGCGAGCGCCCCGCCTGCGACCTGCTGGAGGAGCCCGGCACGGTGGACGAGGCCGCCTCGCTGCTCGCCGCCCGCCTCTTCCACGGCGGCCCGGCGGAGCCCGGACCCGACTGGTCCCCGGTGGGCTGGCAGGAGTATCCGGAGGAGGTCGTCGACCGCAAGTGGCGTACGGACGCCGCCAGGCTCCACCGCGTCCTGGACGCGGTGGGCGTAGGCCCGGTGCCGGACGCCACCGCCCGGGACCCCGAGGGCCCCACCCTGGCCCGCGTCCTCGACCACCTGTCACAGCCACCGACCCCCACCCCCACCCCCACCGCGACCGCCCGCCACGACCTCACCGACCACCCTGGCCGGACCGACCTTCTGGATCTCGGAGACCACCACAGCCCGACTGACCTCACCGACCACCCCGACCGGACCGACGTCCCGAATCTCACCGACCACCCAGGCCCGAGCGACCTCGCGGACCACCCCCGCCGGACCGACCTCCCGGCCCACCGAGGCCCGACCGGCCTCTCCGACCACCCAAGCCGGTCCGACCTCCCCGATCTCACCAACCACCCAAACCCGACCGACCTCGATAACCTGACGAATGTCCCTGATGTCCGGGATGCCACCGCCTTCACGGGCCATCCCGGCCCCGGTCCCGGCGACGCCGAGAAGCCGGAGTGGCCGGAGTGGTACGACGAGGCGGGGGCCGACACCGGAACCCCGCGCGGTGCCGCGCTCGCCGCCCGGCTCAGCGCCGAACTGGCCCGCGAGGAGGCGTCGGCCGCCGCCCCCACCGGCCGGACCGCCCCCGGCCAGGGCCCCGACACCGCACTCTGGGAGGACGGCGCCCTGCCGCTCTTCCCGCTCCAGCCGCCGCGCAGCGCCCGTGAACTCCTCGCCGACCACGTCACGGCGATGGTCTGCTGCGCCGCGATGGACACCGCCGGTGCCACCCCCGGCCTGGACTGGCTCGACGGCCCGTCCCTGATCGTGAACGGCGAGCGGGCCGCCGACCTGGGTTCCAGAGTCCTCAGCCTGACCGAGGACGGCGACCCGACCCCACTGCGCGCCTGGCTGGTGGAGTCGGGGATACGGCCGGAGAAGCCGGTACGGCTGGTCTGACGCACCCAGTTGCAGCCGCATCCCGCCGCACCCGGACTCGCACCCGCCGCACCGCACCCGCACCGTGCCGCAGCCGCAGCCGCAGCCGCAGCCGCAGCCGCAGCCGCAGCCGCAGCCGCAGCCGCAGCCGCAGCCGCAGCCGCAGCCGCATCCCGCCGCAGCCGCATCCCGCCGCACCCGGACTCGCACCCGCCGCACCGCACCCGCCGCACCCGCACCGTGCCGCAGCCGCATCCCACCGCACCCGCACCCGCCGCACCCGCACCGTGCCGCAGCCGCATCCCACCGCACCCGCACCCGCCGCAGTTGCACCGTGCCGCACCCGCATCCCGCCGCAGTTGCACCGTGCCGCGGCCGCACCCCACCGCAGCTCCCGACCATCCGGCATAGCGGAAAGCAATCTTCCACTTTCGGTCGATTCGCAACAAGTAGTGACTGCGCGCGTGCGGAATGTGATGTGCTGGGACCGTTCGCGCACGTGGTGCCGGAAGACACACACGGCAGCGCGGACGGCGCACCACGGGGGGCGCGAGGGAGGGGAGCGACCATGGGATACGAACACATCCGCCGCTGGGAGTCGGGCGCACTCGCGCACGCCGTCAGCGACCCCTTCGGCCAGGGACCGGTTCCCTGGCTGCGCGGCAGCGAGACCTACTTCGACGACACCGGCCACGTCGTCCCCTGGTACGTGGACCCGATCCCGCAGCAGTCCGCCGGCCTCGACGTCGGCGGCGGCACCGCCCGGGTACCGGCGCCGCGTTCGTCCGGCGGCCCGCGCTCGGCCGACGATGTACACCGGCAGATCAAGGGCTTCACCTCGACCGGAGCGGTGGCACCGGGCGAGGCCGTCGACTTCCACATCACCGTCGACCCGCCGCAGGAGTTCAGCGTCGACGTCTACCGGATCGGTCACTACGGCGGTGACGGCGCCGCCAAGATCACCACCAGCCCCCGGCTCTCCGGCATCGTCCAGCCCCCGCCGCTGACCGCCGAGCGCACGGTCTCCTGCCACCACTGGTGGCTGTCCTGGCGGCTCCAGGTCCCGTCGTACTGGAGCAACGGCGCCTATGTAGCCGTCCTCACCACCGCGGACGGCTACCGCTCCCATGTGCCGTTCACGGTCCGCGACAGCCGGCCCGCCGACCTGCTCCTGCTGCTGCCCGACATCACCTGGCAGGCGTACAACCTCTACCCGGAGGACGGCCGCACCGGCGCCAGCCTCTATCACGCCTGGGACGACAAGGGCCGGCTGCTGGGCGAGGCCGACGCGGCGACCACGGTCTCCTTCGACCGTCCGTACGCGGGCGCGGGCCTGCCCCTGCATGTCGGCCACGCCTACGACTTCATCCGCTGGGCCGAGCGCTACGGCTACGACCTCGCCTACGCCGACGCCCGCGACCTGCACGCCAGCCGGGTCGACCCCACCCACTACCGGGGCCTGGTCTTCCCCGGCCACGACGAGTACTGGTCGACCAGCATGCGCCGCACCGCGGAGCTGGCCCGGGACAACGGCACCTCGCTGGTCTTCCTGTCCGCCAACACCATGTACTGGCAGGTGGAGCTGGGCCCCGCCCCGTCCGGCGTCCCCGACCGCCTGCTCACCTGCCGCAAGCGCAAGGGCCCGGGCAGGCCGGTGCTGTGGCGGGAGATCGACCGGCCCGAGCAGCAGCTCGTCGGTATCCAGTACGCGGGCCGGGTTCCCGAACCCCACCCCTTGGTCGTGCGCAACGCCGGACACTGGCTGTGGGAGGCGACCGGCGCCCACGAGGGGGACGAACTGGCCGGCCTGGTGGCGGGCGAGGCCGACCGCTACTTCCCGCGCACCCCGCTGCCCGACCACGAGGAGCGCATCCTGCTCGCCCACTCCCCGTACACCGACAACGACGGCGTCCTGCGCCACCAGGAGACCTCGCTGTACCGGGCGCCCTCCGGCGCGCTCGTCTTCGCCTCCGGCACGTTCGCCTGGTCCCCGGCCCTGGACCGCCCCGGACACGTGGACAGCCGTGTCCAACGCGCCACGGCGAATCTGCTGGACCGTATCTGCAAGCGTGACTGACCCCCTGTCGGCGGTCCCTGTCCGATACGGGAGAATCAACCCGTTGGACAGAGCCACGGGGAGGAACCGTGTCCGGATTCGTCGAAAAGCCCGAACCGATCCAGGTTCCGGGTCTGGTGCATCTGCACACCGGGAAGGTGCGCGAGCTGTACCAGAACGAGGCGGGCGACCTCGTGATGGTCGCCAGCGATCGCATTTCCGCCTACGACTGGGTGCTGCCGACCGAGATCCCCGACAAGGGCAGGGTGCTCACCCGGCTGTCCCTGTGGTGGTTCGACCAGCTCGCCGACCTGGTGCCGAACCATGTGCTGAGCACGGAGCTGCCCGCGGGCGCGCCCGCCGACTGGGCGGGCCGCACCCTGGTGTGCAAGTCCCTGCGGATGCTCCCCGTCGAGTGCGTGGCCCGCGGCTATCTGACCGGCTCGGGCCTGGCCGAGTACATCGAGTCCCGTACGGTCTGCGGACTCGCCCTGCCCGAGGGCCTGGTCGACGGCTCCGAACTGCCCGCCCCGATCTTCACCCCGGCCACCAAGGCCGAGGTCGGCGAGCACGACGAGAACGTCTCCTACGAGGAGGTCGCCCGCCAGGTCGGCGCGGAGACCGCGGCCCAGCTGCGCCAGGCCACCCTCGCCGTGTTCTCCCGGGCCCGGGACATCGCCCGTGACCGCGGGATCATCCTGGCCGACACCAAGTTCGAGTTCGGCTTCGAGGGGGAGACCCTGGTCCTGGCCGACGAGGTGCTCACCCCGGACTCCTCCCGCTTCTGGCCGGCCGACCAGTGGCAGCCGGGCCGCGCGCAGCCGTCGTACGACAAGCAGTTCGTGCGCGACTGGCTGACCTCCGCCGCATCCGGCTGGGACCGCAGGAGCGAGCAGCCCCCGCCGCCGCTGCCGCAGGAGGTCGTGGCGGCGACCCGGGCGAAGTACCTGGAGGCGTACGAGCGGCTGACCGGCACGAGCTGGAGCTGACGGCACGAAAAGACCCCGGTCCGGTGGACCGGGGTCTCATTCCCGAGCGGACGACGAGGCTCGAACTCGCGACCTCAACCTTGGCAAGGTTGCGCTCTACCAACTGAGCTACGTCCGCGTTGCGCCGTGGCGCGAGAGCAACTATACCCAACCGCGCTCCCGGGCGAGACGGACCGCCGTATGACGGTTCTCGGCGCCGAGCTTGGTCACCGCCGAGGAGAGGTAGTTCCGCACGGTCCCCTGGGACAGTGCGGCCCGCTGGGCGATCTCCGCGACCGGCGCCCCGTCCGCGGCCAGCTCCAGCACCTCGGCCTCCCGCGCGGACAGCGGCGAGTCCCCGGCGGAGATCGCGTCGGCGGCCAAGTCCGGGTCGACGTAGCGGTTTCCGGCGTGCACGGTGCGGATGATCTCCGCGAGCCGCTGGGCGCTGACCGTCTTCGGCACAAAGCCGCGCACGCCCGCCGCGAGGGCCCGCTTCAGATGTCCGGGGCGGCCGTGCCCGGTGACGATCAGCACCTGGCAGTCGGGCAGCTCCGCCCGTACCGATGTGGCGACCCTCACACCGTCGGCGCCCGGCATCTGCAGATCCAGCACAGCCACGTCAGGACGGTGGGCGCGGGCCATCGCCAGCGCCTCGGGTCCGCTGGCCGCCTCCGCCACGACGAGGAGGTCGTCCTCCAGGGCGAGCAGCGCGGCCAGCGCGCCCCGGATGAGGTGCTCGTCGTCGGCGAGCAGCAGCCGTACCGGGGAACTCATCGCGTCACTCCGCTCCGACTCGTCAAGGGCACCTCGGCCACCAGCCGGAACCTGTCCGTTCCGACGGCGTCCGCCTCCAGCGTGCCGTCCACCGCGGCCAGCCGTTCCCGCAGTCCCGCGAGCCCGGAGCCCCCGCCGGCGGCGTCGGGGGCGCCGGACCTTCCGTCGTTCTCCACGGTCAGCACCACGTGTCCGTCGCGTACCCCGAGGTCCACGCGGCAGCGCGCGGCGTTCCCGTGCCGCAGCACATTGGTGGTGGCCTCGCGTACCACCCAGCCCAGCGCCGACTGCACGTCGGCGGGCAGTCCTCCGGCCTCGCCCGTCACCTCGCAGTCGATCCCGGCCGCAGTCAACACGCCCTGCGCGCCGGTGAGTTCGACGGCGAGGTCGGCCTCACGGTAGCCGCGTACGACGTCCCGCACCTCGCGCTGCGACTCCCGTGCGATGCGCTGCGCCTCGATCATCTGCTCCACGGCCTCCGGACGCCCGCGCCGCGCGAGCTGCACGGCCAGCTCGCTCTTGAGCGCTATCACCGACAGATTGCGGCCCAGGACGTCGTGCAGGTCCCGGCCGAACCGCAGCCGTTCCTCGGCGACGGCGAGCCGGGCGCGGGTCTCGCGGGCCGCGTCCAGTTCGTAGACGGCGTTCAGCAGCCAGACGGAGAAGATGCAGGTGAAGGCGAGGAGCCCGGCGCCGACCAGGATCGCGAGGACGGTGATCAGCGCGGCGGTGCCGGGCATGCCCAGCGGGAAGGCGACCAGCCCGGCGCCGGCCGCGAAGCCGGTCACGAGCGCGGGCACCCGCCGCCGGTCGCGCACCCCGAGCGGTATCGTCCCGGCGCCGAAGACCAGCACGCCGACGAACACCGTCCCCGTGGCCGCGTCGACGCCGTTGTCGCCCGGCCAGTACTCCTGGAGGCCGAGCGCGGCGACCGCGACCCCGAAGGTGACCGCGCCGTACGCCCACAGCAGCCGCACCGGCTGCGGGCGCAGACCGCGGGTCCAGTCCAGCGCGCGGGAGGCGGTGAGGGCGCCGAGCACCGCGTGCACCAGGACCATCGCCGTGAGCCAGCCCGCGAGGGCCGCGTCGCCCTGCGCGAACGCCGACAGTCCGAACGATGCCGACTCCATCACCGCGAAGGAGTGGAACGACCAGCGCGTATAAGTCTCGACCTTGCCCGGCGTGCTCTTTCGCCGCCACCAGCCGTGCCCGTCGCCCATCTCCCCGTCGCCCATCTCCCGTCCCCGTGTCGTCGGCCCGTGGTCAGCGCCGCGGCTCCCAGCGGAACCACCGCCGTACAGCAAACACCGCGACTGCGGTCCAGGCCAGCGCGATGGCCAGGGCGCCCTGGGCCTCGTATCCGGTCAGCCGGCCGGTCCAGCCGCCCTGCACCAGCCGGATGGCGGGGGACAGCGGGAGGAAGGCGCAGACGGAGGCGAGCCGGTCCGGCATGACCTCCGGGGGGATCGCGATGCCCGACCCGACCATGGAGACGAAGATCAACGGCAGCGCGGTGACCTGGGCGCTCTCCGCGGTCCTGGTGAAGGCGGCGGTGAGGGCCGCGAGCGCGGCGCACAGCACGAGGCCCCACACGACGCCCAGGACGGTCAGGTACGCCGCTTCGGGTGCCCCGGCGTTGAGGAGGACCGCGCAGCCCACGGACAGCACCAGGGCCTGGACGAGGCCGAGGCCCATGGCGGGCAGGGTCGTGCCGGCCAGGATCTCGCCGTCGCCGAGTTCCCCGGTGCGCAGGCGCTTGAGCACCAGTTCCTCGCGGCGGGCCACGAACGCGCTCACCAGGGCGGTGTACACGGCGAACAGGAAGGAGAAGCCGATCGCCGCGGTCAGCATCACCGCGCCGACGCTCAGGCCCGTGGCCTCCAGGTCCATCCGGTCGAGCGCGGGCCGCACGCTGAACGGCAGCGCCAGCGGCACGAGCAGCGCCGTCACGATCACGGTGCGGTTGCGGCCGAGCAGGGTGAACTCGGCCCGGGCGAGGGCGCGCAGCCGCCGGGCCGCGAGCGCCGCCCGGTCGGTGCGTTGGTGCTCCCGGGCGCCCGGTTTCTCCGCGCCGGTGGGTCGGGCCGACGTACTCGTGCGGGTCCGGGTGCTCATGCTGCGCTCGCCTCCCTCTCCCGGGCGATCCCCAGGAACGCCTCTTCCAGCGAGGCCGACCGCACATCGAGGCGGTGCAGCTCGACCCCGCTCCGCTCGGCCCACACCAGCAGTCCGGTGGCCGCCCGTTGCAGCTCCCGGGTGCGCAGCAGGACCGTTCGGCCGTCCACCTCGTGCCCGCACACCCTCAGGTCGGCCAGCGGCGGCAGGTCGCCGAGGAAGTAGCCCGTGGGCAGTTCGAACGAGATCCGGGAGGGCCGCAGCGCGGTCACCTCGGCCGGGGTGCCGGAAGCGGCGATGCGCCCTTCGTGCAGGATCGCCAGCCGGTCGGCCAGGTTCTCCGCCTCCTCCAGGTAGTGGGTGGTCAGCAGCACGGTCGTCCCGGCGTCGCGCAGCGCCCGCACCAACTCCCAGGTGTCCCGGCGGCCTTCGGCGTCCAGGCCGGTGGTGGGCTCGTCCAGGAACAGCACCTCGGGCTCGCCGAGGACGGCGAGGGCCAGGTCCAGGCGGCGCCGCTCACCCCCGGACAGCTGTTTCACCCGCACCCCGGCCTTGCGGTCAAGACCGGCCATCGCCAGTGCCTCGGCGGTACCCCGGCGTGCCCTGCTGGAGCAGTCCGCCCACATCCGCGCGGTCTCGGCGACGGTCAGCTCGGAGCAGAAACCACCCTCCTGGAGCATGACGCCGGTGCGCGGGCGTACGGCGGCCCGCTCCCTGTGGGGATCGTGGCCGAGGATGCGCACCCGGCCGCCGGCCGGTGCCGCGAGCCCCTCCAGCAGCTCGACCGTCGACGTCTTGCCGGCCCCGTTGGTGCCCAGCAGCGCGAAGACCTCGCCGCGCGCCACGGAGAAGCTGATCCCGCGCACGGCCTCGAACCCGCCCCCGTAGACACGTCGGAGGTCGGTGACCTCAATCACGTGTTCGTGTTCGTCGTTGTCCATGACACCAGCGTCCCGGCGCACCGGGCCGGGCAGCAGTGCGCGATGTCATCGCTCGGTATGACAAATGTCAGAGACGGGTGCGGGGTGAGGGCCGGCGGGCAAGCGAAAGACCCCGGCCCGATGGACCGGGGTCTCATTCCCGAGCGGACGACGAGGCTCGAACTCGCGACCTCAACCTTGGCAAGGTTGCGCTCTACCAACTGAGCTACGTCCGCACTGCTCCCGATCGGCTTCCACCGACCGGTGCGGGCACCAGCCTACCCGATCCACCTGAGTGGTCCGGACGGCGATGCAGAGCGGGTGACAGGAATTGCACACTGCGCCTTCCCCCTGGAAGGGGGATGTTCTACTACTGAACTACACCCGCAAGCACTCCGGGGGCCTCGGCCTTTCGGCCTCGCCCCTCGGCGTGCTCCAGACTCTAGCTGATCAGGAGGGGTGCAGCGCAAGTCGGTTGCGGCGAGGGGCGGGTGACCTGTCGTCGGCCGCGTTCACTGCGCGGCGCTGAACGCCTCGTAGACCTTCTTGGGGATGCGGCCCCGCGCCGGTACGTCCATCTTGTTCGCCTGGGCCCACGCACGGACGGCCGCCGGATCGGGGGCGACCTCCGTCTGCCGGTACGCCTTGCCCGACCTGGACCGCTTGCGGCCGGCCGCCACGTAGGGCTCCAGGGCCTTACGCAGTTTCTTGGCGTTGGTTCGGTTCAGGTCGATCTCGTACGACTTGCCGTCGAGTCCGAAGGCGATCGTTTCCGCCGCTTTCGAGCCGTCGATGTCGTCAAAGAGAGTGACCACGACCTTCTGCGCCACGAATATCGGTCCCTTCGTGCGGCACCTCATACAGCTCAGCTGTGATGACGTGCCGAGTATCGGCTATTGCCAATTCATTTGTACAGTGCCGGGCAATGAAATGTGAAGCCCGACTAAATCCCTCAGCGTGTCCCAGCGCAATAGCTATGGGGGACCGACCGAGGATCTTTCCCGGAACTTTTCACAACCGCACCCCTTCGATGCGGGATCGTGATGGTGATCACGTAGCTTCCTCCAACTCTACCCGCGTAGAAATTTCGTACCGGTACGCTGAAGGAACCTGCTCAGCACCACACACCGGGAGTGCCAGTGGCACGCGTCGTAGTCGACGTCATGCTCAAGCCGGAGATCCTCGACCCCCAGGGCCAGGCGGTCCAGCGTGCCCTGCCGCGCCTGGGTTTCGAAGGCATCTCGGATGTACGTCAGGGAAAGCGATTCGAACTGGAAGTTGACGGGCCGGTCGACGAGGCCGCGCTCGCCCGCATCCACGATCTTGCGGAATCCTTCCTCGCCAACACCGTGATCGAGGACTTCACCGTCAAGGTCGAAGAGGCGGCGGAAGTCGCGGAGGCCGCCAAGTGACCGCTCGTATTGGCGTCGTCACTTTCCCCGGCAGCCTCGACGACCAGGACACCCGGCGCGCGATCCGGCTCGCCGGCGCCGAACCGGTCGCCCTGTGGCACAAGGACAAGGACCTCAAGCAGGTCGACGCCGTGGTGCTGCCCGGCGGCTTCTCCTACGGCGACTACCTGCGGGCCGGTGCCATCTCCCGGTTCTCGCCGGTGATGGGGAGCGTCATCGAGCAGGCGCGGGCCGGACTGCCGGTCCTCGGCATCTGCAACGGCTTCCAGATCCTCACCGAGGCCCACCTCCTGCCGGGCGGGATGCTCGGCAACGACCACCTCCACTTCATCTGCCGCGACCAGAAGCTGCGGGTGGAGAACGCGGGCACCGCCTGGACCGGCGACTACCGCGAGGGCCAGGAGATCCACATCCCGCTGAAGAACATGGACGGCCGGTACGTCGCCGACCGGTACACGCTCGACAAGCTGGAGGCCGAGGGCCGGGTCGTCTTCCGCTACCTGGACTTCAACCCCAACGGTTCGCTGCGCGACATCGCCGGCATCACCAACGAGGCGGGCAACGTCGTCGGCCTCATGCCGCACCCCGAGCACGCCGTGGAACCGCTGATCGGTACCGGCCGCACCGACGGCCTCCCCTTCTTCACCTCGATCCTCAAGAAGCTGGTGGGCGCATGAGCCGGACGCCTCTGGACACGGTCGAACACGCGGCCGCGACCCCCGACGTCGAGCTGCCCTGGGCCGAACTCGGCCTGAAGAAGGACGAGTACGAGCGGGTCGTGGAGATCCTGGGCCGCCGCCCGACCGGCGCCGAACTCGCCATGTACTCCGTCATGTGGTCCGAGCACTGCTCGTACAAGTCCTCCAAGGTCCATCTGCGCCAGTTCGGCGAGAAGGCCCCCGAGTCCGACGCGCTCCTCGTCGGCATCGGTGAGAACGCCGGCGTCGTGGACGTCGGCCAGGGCTACGCCGTGACCTTCAAGGTCGAATCGCACAACCACCCCTCCTACGTCGAGCCCTACCAGGGCGCGGCCACCGGAGTCGGCGGCATCGTCCGCGACATCATCGCGATGGGCGCCCGCCCGGTCGCCGTGGTCGACCCGCTGCGCTTCGGCGCGGCCGACCATCCCGACACCAAGCGGGTGCTCCCCGGAGTCGTCGCCGGCATCGGCGGCTACGGCAACTGCCTGGGCCTGCCCAACATCGGCGGCGAGGTCGTCTTCGACGCCTGCTACCAGGGCAACCCGCTGGTCAACGCTGGTGCCATCGGCGTGATGCGGCACGAGGACATCCACCTGGCGAAGGCGTCCGGCGCCGGCAACAAGGTCATCCTGTACGGCGCCCGCACGGGCGGCGACGGCATCGGCGGCGCCTCGATCCTCGCCTCCGAGACCTTCGATGACGCGAAGCCCTCCAAGCGCCCCGCCGTCCAGGTCGGCGACCCCTTCCAGGAGAAGCTCCTCATCGAGTGCACCCTGGAGGCGTTCCAGGAGAAGCTGGTCGTCGGCATCCAGGACCTGGGCGCGGCCGGCCTGTCCTGCGCCACCTCGGAGCTGGCCTCCAACGGCTCCGGCGGCATGCGCGTCACCCTGGACGACGTCCCCCTGCGCGACTCGACGCTCTCGCCCGAGGAAATCCTCATGAGCGAGTCGCAGGAACGCATGTGCGCGGTCGTCGAGCCGGGGAAGGTCGACCGCTTCCTGGAGATCTGCGCCAAGTGGGACGTCATCGCCACGGTGATCGGCGAGGTCACCGACGGCGACCGCCTGGAGATCTACTGGCACGGCGGCAAGATCGTCGACGTCGACCCGCGCACGGTCGCGCACGAGGGCCCGGTGTACGAGCGCCCGTACGCCCGCCCGGCCTGGCAGGACGAACTCCAGGCGGACGACGCGAACAAGCTGCCCCGGCCGGCGACGTCGGCGGAGCTGAAGGACCAGGTCCTGAGGCTCGTGGGCTCACCCAACCAGGCGTCGAAGAAGTGGATCACGTCCCAGTACGACCACTTCGTGCAGGGCAACACGGTGCTGGCCCAGCCCGAGGACTCGGGCATGATCCGCATCGACGAGTCGACCGGTCTCGGCGTCGCCATCGCCACGGACGGCAACGGCCGCTACGCCAAGCTCGACCCGTACGCGGGCGCGCAGCTGGCGCTCGCCGAGGCGTACCGGAACGTGGCGACGACCGGTGCGAAGCCCCTCGCGGTCTCCGACTGCCTGAACTTCGGCTCGCCCGAGGACCCCGCCGTGATGTGGCAGTTCGCGGAGGCGGTGCGCGGCCTCGCCGACGGCTGCCGGCAGCTGGGCACGCCCGTGACGGGCGGCAACGTCTCCCTGTACAACCAGACGGGCGAGGCCGCGATCCACCCCACCCCGGTCGTGGCGGTCCTGGGCGTCATCGACGACGTGGCCCGCCGCACCCCCGTCGCCTTCCAGGAGGAGGGCCAGCTGCTCTACCTCCTCGGCGACACACGGGAGGAGTTCGGCGGCTCGGCCTGGTCCCAGGTGATCCACGACCACCTCGGCGGTCTGCCGCCGGCCGTGGACCTGGAGCGTGAGCGTCTGCTGGCCGAGATCCTGATCTCCGCCTCCCGCGACGGCATGATCGACTCCGCGCACGACCTGTCGGACGGCGGTCTGATCCAGGCGGTCGTCGAGTCGGCCCTGCTCGGCGAAAAGGGCGCGCGCCTGGTCGTGCCGGACGGCCTGGACGCCTTCACCTTCCTCTTCTCCGAGTCGGCCGGCCGCGCGCTCGTCGCGGTGCCCCGCTCGGAGGAGGTCCGCTTCAACGACATGTGCGGCGCGCGGGGCCTGCCGGCCACCCGTATCGGCGTGGTGGACGGCGACACGATCACCCTCCAGGACGAGTTCGACCTCCCCCTGACCCACCTGCGCACAACCCACGAACAAACAATCCCGTCCCTCCTGACCTGACCCCCCGGAGCCCCGCCCCACGGCGGGGCTCCACCCCGAACGGGACCACGCAGCGGACCTGCCGCCCGACAGCGACAGGTGCGCAGGGAACTGCGCGCTCAGCCCCAACGAGTCCGCACCCACCCGCCAACGGATCCACCCTCCCCGAGGCACCCCGGACCACGCAGCGGACCTGCCGACCGGCGCGCCCGACAGCGACAGGGCCGCGGGGAACTGCGCGCTCGGCCCCAACGAGTCCGCACCCACCCGCCAACGGATCCACCCTCCCCGAGGCACCCCGGACCACGCAGCGAAGCTGATGGCCGGCGCGCCCGACAGGGCCGCGGCGAACTGCGCGCTCGGCCACGACGAGCCCGCACTCGCCCGACCACAGCCCCCGCCCCTTCCCACACCCCCACACCCCCAACGCACCCCCTTCCAACGCCCTTCGGCCCACCCAGCGGAGCGTCTATGCCCCCGGCCAAAACGCGCACCCGCACCTACGACCCCGCCAGAACCCGCACCGCGGTCCTCGCCCAGCTCGGCACCGTACGGGAAGCGGTCCGCACCCTCACCCCCGAACAGCTGGCGCTTCCCACGCGGCTCGGCGACTGGACCGTACGCGAACTCGTCGCGCACATCGGGATGGCGGTCACGGCGATCGGCCGTTCCCTCGACCGGCCCGAGCCGCCCCGGCAGGGCAGCAGCACGCTTCTCGACTGGCCGTTCGCCACGTCGGCCAACGCCCCGGCCATCGACGCGTTCACCCGCGGTCTCGTGGCGCGCCACCCCGATCCGGTCGCCTACCTCGCGGACGTCGAGCGCGACCTCGTCGCCAGGCTCGACGCGCATCCCGGCAGCCGGATCCTGGAGACCAACGCGGGCGCCCTGCCGCTTGCCGACTACCTCGTCACCCGGACCGTGGAACTCGTCGTCCACACCGACGACCTGAACGCCGCCGTGCCCGGACTGGAGGCCCCCTACGACCGGCAGGCGCTCGCCGCGGCGACCCGCCTGCTCGCCGACGCCCTCGCGGCGAAGGCGCCGGGCGGCTCCACCGAGGTGCGTATCCCGCCGTACGCGGTCGTGCAGTGTGTGGAGGGGCCCCGGCACACCCGCGGCACTCCGCCGAACGTCGTGGAGACGGACCCGCTGACCTGGATCCGGCTCGCCACGGGACGACTGGCCTGGGCGGACGCCGTGGCGGACGCGAAGGTCAGCGCAAGCGGCGAGCGCGCGGACCTCGGCCGGCTGCTGCCGCTGATGTCGTAGAACCGAAGGCCCGGTCGCCGCGTCGAAGGACCATGGACGGTACGTGGACCAGGGACCGCAAGAGGCGGCGCCTGACCCTGATGGCCTCGCTCGTGCTGCTGCTGCCGCCCGCGGCCTGTGGCAGCGAGCGCGTGGACGGCGGCTCCCGCTCCGTCCGCGCGTCCGTCACCGGCGTCCGCTGGAGCGTCGACAGCGTCACCGTGGACGGCACGGTACGGCGGGCGCCCGCCGGGGCCTACGCCGAGTTCGCCGACGGCCGGGTCCGGGGCAACTACGGCTGCAACCACTTCAGCGCCCGGGCCGCCTTCGCCGGCGACCGCCTGACGCTCGAAGACGCCGAGATGACCGAGATGGGCTGCGCGCGGCAGCCGATGGCCTTCGAGCGGGCGCTCGCCCGTACCCTCGCCGACGGCCCGCTCACCACCCGGGTGCGCGGCGGCGAACTGACCCTCGGTACCGAGGCCGGCGACACCGTGCGACTGACCGAGGAGCCGGACGCGCCGCTACGAGGCACCAAGTGGATCATCACGGCACTCGATGCCGACGGCCCCGACCGCCCCGACGGCCCCGACCGCCCCGCGGCGTCGCTGCCCGGCGGCGCCGCGCCGTATCTCGTCCTCGATGAGAAGAGCGGCCGGGTCACCGGCAGCCTGGGCTGCAACCGGGTGACCGCGAGGGCCACGGTCCGCGACGCCCATATCACTCTGGGCACTCCCGCCACCACCCGAATGGTGTGCGACGTCTCACTCATGCGTACGGAAAAGAGCCTGCTGCGCCTCTTCGGCGGCACGGTCGGCTACCGCCTGGATCACCGCAGCATCACGCTGACCAGCGAAAACGGCGAGAGGGCCAGCGCGGTCGCGGAACCATGACGGATGACGAACACATAACTTCGGGGCATTAGCCAATTCGGACCAGTGGTTGATCTCGCCTACACTCGGAGCCGTGCCACGTGGTGACGGTCGACTCAATCACGATCTGCTCCCCGGTGAGAAGGGCCCCCAGGACGCGTGTGGCGTCTTCGGGGTCTGGGCTCCCGGCGAAGAGGTCGCAAAGCTCACTTACTTCGGGCTCTACGCCCTCCAGCACCGGGGTCAGGAATCCGCGGGAATCGCGGTCAGCAACGGCTCCCAGATCCTCGTCTTCAAGGACATGGGCCTGGTCTCGCAGGTCTTCGACGAGACATCGCTCGGTTCGCTCCAGGGCCATATCGCGGTCGGACACGCCCGCTACTCGACCACCGGTGCCTCCGTGTGGGAGAACGCCCAGCCGACGTTCCGTGCCACGGCGCACGGTTCCATCGCGCTCGGCCACAACGGCAACCTGGTCAACACGGCGCAGCTCGCCGAGATGGTCGCCGACCTGCCGAAGGACACCAACGGCCGCTCGACCCGGGTCGCGGCCACCAACGACACCGACCTGCTCACGGCGCTCCTCGCCGCCCAGGTCGACGACGACGGCAAGCCGCTGACCATCGAGGAGGCCGCGCACGCGGTCCTCCCCAAGGTCAGGGGCGCCTTCTCACTCGTCTTCATGGACGAGCACACCCTGTACGCCGGCCGTGACCCGCAGGGCGTCCGCCCGCTGGTGCTGGGCCGCCTGGAGCGCGGCTGGGTGGTCGCCTCGGAGACCGCAGCCCTGGACATCACGGGCGCCAGCTTCGTGCGTGAGATCGAGCCCGGCGAGTTCGTGGCGATCGACGAGAACGGTCTGCGTACCTCGCGATTCGCGGAAGCGAAGCCCAAGGGCTGTGTCTTCGAGTATGTGTATCTGGCCCGCCCGGACACCGATATCGCCGGCCGGAACGTGTATCTCTCCCGTGTCGAGATGGGCCGCCGGCTCGCCAAGGAGGCCCCGGTCGAGGCCGACCTGGTGATAGCGACCCCGGAGTCCGGCACCCCGGCCGCCATCGGCTACGCGGAGGCCAGCGGGATTCCGTTCGGCGCCGGTCTCGTCAAGAACGCCTACGTCGGCCGGACCTTCATCCAGCCCTCGCAGACCATCCGCCAGCTCGGCATCCGCCTGAAGCTGAACCCGCTCAAGGAAGTCATCAAGGGCAAGCGCCTGGTCGTCGTGGACGACTCCATCGTGCGCGGCAACACCCAGCGCGCCCTGGTCCGCATGCTCCGCGAGGCGGGTGCGGCCGAGGTGCACATCCGGATCTCCTCGCCCCCCGTGAAGTGGCCCTGCTTCTTCGGCATCGACTTCGCCACCCGCGCCGAGCTGATCGCCAACGGCATGAGCATCGACGAGATCGGCACCTCGCTGGGCGCCGACTCCCTGGCCTACATCTCCATCGACGGCATGATCGAGGCGACCACCATCGCCAAGCCGAACCTGTGCCGCGCCTGCTTCGACGGCGAGTACCCGATGGAACTCCCGGACCCCGAGCTGCTCGGCAAGCAGCTCCTGGAGACCGAGCTGGCGGCCGGCACGGCCGCCCCGGCCGCAGTCGACGCGATCCGTCGCCCGTAACACCTGCCGTACGACACGAAAGTCACAGTCATGCCTGAGACCACTGGTGCCAGCTACGCAGCCGCGGGCGTCGACATCGAGGCGGGCGACCGCGCCGTCGAACTGATGAAGGAGTGGGTGAGGAAGACCCGGCGCCCCGAGGTCCTCGGCGGCCTCGGCGGCTTCGCCGGACTGTTCGACGCCTCGGCGCTCAAGCGCTACGAGCGCCCGCTGCTGGCCTCCGCCACCGACGGCGTCGGCACGAAGGTCGACATCGCCCGTCAGCTGGGCGTGTACGACACCATCGGCCATGACCTGGTCGCGATGGTCATGGACGACATCGTGGTGTGCGGCGCTGAGCCGCTGTTCATGACCGACTACATCTGCGTCGGCAAGGTGCACCCGGAGCGGGTCGCGGCCATCGTCAAGGGCATCGCGGAGGGCTGTGTGCTGGCCGGCTGCGCCCTGGTGGGCGGCGAGACGGCCGAGCACCCGGGTCTGCTGGGCGAGGACGACTTCGATGTCGCGGGCGCCGGTACGGGCGTTGTGGAGGCCGACCGGCTGCTGGGCGCGGATCTCATCCGTACGGGTGACACGGTGATCGCCATGGCGTCCTCCGGTCTTCACTCGAACGGGTACTCCCTGGTCCGTCATGTGCTGCTGAACCAGGCCGGGCTGTCCCTGGACGCGGGGATCGAGGAGTTCGGCCGCACCCTCGGTGAGGAGCTGCTGGAGCCGACCAGGATCTACTCCCTGGACTGTCTGGCGCTGACCCGCACCACCGAGGTGCACGCCTTCAGCCATGTGACCGGTGGCGGGCTCGCCGCCAATCTCGCGCGGGTGATCCCGGACGGGCTGCACGCGGTCGTCGACCGTTCCACCTGGAGCCCGGGCCCGGTGTTCGACCTGGTCGGCAGGACCGGTGACGTAGCGCGACTGGAGCTGGAGAAGACCCTCAACATGGGCGTCGGCATGATCGCGGTCGTGCCGCAGGAGTCCACGGACGCGGCCCTCGCGACGCTCGCCGACCGCGGCGTCGACGCCTGGGTGGCCGGCGAGATCACCGACCGAGGCGACGAACCCACGGGTGCGAAGCTGGTCGGCGACTACGCGTAACCGCGACGTCAGCACAAATCCCGGTCCGGTGCTGAGCCCCGGACCGGGATGACACGGCTAAGCCGCTGCCGGCGTCACGCGCCGCGACGGTGTTGCGAGGACTGGCCGTCCTCGTCCTCCTCGTCGTCGTCCTCATAGAGGTCGGCGTACCGTGAATACAGGTCGTCGTCATGCTCATCGTCCTCGAAGCGGTCGCCGTTCGGCGACTGGTTCGACGTCGATGCGCCCAGCTCCTCGGCCAGGCGTGAGAGGTCCGTCCCACCGCTGTTGTACTTCAGCTGGCGGGCGACCTTCGTCTGCTTGGCCTTGGCCCGGCCGCGCCCCATGGCTCGACCCCCTCAACGACGGGGCTCGACGGCCCCAGAGTCTGACACGCGTTCATGATCCGGAACGGACTCTCCGCAGAGAGGCCCGTCCGTAGGGCTTCCACGGTACCTGAGCCCACGCCCATACGGTACGTCGCCCACAGCACGCGCGTGTGCACAGGACCGTCGAGGTGCCCCGTCCTCGCTGGTCAGTGGCGATTTTAACCACTTATCCGGGGACGACCCGCCGGTTGAAGTGAGAGTTCTCTCCAACTTCGTGCCGACGGGTACCGGTCAGACGTGCGATCTAGGGCCGGCCACGACACCGCCGCGGCGGCCTCGGCGGCGCGTCATGGGCTGTCCGGCGGAGCGCTCAGTGTGCGCTGCGGGCCTCCGCCATCCGCTGCTCGGCGATCCGGTCGGCCGCGGCGGCCGGCGGAATCCCGTCCTCCTTCGCACGTGCGAATATGGCCAGCGTGGTGTCGAAGATCTTCGCCGCCTTGGCCCTGCACCGGTCGAAGTCGAACCCGTGCAGTTCGTCGGCGACCTGGATGACCCCGCCGGCGTTCACCACGTAGTCCGGCGCGTAGAGGATCCCGCGGTCGGCGAGGTCCTTCTCCACACCCGGGTGGGCGAGCTGGTTGTTGGCGGCGCCGCACACCACCTTGGCGGTGAGCACCGGCACGCTGTCGTCGCCGAGGGCGCCGCCGAGCGCGCACGGGGCGTAGACGTCCAGCCCCTCGACCCGGATCAGCGCGTCGGTGTCGGCGACCGCCGTCACGCCCTCGGGGTGCTGGTCGAGGATGCGGCGCACGGCCTCCTCGCGCACGTCCGTGATCACCACCTCGGCGCCCTCGTCCCGCAGGTGCCGCACCAGGTGGTGGCCGACCTTGCCGACGCCGGCGATGCCCACCCGGCGTCCGCGCAGCGAGGGGTCGCCCCACTGGTGCTGGGCGGCGGCGCGCATGCCCTGGTAGACGCCGAAGGCGGTGAGGACGGAGGAGTCGCCCGCGCCGCCGTTCTCGGGGGACCGGCCGGTCGTCCAGCGGCACTCGCGCGCCACGACGTCCATGTCGGCGACGTAGGTGCCGACGTCGCACGCGGTGACGTACCGTCCGCCGAGCGAGGCCACGAACCGCCCGTAGGCGAGCAGCAGCCGCTCGGACTTGTCCCGCTCCGGGTCGCCGATGATCACGGCCTTCCCGCCGCCGTGGTCGAGACCGGCCATGGCGTTCTTGTACGACATCCCGCGCGCGAGGTTGAGGGCGTCGGCGACGGCCTCCTCCTCGTTCGCGTACGGATAGAAGCGGGTGCCGCCGAGCGCGGGGCCCAGAGCGGTGGAGTGGATGGCGATGACGGCCTTGAGGCCGCTGGCGCGGTCCTGACAGAGCACGACTTGCTCATGTCCTCCCTGGTCCGAGTGGAACAGGGTGCGCAGGACGCCGTTGGTCACGTCGGTCACTGTGGTGACTCCCGGGTAAGTAGCGGCGAGTGGAGACGGGTCTCCCGGGGGCACCCCCACACTTTTGGTAGTGGGGGAAGGCGGCGGGATGCCGTGGCACGAGCGTAGAGCCTGGGCCGCCCGCCGACCGTACAGTGTTCAGGATCACCTCGGCGCGTCGTCCGTCCCTCCGTGGCCGTGGCAGGATTTCCGGTGTTTCCCTATGTCCGAGCGCCGCTCGGGCAGGTCCGAGTACGGGTTTCGCACGGGTTTCGAGCCGGGTCCGATGGGGAGGGAGCAGGCGTGCCCAAGGTGTCCTCGGTGATCGTCCCCTACGCGACGTATCTGCGTGTGTACGAACCGCTGGCCGCTTTCCCGGAGTCGGAGCGCGGCCACTGGGCGCGCTACGCCCGCCGCCCCGACCGCCCCTCCTACCAGGACGAGCTGCGTCGCTCCCTGGCGGATCTGCTGCCCACCCCGCCGATGCCGGTGCCGGTGCACGAGAGCGGCGAGGCCTTCGTGCTGGACGTCGACGGGGTGGTCTGCGTCTGTCCCTGGCGCACCCGGCTGCGCGGCTGGCAGGCCCTGGGCGAGCTGGCTGAGGAGCTGCCGCAGCCGGTCCTGGACGCGGTGCTGCCCCCGGTGGTGCGCCGCCAGGCCGCCCAGGACTACGAGCGCTGGCTCGCCCGCAACCCCGATGCCCGTCCCTGGATCCGCACGGCCACCTGGCAGGTGCCGTTGAGCTGGTTCGTGCTGGTCTCCGACGCGGAGCGGGAGTACGCCGAGGGCGCCGACGAGGAGGCGCCGCTGCTGCGCTACCGCACGCCGATGGTGCAGGCCCGGCGCCGGGTGGCGCGGGCGCTGCGCACCCTCAAGGACGCGGTCGAGGAGGGTCCCCTGATCGACGGCGTGGTGGATGTGGGGCGCTGGCTCGAGGAGTTCCATCCGCGCTCGCTGGTGGAGCTGGACTACGGCGGTCTGGTGCACGCGGTGCCCGCGGGAGAGCTGGCCGGGGACCACTCGGCGGCCGACGTGGCCGAGGGCATCGACGCGCTGCGCCGGGGCGACGGGGCCGCCGCGGGGGAGGCGTACGGCCGGCTCGTGGAGCGCTGGCGGACGGTCCGTGACCTTCGCTCCGCAAACTGACGCTACGTCAGAAGTGATGTACGTCACGGCTGTGGCGGCAGGGTCCGCGTACGGTCGACGGTACTTCCCCGACAGTCCCCGACGTCACGGGATGTTGGGCCCGATCCGGGCTTTTGCGTCAAGGGTGATGGACCGCACTTTACCCGGCTCTTGCGCCTCTTGCCCCTCCTCATGCCAAAATAGGACAAGGAGTCCGGGAAGGGCTCGGCATTGCATGCTTTAGGGGGGTCTCGTGTCTCCTGGGTGCCACTGTGACTGATCGTCACAGTGGCGTGACTGTCCGTTATGGCATGGTCCATCGGCTTCCGTCGGTGATGAACACCTGGGAGGGCAATTCCATCGGTTTGGCCGACGCGGCTGGACAGATGGTGTAGTTGTAGTGCCGAGGACAAGCCGTTCGTCCTATAACCGACTCGACTCGCGTCCGCCATTTCGGGCAACGCGGGTCAAGGTGCAGAATTTAGAGGAAAGAACCGAGATGGTTCGGTTCTCCCGAGGAGGCCGCTCATGACCGCTCGCACCCCTGATGCCGAGCCGCTGCTGACCCCGGCTGAGGTCGCCACGATGTTCCGCGTTGACCCGAAGACGGTCACGCGGTGGGCGAAGGCCGGAAAGCTCACGTCGATCCGTACGCTCGGCGGGCACCGCCGCTACCGCGAGGCGGAGGTCCGTGCACTGCTCGCGGGCATCCCGCAGCAGCGCAGCGAGGCCTGACAACTCCATAACCGGGCAATACGGCTGGTTCCCCCAACCCGTCGAGACGCCCGGAACCTAGCTCCAAGCGACGCGGGACCTGCCCCAACAGGCCCGACGCCCAAGCCGATCAGAACGTTCTAGGCAGCGACACAGGGTGCGTCGTCGATCGCGCTGGACTCCGCCGGGTCCAGCGCGATCTTTTTTGTGCGCCGGCGGCCCGGGCGACGCGGTGTCTGTGAGCGGGCTTGTCGGAGTCTGGGGAGCGGTGTCGGATCCGCTGTGGAAGGCCCCGGAGAGGGGTGCAATTGCACATATTAAATTGACTAGTTGTAGGACGTGCGTAAGCGCCACCGTTTCAAAAACTCTTGCGGTGACACCCGTCACATACCGAAGTGCTTGTTACCCCCGGTCCGGATGCGCTAGAGGAGCCCGCCCACGGCCCGCGCCGAAGCCGGCCCGCGGGGCCAGTTGCCCATCGTGGCAAGGGTGTTGGGGCGCAGGGGGTCACGCGGGAAAGGCGCTCTCGTCCTCGCTGACGTCCTCGGTGGCCTCCGCGTCCTCTGTGGCCCGTGGGGCGGAATCCATCGCCAGACGCAGCAGACGGTGGCAGATCGCGCAATGCCGGGTCAGATGCCGGTAGGACGAAGCGGCCGACAGATGGGCCCTGAGGAGCGCCCGCGTCTCGTGCCTGGCCGCCGCCGCCATACGCCACCTCCACAGGCCCGCACACGGGGACAGGGGCCCTGCTCCCTGGGTACCGGCGGAAAGTGACTCCGTCAAGACGCCCCGGCACCATCCGGCCGCACCCGGAGACGCAAGAAGGGCCCGCCCCCTGCCGGGGCGGGCCCTTCTTGTACTGCGGTCCTGACGGGATTTGAACCCGCGGCCTCCACCTTGACAGGGTGGCGAGCACTCCAAACTGCTCCACAGGACCTGGTGTCGCGGCGCCATTCGTGCGGTGCGCCGCGAGAAGAGACTGTACAGGAGGGCGCGCCCCCTGGTCGAACTCACCCGGCGTACCCGAGTGATCACGGAACGACGGCGTCGATCGCCTTCACGATCCGCTTGTCCGAGACCGGATACGCCGTGCCGAGCGCATGCGCGAAGTAGCTGACCCGCAGCTCCTCGATCATCCACCGGATGTCCAGGACCGCGGCGGGCACCGGACGGCCCGGCGGGAACTGCTCCAGCAGCCACGCGTACTCGTCCTGCATCTCGTGCACCTTCTCCATGCGCGTGGTGTCCCGCTGGACGCCCGTCGCCATCTGCTGGAGCCGCCGGTCCGCCGCCACCAGGTAGCGCATCAGGTCGGGCAGCCGCCGCACCCCCGCCCAGGTCACGAAGCCCGGCTTCACCAGGCCGTCCAGCTGGGCCCTGACGTCCGCCAGGTTCGGCAGCAACGCCGGGCTGCGCACCGCCTTCAGCCGGCGCTCACAGGACTGCCAGGCGGCCAGCACCTGCTGCACCTGACCGACCGTCCGCACCGTGGTGTCGACGATCTCCGCGCGCACCTTGTCGTGCAGCTTCCGGTACGACTCCTCGTCCCACACCGGACCACCGAAATCGGCGATCAGCCGGTCCGCCGCCGCCATCGCACAGTCGTCGAACAGCGCCTGCACGGAGCCGTGCGGATTCGCGGACAGAGCCAGCTTCTGGGGGTTCGTCAGACGATCGCTCGCGTACTTCGCCGGGTTCACCGGGATGTTCCGCAGGATCAGCCGGCGTGTGCCCCGCCACATCGCCCCGGCCTGCTCCGCCTCCGTGTCGAAGAGCCGCACGGAGACCGTGTCCCCGTCGTCCACCAGCGCCGGGTACGCCTTCACGGGCTGACCGGCCCGGCGCGTCTCGAAGACCCGGGTGAGCGACCCCATCGTCCAGTCCGTCAGCCCGCCGCGCTCCAGGGACTCGCCTCCCGTGCGCACGGCCGTCGCCGCCGCGGCCTGCGAGAGCGCCTTCCTCGCCTTCGGCTTCAGCCGCAGCCGCAGCGCCTCCAGATCCTTGTCCTCGGCGAGCTTGCGGCGCCGCTCGTCGACGATCCGGAAAGTCACCTTCAGATGGTCGGGGACCTTCGACCAGTCGAAGTCGTCCGCCTCGAACGGCACCCCCACCATCCGCTTCAGCTCACGCGCCATGGTCACCGTCAGCGGCTCCTGCAACGGCACCGCACGCTCCAGGAACGCCTTCGCATAGTTGGGCGCGGGCACATAGTTGCGCCGGATCGGCTTCGGCAGCGAACGGATCAGCTCCGTGACCACCTCCTCGCGCAGCCCCGGGATCTGCCAGTCAAAACCATCGGCCGTGACCTGGTTGAGGACCTGGAGCGGAATGTGCACGGTCACGCCGTCCGCGTCCGCACCCGGCTCGAACTGGTACGTCACCCGGAACTTCAGCGGGCCCTGACGCCAGGAGTCGGGATAGTCGGCCTCGGTGACCGCCGCCGCCGACTCGCGGATCAGCATCTCCCGCTCGAAGTCCAGGAAGTCCGGCTGCTCGTGCCGCTGCCGCTTCCACCACGCGTCGAAGTGCGCCCCGGACACCACGTCCTCGGGCACCCGCTGGTCGTAGAAGTCGAACAGCGTGTCGTCGTCCACGACGATGTCCCGGCGCCGCGCCCGGTGCTCCAGCTCCTCGACCTCGCTGAGCAGCCTGCGGTTGTCCGCGAAGAACTTGTGATGGGTGCGCCAGTCCCCCTCCACCAGCGCGTTCCGGATGAACAGCTCGCGGCTGGCCTCCGGGTCGATCCGGCCGTAGTTGACCTTGCGGTCGGCGACGATCGGGACGCCGTACAGGGTCACCTTCTCGTACGCCATCACGGCCGCCTGGTCCTTCTCCCAGTGCGGCTCGCTGTAGGTCCGCTTCACCAGGTGACCCGCCAGCGGCTCGACCCACTCCGGTTCGATCCTCGCGTTGACCCGGGCCCACAGCCGGCTGGTCTCCACCAGCTCCGCCGACATCACGAACCGCGGCGGCTTCCGGAACAACGCCGAACCCGGGAAGATCGCGAACTTCGCGTTCCGGGCGCCCAGATACTCGTTCCTCCCGCCGCCCTTCGCGCTCTCCGCGCCGGCGCTCTTCACGTCCTTCATGCCGATGTGCGACAACAGACCGGCCAGCAGCGAGACATGAATGCGGTCGGCCGGGGCGTCCTGCTCGTTGAGATGGATGCCCATCTGCTTCGCGACGGTTCGCAACTGCGTATAGATGTCCTGCCACTCGCGGATCCGCAGGAAGTTCAGGAACTCCTGCTTGCACATCCGGCGGAACGACGAGGAACCCCGCTCCTTTTGCTGCTCACGGAGGTAACGCCACAGGTTCAGGAAGGCGACGAAATCGCTCGTCTCGTCCTTGAACCGGGCGTGCTGCTGATCGGCCTGCGTCTGCTTGTCCGCCGGGCGCTCGCGCGGATCCTGGATGGACAGCGCCGCCGCTATGACCATGACCTCGCGCGCACAGCCGTTGCGGTCGGCCTCCAGGACCATACGGGCCAGCCGCGGATCGACGGGCAGCTGCGCCAGCTTGCGGCCGGTCTCGGTCAGCCGCTTGCGCGGGTCCTGCTGCGCCGGGTCCAGCGCGCCCAGCTCCTGGAGCAACTGCACGCCGTCACGGATGTTGCGGTGGTCCGGCGGGTCGATGAACGGGAACCTCTCGATGTCGCCGAGGCCGGCCGCGGTCATCTGCAGGATGACGGAGGCGAGGTTCGTCCGCAGGATCTCGGCGTCCGTGAACTCCGGCCGGGCATCGAAGTCGTCCTCGGAGTACAGCCGGATGCAGATGCCGTCGGACGTACGGCCGCAGCGGCCCTTGCGCTGGTTCGCGCTCGCCTGGGAGATCGGCTCGATCGGCAGCCGCTGCACCTTCGTGCGATGGCTGTAGCGCGAGATCCGCGCGAAGCCGGGGTCGATGACGTACTTGATGCCCGGCACGGTCAGGGAGGTCTCGGCGACATTGGTCGCCAACACGATCCGGCGGCCGGAGTGCGGCTGGAACACCCGGTGCTGCTCGGCATGCGAGAGCCGGGCGTACAGCGGCAGGATCTCCGTGAACCGGTAGTTCTTCTTCTCCAGCGCGTCCGCCGTGTCCCGGATCTCCCGCTCGCCGGAGAGGAAGACGAGGATGTCGCCGCCGCCCTGCGCCATCAGCTCCTCGACCGCGTCCGTGATCGCGGTGATCTGGTCCCGGTCGGCGTCGTCACCGTCCTCCTCCAGCAGCGGCCGGTAACGCACCTCCACCGGGTAGGTCCGCCCGCTGACCTCCACGATCGGGGCGTCGCCGAAATGCCGGGAGAAACGCTCGGGGTCGATGGTCGCCGACGTGATGACGACCTTCAGGTCCGGCCGCCTCGGCAGCAGCTGCGCCAGATAGCCGAGCAGGAAGTCGATGTTCAAAGACCGCTCATGGGCCTCGTCGATGATGATCGTGTCGTAGGCGCGCAGGTCACGGTCGGTCTGGATCTCGGCGAGCAGGATGCCGTCCGTCATCAGCTTGATGAAGGTGCCGTCCGGGTCGACCTGGTCGGTGAACCGCACCTTCCAGCCGACCGACTCACCGAGCGGCGTCCGCAGTTCCTCCGCGACCCGCTCGGCGACCGTGCGAGCGGCGATCCGGCGGGGCTGGGTGTGCCCGATCATCCCGCGGACGCCACGGCCCAGCTCCAGACAGATCTTCGGGATCTGCGTCGTCTTGCCGGAACCGGTCTCACCGGCGACGATGACGACCTGGTGATCGCGAATGGCCGCCGCGATCTCGTCCTTCTTCTGGCTGACGGGCAACTGCTCCGGATAGCCGACCTCGGGCACGCGCGAGCGCCGCCCGGCCATGCGCTCCTCGGCCCTGACGACCTCGCCCTCGATCTCGGCGAGAACGGCCGCACGGGCCTCCGGCTTACGGATCTTGCGCGCGCCCTCGAGCCTGCGCCCGAGGCGATGCGCGTCACGCAACGACAACTCGGTCAGGCGGCCGGCGAGAACGCCGAGGGACTGTGCGCCGGGGGCGGGATGCGTAGACATACGCGACCCAGGATCTCATCCCGGAGAAATCCATGGCTAACGGATTTGCGGCACGACGCTCCGGGCCTTGGGCGTACGGGGCATACGAGGCGTACAGCCGGCATCCAACCGGCATCCAACCGGCGAACAACAAGGCCCCGATCCGGAGATCGGGGCCTTGACTGTGGCTGGGGCCGGGGTCGAACCGGCGACCTTCCGCTTTTCAGGCGAGTTGATCGGGCGGCCAGGATCATGATCCGGCCCGACAGCGACAGACGTCGGCATCCTTTGACATACCGCTGTGCACGTCGGCGTCCGTCTTCGTTGCCGTCGGACTGCCGTCAGGGCCGTCGGCCGAAGCGGCTGTACCCGGGCCCGCGGTCGGTGGAGTCGTACCTCACTTCACGCCGACGTAGACACCCGTGGCGCTGACCGCCGGGGTCGTGGTGGTGCCGGCGAAGCTGTAGCGCCAGTAGCCGCTGTAGTTCGCGGTCGCGGTGGTCTTCAGGTTGCCGTACGAGTCGGTGTAGACCGTCTTGATCGTGGTGTACGTGGTGGTGCCGGCCTTGCGGAACTGGAGCTTGACCGGCTGGCTGGTGTAGCCGTGGTACAGGTTGTCGTCCCAGTTGGCGCGGGAGAGCTTGCCGGACGCCGTGAAGGTCTTGCCCTTGTAGACGGACGTCGAGCTGACGGTGGTCGTCAGCTTCGAGTAGCGCTGCACCAGGGTGCTGCCCAGTCCGCTCTGGTCCTTGTAGCCGACCTTGCTCATGTCGGGGTTCTGCTGGTCCTGGCCGTTGAAGGCGACGGCTTCGGCGGCCACGTGCCAGGTGCCGGCGTCCGCGGTCTTCGGGTCGGCGTCCGTCGGGTAGATGTTGATGGAGCCCTTGCAGCTGGCCGTCGTCGACGAGGTGGCGGTGCAGGTCGCCGGGTTGTCGCCGTACAGCTCGGGGGCCGTGTCGCTGTAGGTGCCGTGGTACAGGAAGGCGTCCGTGTAGAAGTCACTCGCGGCGATGTTCACGGTCGAGCCGTGCGTCAGTGTGTACGAGTACGAGACGCTGACCTCGTTGGTGGTGCCGACCTTGATCGCCTTGGCGATCGAGACGTTGGAGAAGCTCGCGTCCAGCGTGTACGGGGTGCCCGAGTCGGTGACGGCCTGCGCGGCCGGGACTGCGAGGGCGGAGATGGCCAGGGCGCCGGAGACGGCGGCCACGGTGGCACGTATGCGCATGTGCGTTCCCCTGGAGGGAGAAGTGATCGTGGAGTCGGTTGACCCACGCGATCAGATCCGCAAGGGATGCCGCTGGTTGTACGCCCGGTGCCCCGGCGGACCAGATTTAAGGCACGGCTTACTGATCCATTGCGCAAGTGTGAGACAGCGTCTCGCTGCACGAACGGTCTGCCTGGCTGCGCGGGCGTTAAATGATCCAGTCAAGCGCCGCTGCCCGGGACCTTGAGCACCGGTTCGCAAGACGCCGTATGCGCGTATCGACTGACCTGGCGACTCCCTGACCTGTGGATGCGGCGTTACGGAGTTGGAGTGGGCTTCCTGCGCAGGGCGAGCCGACGCCGGGCCACCCAGAGGTTGATCAAGAGGAGCGCCGATCCCGCGATGGGCCACCCCACAGATCCACCGCCGCGGTGGGTTTCGATTCCCATCGCCAGAAGCATTACGCCGACCGCCGGGCCTGCAGGTCGAGGAAGAGGCTCTGTGGACCTGGGTCGACGCTCTGTGCGAGCGCAGGACGCAGCGGTAGGCGGGAACATGATCAGTGCGGGGACGAGTGGCTCGACGAGGGCTACGTCTTCACGGCGGCGGCCGGCTCGCCGGTCGACCCTCGCCATCTGAACCGGCACTGGTACGCGTTGCGGGAGCGGGCCGGGCTGGACGGCTACCGCTTCCATGATCTGCGCCACTCGTCCGTGTCGCTGCTCCTGGACCCCGGAGGGGAAACGGAAGGCGTTGACGCAGCTCAGCAAGCTCTTCGAGTGAGGCCACTGCCGTCGTACCGTCGGCATTACGCCAATGCGAAACCCCCGCCGATGACTCTCGACGGGGGTTTCTGCCCTGGTAGGGCGGTTGTGGCTGGGGCCGGGGTCGAACCGGCGACCTTCCGCTTTTCAGGCGGACGCTCGTACCAGCTGAGCTACCCAGCCATCAAAGACCTCTTTCGAGGTCTTCGCGGTCCTGACGGGATTTGAACCCGCGGCCTCCACCTTGACAGGGTGGCGAGCACTCCAAACTGCTCCACAGGACCTTGCGTTGTGTGCAACAGTGTCGCACACGATATTGCGTGCCCCCAACGGGATTCGAACCCGTGCTACCGCCTTGAAAGGGCGGCGTCCTGGGCCGCTAGACGATGAGGGCGTACTACCAGGTTGCTGCTCTGCTTCGTCCGAGCGTCTCCAGGGGGACGTGAGAAGCACGTGACTTCGCTTTCCCCCGAAGGGTTCTGCTTCTCCCTCACTCCTTGCGAAGTTCGGGCCGGTCAAGCCCCTGACCGGTTGCCCTTGGGCACGACGTGACTCTACTACGTCACTCAGAGCTGGGCCAAATTGGTTAGGGGCGGCTACTTGGGGCCGTCCTTCTCCGGGAGGTGGCGGCTGACCTCGGCGGTCGTCAGTCCCAGCCCGCCCAGTTCGATCTCGTCCCAGGCCTGGAGGCGTCGGCTGTCCCGGTCGAAGTAGAGGATCGAGGCCTCGATCGGGTCCGGGTAGCGGCCCTCCACGGCGCGCAGTCCGCTGCCGCCGGTCGAGCCCTCGACGCGCAGCCGGGTGCCGTACCGCATGACCTCCGTCTGCTCGTGGTGCAGATGGCCGGCGAGCACGAGGGGTACCTCGCCGTCCGTCTCCCGGGCCGCCGACGGCTCGTGGGCGATGGCCACGTCCACCGGCGTCCCGGCGGCCCGCTGGTCGCGCAGGGCCGAGGCCAGCCGGTCCCCGGCCAGTTGCTCGGCCCGGTCGCCGCCGGGCGCGGCCGAGCGGTCCGGCGTGAACTGCGGGTCGCCGATGCCGGCGAACCGCAGGCCGGCCACGGTCCGCGCCCGGCCGTCGTCCAGGACGTGCACGTTCTTCATGCGCTCCAGATAGCGCTGGGTCACACGGGAGTCGTGGTTGCCGCGCACCCATACGTAGGGCACGCCCAGGTTGGCGATCGGGTCCAGGAAGCCGTTCTCCGCCGCCGTGCCGTGGTCCATGGTGTCGCCAGAGTCGACGATCACGTTCACCTTGTACTGCTCCACCAGCGAGGCGATGATCTTCCAGCTCGCCGGGTTGAGGTGGATGTCGGAGACGTGCAGGACACGGAGTGTGGCGGGGTCCGGCCGGTAGGTCGGGAGCGTGGAGGTGACGTCGTACAGTTTGGTCACATTCGTCACCAGGCGGGCCAACTCCTTCTGGTAGACGTCGAATTCGGTGACGATGCTGCGGGCGTTGCCGACCAGGGAGGGCGCCGAGGAGAGCAGGCCGGAGAACTTCGGTTCCAGGACGGACCTGGGGTTCCAGGTGGCGTACGCCGTCGCGCCGGAGGCGGCGAGCAGGGTCAGGGCGAGGCCGCCGGCGGCGAGGGCACGGCGCGGCCGGCGGTAGACGGCGAGGCCCAGCGCGGTGGCGCCGGCGACGACGGCGACGCAGGAGCGCACGGCCAGGTCGAGGGTGCCGTGTTCGACGTCCCGGGAGACCTCGTCCTGGAGGCCGGAGAGCCGCTCGGGGTGGTCGACGAGGGCCTGGGAGCGCAGCGGGTCCAGTTGGTCGACGTTCACGTCCAGGCGGACGGGCGCGACATGGCTGTCGAGGGTCAGCGCGCCCAGCGGGGAGACATTGATCTTTGTGCCGCCGGTGAGCGAGGGGCGCAGTGTCATCGTGGTGTTCATGGGTCCGACGGGGGCTCGTACGTTGCCGACGATCAGCAGTCCCAGCCAGGCGCCGACCAGGACGACCGCCGTCAGGCCGAGGGCGCGGGTCCGGGGGCGCGACCGGCCGGCGAGTTCGAGGACGGGCAGGGCGCGGGACGTCTTCGGGCCGCGTTTCGCCACGGAGACGAGGCGCCGGGGCAGTCCGGCGACGCGTTTCGGTACGGAGGCGAGCCGATCGGGCAGGGCGGCGAGCCGGTGCGTCAGGGAGGCGAGGTGCTTCGGCATGGGGACGACGTGCCTCGGTATGGAGACGATGCGTTTCGGCAGGGAGACGCGGGCGCGGACCATTGGTCCCGTATGCCCAGGCGCGGAAGCGGATATGCGGCGGTCCGCGGCGCTCGTGCGGCCGTTCCGTACCGGACAATGGCCCTGTGCTGGAGATGACGCGCGAGGAGTTCGAGGAACTGGTCGCCGAGGCGCTGGACCGGATTCCGCCCGAGCTGACACGGCTGATGGACAACGTCGCGGTGTTCGTCGAGGACGAGCCGCCCGCCGACGATCCGGAGCTGCTCGGCCTGTACGAGGGGACTCCGCTGACGGATCGCGGTGAGTGGTACGCGGGCGTACTGCCGGACCGGATCACCATCTACCGGGGGCCGACGCTGCGCATGTGCGAGACGCGGGACGACGTCGTCGCGGAGACGGAGGTGACCGTGGTGCATGAAATCGCCCACCATTTCGGGATCGATGACGCCCGACTGCATGTGCTCGGCTACGGCTGACGGGGCCTGCGCGTGTCCTCTTGCGGGCGGCGGGAGTTGGGCAGGTCGACTTCTTGGCCCGCCCGTCGTCGGAGGTGGCTTCCGTGCGCCCCTTGTCCGTACCCGTCCGTCTCGCCGCCACGGTGCTGGCCGTCGCCGCTGCCGCCGGCTGCGTGAACGTCGGCGGCGGTGCCGGCCGGGCAGGGCCGTCGCGGTCCGCCGCGCAGCAGGACGGTAAGGCGCCCGACGGCGGCTCGGCGGTGTCCGGCGCCGATGCCGGTGGCGCGGGCGCGGAGGGCGGTGAGGGCAAGCGCGGGCGCGGCGGGAAGGGGAAGTCCGGGGAGTCGGCGTCCGCGTCGGCCACGCCCTCGGGCCGGGGCAGCGCGTCCGCGACGCCGGCCGGGCCGGGGCGGAGCGAGAAGCCGCGCGATCCGGCGACGCCCGGGGAGCAGCCGCCCGATCCGCATACGGATGAGCCGACGCCTCCGCCGCCGCCTCCCGAGCCGCCCGCCTCGCCGCCCGCGCCGCCGACCGCGGAGCCGTCCTCGTCGGCGCACGAGGAGCCGGGCCCGCAACTGGTCCAGCGCGAGCCGGCCCCGACGGCGGGCGCTCGGGCCTGAGCGCTCCAGCGGCGCAGCCGCATATCGGTACGCCCCGCGCCCCTTCGGGACTCGGTTTGCGTTGGGGGGCGGTGGGTGCGTATGGTGGTAGATCGTTTGATCCCATTTGCCCGGCGCCATCGCAGAGCGCGCCGTGTGGCGCGTTCTCTCCTTTGCCGTGGCTGACCGCATTGAGGCGGTCGTATTGCGCACCACGGAGTTGACGGGCGCGTGCCGACGAGACTCCGGAAGGTTTCGCATTCGCATGTCCGTGTCCAGCACCGACCATGTCGTCGTGTCCGAGCACCCCGAGCACCCCGAGAAAATCGAGAACACCGAGCACTCCGAGCACGTCGAGAACTCGGAGGCCGTCGAGGACGCCCGGGCCGACTCGGCCACCGAGGTCACCGAGACCGCTGACACCCCTCAGATCACCTTCGCCGACCTCGGCCTGCCCGAGGGCGTCGTGCGCAAGCTCGCGCAGAACGGCGTGACCGCGCCGTTCCCGATCCAGGCCGCGACCATCCCGGACGCCCTGGCCGGCAAGGACATCCTCGGCCGTGGCCGCACCGGCTCCGGCAAGACGCTCTCCTTCGGCCTGCCCACGCTGGCCACGCTGGCGGGCGGCCGCACCGAGCGCAAGCGCCCGCGGGCCGTCATCCTCACCCCGACGCGTGAGCTGGCCATGCAGGTCGCCGACGCGCTCCAGCCGTACGGCGACATCCTCGGCCTGAGGATGAAGGTCGTCTGCGGCGGCACGTCCATGGGCAACCAGATCTACGCCCTGGAGAAGGGCGTCGACATCCTCGTGGCCACCCCGGGCCGGCTGCGCGACATCATCAACCGCGGCGCCTGCTCCCTGGAGGACGTGCAGATCGCCGTCCTCGATGAGGCCGACCAGATGTCCGACCTGGGCTTCCTGCCCGAGGTCACCGAACTGCTCGACCAGGTGCCGGCGGGCGGCCAGCGGATGCTGTTCTCCGCGACCATGGAGAACGAGATCCAGACCCTTGTCGACCGCTATCTCTCCTCGCCCGTCTCGCACGAGGTGGACGCGGCCCAGGGCGCGGTCACGACCATGTCCCACCACATCCTGATCGTGAAGCCCAAGGACAAGGCGCCGGTCACCGCGGCCATCGCCTCCCGCAAGGGCCGCACCATCATCTTCGTCCGCACCCAGCTGGGCGCCGACCGTGTCGCCGAGCAGCTGCGCGACGCGGGCGTGAAGGCGGACGCGCTGCACGGCGGCATGACCCAGGGCGCCCGCACCCGGACGCTGGCCGACTTCAAGGACGGATACGTCAACGTCCTGGTCGCCACCGACGTCGCCGCCCGCGGCATCCACGTCGACGGTATCGACCTGGTGCTGAACGTCGACCCGGCGGGCGACCACAAGGACTACCTGCACCGGGCCGGCCGTACCGCCCGTGCGGGCCGCACCGGCACGGTCGTCTCGCTGTCGCTGCCGCACCAGCGGCGCCAGATCTTCCGCCTGATGGAGGACGCGGGCGTCGACGCCGCGCGCCACATCATCCAGGGCGCCGGTGCCTTCGACCCGGAGGTCGCCGAGATCACCGGCGCCCGCTCGATGACCGAGGTCCAGGCCGAGTCCGCGGGCAACGCCGCCCAGCAGGCCGAGCGCGAGGTCGCCCAGCTCACCAAGCAGTTGGAGCGCGCCCAGCGCCGGGCGACCGAGCTGCGCGAGGAGGCCGACCGGCTGGTCGCGAGGAGCGCCCGCGAGCGCGGCGAGGACCCGGCGGCCGCGGTGGCCGAGGCCCAGGCGTCGGCGGCCGAGGCGGCGACCGTGTCGGTGCCGGAGCAGCCGACGGCGCAGGACGTGGAACGGCCGGAGCGGGCCGAGCGCGCGGAGCGCGGTGAGCGGACGTCGGCGCCGGGCGGGTACGAGCGTCGCGACCGGCGCGAGGAGCGGGGCGAGCGCCCCGGGTTCAACCGGGACCGTGACCGGGACCGTGACCGTGACCGGGACCGTGACCGGGACCGGGACCGGGACCGGGATCGTGGCTTCGAGCGGCGTGACGACCGGGGCGGTTTCCGCCGGGATGACCGTCGTCCGCTCGACCGGGACCGTTCGTTCGACCGTGACCGTGACCGTGACCGTGATCGGGAGCGTGGCGGGCGTTCGTTCGAGCGCCGCGACGACCGGGGTGGCTTCCGCCGGGACGACCGTGGTGGGCGTTCCTTCGAGCGGCGTGACGACCGGGGCGGTTTCCGCCGGGATGACCGTCGTCCGCTCGACCGGGACCGTTCCTTCGACCGTGACCGTGACCGTGATCGGGACCGTGGCGGGCGTTCGTTCGAGCGCCGCGACGACCGGGGTGGCTTCCGCCGGGACGACCGGACCGGGCACCGCGGCAGCGACCGCCCGTTCAACCGGGACCGCCAGACCGACCGCCCCGGATTCCGGGCCGGCAGCCACGACCGTCCGTACGGCCGCCGTGACGACCACCGCGGCTCCGGCTCCTTCGGGCGCCGCGAGGACAAGCCCCGCTGGAAGCGCAACGGCTGAGGCGCCCGGCCTGCCTGACACACCGTGACTGAACGCCGTGGTCCCACCGACACACCGGTGGGGCCACGGCGCTCGTCATATCTGCGTCTTCTCCGCGTCAGGAAGTGGTTTTCCCCACGGCTGCGAACTGGCTGTCGCAACTGGGCACTTGAGCGACGGGTGCGAGCGGCGGCCATCGGCAGCAGCGGAGATCGCCACCGGGACGGTGCCGAACTTCGCGGTCAGCTTGTCGAAGACGGCCCGCAGTTTCGGCTCGCTGTTCGGCAGCTGCTTGTCGAAGACCTTCTTGCCGGCCGGGGTCAGCCCGTGCCCGTGGTGGGCACTCTTGCCGACATCCAGGCCGAGGAACACACCCACGTCTTCGGTGTCGAACATCGTGCCCTCTCAAGGGAGTTGCCTGGTCTGGCCTCGGCATCGGTGTCGTACGCGCGCATCCACGTTATGCAGACCTGCCGCCCGCGAACTGCCCGGCGTTGCGCCGGACCGGACGGTGGCCGGACCTCTGATCAGCGTCTCCGACGGACACCTCCCGGGCCCGGTGACACCACCCCCCAGGTCATGCCTTCGACAGGGGGACACAGTCATGCCGGGCCCGGAGGCCAGCGGCCCTCTTGCAGGACCGCGAAGAAGATAACGGGGAAGGGGTCTGGGGCCCTGGGGCTGCCTGGGGGCCGGGGCTGACGCACTTTGGGGGCTGCGGGGGGTGCCGGGGCTGATGCGTCTGGGGCTGCCGAGGGCTCCGGGGGCCGACGCGTCTGGGATCTGCGAGGGCTTCGGGGGCGAGGCGCCCGTGGATGCCGTACGCCTCCTGGCCCGCGGCGCGGATCTCCGCCAAGGTAGGAACAATCTGGACTCGGCCCCGTCCGCACGACCCGGTTTCGGCCGTTCCGTCCACGCGACGCGGCCGTGTCCCCGATACCCGATCGGCGACACGGCCTCGTCCGGCTATGCTCGGGGAAGCAACATCGCCTGGGCCCTTAGCTCAATTGGCAGAGCAGTGGACTTTTAATCCATTGGTTGTGGGTTCGAGTCCCACAGGGCCTACGGAGGAGCCCCAGTTCAGAGTGGGTCTGGACTGGGGCTCGTGGTCTTTTCGGGGGCTTGGAGATCGTTAGCTCAACCGAAGTGCAGACGATCAAGGCATGGAGCGGCCCCGGCCGGATCGGCGTCCGGCCGGGGCCGTCGAGATTTCAGGCGCGGGCCCGGACGATGAGGGTGCCGATGTGCCCGGGCTTCGGGGCATCCACCTCGGTCGCCTCCGCGGTGGCGAATCCGGCCCTGAGCAGAAGCCGTTCCCACATGGCGGGCCGGTAGCTGTACCGGTAGGTGAACATCGCCTTCCCGGCGAAGCCGCC
>NZ_JBEPAP010000070.1:0-50067 GCF_040298665.1 Streptomyces sp. NPDC001508
GCTGCCGTCCGCCCGCTGGGGCGAGCCGGCCGCCGGCGCCCCCGCCCGGCGGGGCCCCGCCACGGCGCTCGCCGCGGAACGGGCACGGCAGGTGCGGATGACCGTGGTGGGACCGGTGACCGAGCGCTGGGCACCGGAGCAGGCCGGGCCGGTGCACGAGAACTGGCAGCTGGCCGCCCCGATCGGCCCCGCCACCGACCTGTGGGCGCTCGGCGCGCTGCTGTTCAGGGCCGTACAGGGACATGCGCCCTATCCGGAGGAGTCCACGGCCGAGCTGGTCCAGTTGGTGTGCGCGGAGCCGCCCGCCTTCGCGGAGGAGTGCGGGCCGCTGCGTCCGGTCGTCGAGTCGTTGCTGCGTCAGGACCCCACCGAGCGGCCGGACTTCGAGGAACTGAGCGGCTGGCTGCGCTCCCTGGTGCGGTCCGCGCCCGAGCCGGACGCCGGCACCCATGTGGTCGCCGCGCCGCCCGCCGACCCCAAGCGGCTGCCGATCGTGCGGCGCCGCGGCGAACTGGTGCGCAGACGCCGCGCCGGACTGCCCGCGACCAGCGCGCACGGGCGGCACAAGCGGGCCCGGCAGGAGACCGCATCCCCACGCCGCCTGGGCCGCACCCTGCTCCTGCTGATTCTGCTCCTGCTGGCGGGCACGATCGCATACGCGGTGCTGTTCATGCCGAAGACGGACAGCACCGACGCGGCGGACGGCGAGCGGACCGGGCCCGCAGGCCAGGTGAGCCAGGCGCCCGCGCCCTCGGGCGGGGCGAGCACCGCGCCCTCGACGGACGCGTCAGAGAAGACCTCGTCGGCACCGTCCACCGAGACGCAGACCACCGAAGGACCCTCCGCCGCCGACGGTTTCACCCTGCGCAAGGACCCCGAGGGCTTCCGGATCGCCGTCGCCGACGGCTGGGACCGCACGCCCCGTAACGGCCTCGGGCAGGTGCTCTACACGCACGGCGACTTCCAACTGGTTGTCGTGCCGGGCCGGGACAGCGCGGCCAAGTACGGCAGCGACCCGATGGTGTACCAGCGGGACAAGGAGAGCGAACTGCAGCCCTACCGCGACTCCAGCTGGGCCACCGCCGCCGGGCTGCGGACCATCGAGGTGGGCGGCAGGACCATGGCGGAGGGGCAGTTCACCTGGACCGACGACCAGGGGCGCGACCTGTTCGTACGCAATATCGCCATGCTCATCGACGGCCGCTACCACGTGCTGCAGGTGCGCGGCCCGGAGGCCGAACGGGACGAGGTGACACGGCTGTACGAGCAGGCGTCGCAGACGTACCGGTACACCCGCTGACGCCCCTTCGCGTTCGGTTCCCGCGGGCTTGTGGAAGCGAAAACCGTCACAGTGCGGTCTCCATGGCACTCCGCCCGTTCCATGAACGACTGGCGGTCCCTAGTCTGACCCTGTCAAGACCATTGCGGGGCAACGTGAATCAGATGCAGGGCCGGCTCGTCGCGGGCCGCTACCGGCTCGTCGACTCCATCGGCAGCGGGGGCATGGGCCGGGTGTGGCGCGCACACGACGAGGTGCTGCACCGGGCGGTCGCCATCAAGGAGTTGACGGCCGCGTTCTACGTCTCCGACAGCGACCAGGCCATGCTGCTCGCCCGCACCCGGGCCGAGGCCCGCGCGGCGGCCCGTATCAACCACTCCGCCGTCGTCACCGTGCACGATGTGCTGGAACACGACGGCCGCCCGTGGATCGTGATGGAGCTGGTCGAGGGCAACTCGCTGGCCGACGCGGTCAAGGAGCAGGGCCGGGTCGAGCCGCAGGAGTCCGCGCGCATCGGACTGTGGGTGCTGCGGGCGCTGCGCGCCGCGCACACCGCCGGCGTTCTGCACCGCGACGTCAAGCCGGGCAACGTGCTGCTCGGGCGGGACGGCCGGGTCCTGCTCACCGACTTCGGCATCGCCCAGATAGAGGGCGACTCCACCATCACCCGCACCGGAGAGGTCGTCGGTTCGGTCGACTACCTCGCGCCGGAACGGGTGCGCGGCCACGACCCGGGCCCCGCCTCCGACCTGTGGGCGCTGGGCGCCACGCTGTACACGGCGGTGGAGGGCCGGTCGCCGTTCCGCCGCACCTCACCGCTGAGCACCATGCAGGCGGTCGTCGAGGACGAGGCCGACGAGCCCCGGTCGGCCGGTGCGCTCGGCCCCGTCATCACCGCCCTGCTGCGCAAGGACCCCGCCGAGCGGCCGGACGCCGCTGAGACGGAGCAGATGCTCGCGGAGGCGGCGGAAGGGCGGCGGCCCGGTGCGGCGCAGGCGTTCGTGCCGACACGGGACGTGGCGTCCCGTCCGGCCGAGCCCATCGAGTACGGCTCCGCCACGGAAGCCCCGTACGGGACGCAGCCGGCAGCCCCGTACGGGACGCACCCGGTGACTCCGTACGGGACGCACCCGGTGACCCCGCCGGTGCCGGGCACGGCGCCGCTGCCCCTCGGGCCGGCCGCGCCGCCCGCCCGCCCCCGGCGGCCCCTGCGCACCTTCGCGCTGGTGGTCGTAGCGGCCGCCGTCGTGGGCGGCGCCGCCGCGCTGGCACTGCAGGAACTGGGCACCGGACGGCAGAACCACGACGCGGCCGTGACCACGCCCGACCCCACGGTCTCGGCCACCGACCCGGCCACCGCCACCCCCAGCCCCACGCCTACCGAGGACGCGACGGTGCCGGCCGACTGGCAGACCGTCAACGACCCGCTGGGCTTCACCCTGTCCCTGCCCAAGGGCTGGAAGCGACAGGTGTACGGCATGGAGGGCCACCTCAAGCAGGTCGACTACACACCCGACGGCGGCAAGCACTTCGTCCGTATCTCCATCGACGGCTCACCGGACTTCGCCGAGCCCTACCAGCATCAGCAGGACCTGGAACAGCAGTTGCAGCGGCTGGTGGACTACGAGCGGGTGACGATGGAGGAGAACACCTACCGTGACCGCAAGGGCGCGCTGTGGGAGTACACCTGGACCGCGCTGGCGAAGGACCCGCCGTATGTCGCCGGTCCGCGCCGCGCCATCGAGGAGACGTACATCGGCCGTGACGGCGCCGAGTACGTGATCTACATGTCGTCGCCGGCCGAGGACTGGGCGACGGCGAGCCGGCAGTTCACCTGGGTGCTGCAGAGCTGGCAGCCGCCCGAGGGCTGACACGCTTGGCCGGTCGGCGCCCCGGAAGCAGAGCGTCCGGTGCGGCATGATGGGCCTCATGGGGACCGAGGGGGACGACTTCCGTGTGATCGCGGGCCGTTACCGCCTGGAGGCCCGGCTCGGGCGCGGCGGGATGGGCGTCGTGTGGCGGGCGGCCGACCAGTTGCTGGGGCGCGGGGTCGCGGTCAAGGAACTCACCCATGACGCCTCCCTCTCGGGCGACGACGCCCGGCTGCACCGCGACCGCACCCTGCGCGAGGCCCGCGCGGTGGCGCAGCTGCACCATCCGCACATCATCGTCGTACACGACGTCGTGGAGCACGACGAACGCTCCTGCATCGTCATGGAGCTGATCGACGGCGACTCGCTCGCCGACCGGATCACGCGGCACGGACCGGTCGACGCCGCCGAGGCCGCCCGCATCGGCATCGCCCTGCTCGGCGCGCTGCACACCGCGCACGAGGCCGGTGTTCTGCACCGCGACATCAAACCCGCCAACGTCCTGATCGAGTCGGGCACCGACCGGGTCGTGCTCACCGACTTCGGTGTCGCACAGGTCTCGGGCGCCACCACGCTCACCGAGACCGGCTCCTTCGTCGGCTCACCCGAATACACCGCGCCCGAGCGGATGTCCGGGAACCGGGCCGGGCCCGCGTCCGACCTGTGGTCGCTCGGCGCGCTGCTGTGCGCGGCGCTCAGCGGCGAGTCGCCGTTCCGGCGCGACTCGCTCGGCGGCATCCTGCACGCCGTGGTCGCCGCCGAGATCCGGCCGCCCACCGAGGCCGAGCCGCTGCTGCCGGTCGTCCGGGGCCTGCTGGAACGCGACCCGGCCCGGCGGCTGGGGGCGGCCGAGGCGGAGCGGATGCTGCGCGCGTTCCTGGAGACCGGCCGTACGCCGCAGCAGGCCGACGGGTCGCGGCCGGCCGGCGTGTATGCGCCGACCCAGCGGGATGTGCCGAGGCCGGTGCCGGCCGGCCGGCGGCCGTTACGGGTGTCCCGGCGGGGTGTGCTGGTGGCGGCGCTGCTGGTGGCGGCGATGGCCGGGGCGGGCATCTCGGCGGCGGCCCTGCTGATCAACCGCGACGGGGACGGCGGCGGCGCACCGACGAGTCCGGCGCCCGGCACGTCGGCGAGCACGGCGCCGGGCACACCTGCGCCCGGCGCGTCCGCGTCCGGTACACCGGCGCCTGGTACGTCCGCGCCTGGTACGTCGGCGAGCGCGGCACCTTCGCCCGGCGCGTCCACCGCCTCCGGCGCCAGCCCGGCACCCTCGGGCTATCGCACTGCCCGGGACCCCGCGGGCTTCTCCCTCGCCGTGCCCGAGGACTTCACCCGCGATCCGCAGGACGAGCGGGTCTTCTATCTGTCGCCGGGGGCGACCTTCCGGCTCGGCATCAAGGTCACCGAACCCGGGCCGGGCGGCCCGCTCGGGGTGCTGCGCCGGGCGGCGGCCGAGGGCCCGCGCACCAACCCCGGGTACCGCGACGGCCGGGTGAGCGAGGCCACGCACCGTGGACGACCGGCCGCGCTCTGGGAGTTCAGCTGGAGCGGCTTCAGCGCGGTGGAGGGGCCACGGCACACCTACGACCTGTGCTGGGAGGAGAACGGCCGGCTGTACGACGTATGGGTGTCGGCGCCGGTGGGCGAGACCCGCGCGGCCCGGGAACACTTCGACGTGGCCCTCGACACGTTCGCGCGCGACTGACGCCACGCCCGACTCACCGCGCCGCGCCCCGCACACCTCGCCCACGACCGGCACGGGGTGTGCGCGGCCTGGTGGGTCACGGGTCTGTGACCGGTTGGCGGCGGGTGTGGCTGTGTCGCCGTGTGGCGCGATATGGATGGACGCATGAGCAGCAACGGGGGAGCCCAGCACCGTGCCGACGAGCCGACGAGTTTTGGTCTGCAACCGCCCAACCCGCCCGCGCACGTGCCGCATCCGAGCAATCCGTACGCGGCGCCGACCCAACTGGCGCCGCAGCGGCCCGAGTCGCCACAGCCCGCGCGGGACCTGGGTACCGGCCGTCTGATAGCCGGGCGCTACCGGCTGCTGTCGAAGCTCGGCGACGGCGGCATGGGCACGGTGTGGCGGGCCGAGGACGAGACGGTGGACCGTGAGGTCGCGGTGAAGGAGCCGCGGGTTCCGGACCATCTTCCCGAACAGGAACGCGCGAACGCCTTCGAGCGGATGCGACGCGAGGCGCGCGCGGCGGCCCGTCTCGACCACCCGGCGGTGGTGAACGTCCATGACGTGGCGGTCGTCGACGGCCGGCCGTGGATCGTGATGGAGCTGGTGCGGGGGCGTTCGCTGGGCAGCGCGCTCCAGGAGGGCACCCTGGACACACGCGAGGCGGCCCGGGTCGGCCTCCAGGTGCTCGGCGCGCTGGAGGCCGCGCACGCGGCGGGTGTGCTGCACCGTGACGTCAAGCCCGACAACGTCCTGCTCGGCCGGCACGACCGGGTCGTCCTCACCGACTTCGGCATCGCGCAGATCGAGGGCGAGACCGATCTGACCGACACGGGCGGCTTCGTCGGATCACCCGAGTACATCGCGCCGGAACGGGTGTTGGGCAGACGCCCCGGCCCCGCCTCGGACCTGTGGTCCCTCGGCGTGGTCCTGTACGCGGCCACGGAGGGCGTCTCGCCCTTCCGCCGCAGCAACACCGCCGCCACGCTCCAGTCGGTCCTCCACGCGACCCCCGCGCCGCCCGCCGCCGCGCACGGCCCGCTCGCCGAGGCCGTGAACGGGCTGCTGGAGAAGGACCCGGCGCACCGTCCGGACGCGGCCCGGGTCCGCGCCCTGCTGGAGGCGGCCGCGCGTCCCCCGGCTCCGGGGCCCGCCGGGCCGCCCTCGTCCGCGGGCCGGGCCGGCCGCGGGTTCCGGCCGGGCCGCGGAACCTGGTTCGGTCTCGGCGCGGCCGTGGTCGCCGCGGCGGTGGCGGGGTATCTGCTGCTCGCCGACCCGTTCGGCGGCTCCCTCCCGGCGCACTGGGCGACGAGGGCGGAGAAGAACCTGGGCGCGACGCTGGCGGTTCCGGCGGCGTACAAGGCCGTTCACCCGGAAAACAGCGACACCGACCAGAACTGGGTCACCTATTCCGATCCGAGCGGCGCCATCTGGATCGGCCTGAACCTGAGCAGGAAGTCCGACGACTCCCTGCGTCAGATCAAGGACTCCGCGGCCTCCCAGATGTACGCGGACAACGAGAAGTTCAAGGACGACGGCGACTACAGCCTCTCCATGCCCGAGGGGCCGGGGACGAGACCGGACGACAACATCGGGTTCCACGGCAGGCCGGCGGCCCAGAACACGGTCACCTACACGACGACCGACAGTCAGGACCCCCGCCCCCGCGAACTGCGTGTCTTCTACTACCGGACCAAGGCCGGGGACATGTACAAGCTCACCATCGGCTATCCGGGCAGGGGCGACTTCACGGCCCGGGGCCGCGAGGTGGCCAGGACGGCCATCGAGCATCTGAACGTCGCCAAGCCCTGAACGAGGGGGCGTCGATGGTCTACCCGCGGCGGGACGCCCGCGTCGACAAGGACGCTGCGGACGTGATGGGGCGACGTGACGGGTACGAGGTGGGGGTGACGTTGTCACGCGGCTGTTACCGACGGGTACCCAAAGTTTCCGCTCCCGAATACCCTGCCGCTCATGACCGACTCGCAGGCCCAGGAACAGGCGCAGGCACGGCCCACGGACGTGACCGGCACCGGCACGAACCCCCTCGCCCCCGCTCCCGAGGGCGCGCGGACCGCCGCCGACGTGGTCACACCGGAGCTGGTCGCCCAGCTCACCAAGGGCGTCATCGGCTCCGGCCGCACCGCCAACCACACGCCGTTCACCGGCGAGAAGCTGGCCGATCTGCCCAAGTCCACGCCCGAGGACGTGCTCAAGGCGTTCCAGGCCGCCCGCGCCGCCCAGGCCGTATGGGAGCGGACCCCGGTGCGGCAGCGGGCCGCCGTGCTGCTGCGCTTCCACGACCTGGTGCTCGAACGGCAGGCCGAGGTCCTCGACCTGATCCAGCTGGAGAGCGGCAAGGCGCGGCTGCACGCCCACGAGGAGGTCCAGTCCGTCGCCGTCGCCGCCCGTCACTACGGCCGTAAGGCGCCTGCCTACCTCCGGCCCAAGCGGCACACGGGCGCGGTGCCCACCCTGACCAAGGTCACCGAACTGCGTCACCCGCGCGGGGTCGTCGGCCAGATCGCTCCCTGGAACTACCCCCTGGAGCTGTCGGTCGGCGATGCGCTGCCCGCCCTCGTCGCCGGCAACGCGGTCGTGACGAAGCCGGACACCGAGACCTGCCTGACCGCCCTGTGGGCACGCGATCTGCTGATCGAGGCCGGGCTGCCCGCCGGTGTCTTCCAGGTGGTCCTCGGCGACGGGCCGGTCGTCGGCCCCGAGGTCGTACGGCACGCCGACTACGTCTCCTTCACCGGCTCCACCCGCACCGGGCGCGAGGTGGCCCGCGGCGCCGCCGCCCGGCTGGTCGGCGTCTCCCTCGAACTCGGCGGCAAGAATGCCATGCTGGTGCTCGCCGACGCCGACATCGAGAAGGCCGCCGCCGGCGCCGTCCGCGCCTGCTTCTCCTCCGCCGGTCAACTCTGCGTCTCCATCGAGCGGTTGTACGTCCACGAGTCGGTCGCCGATGCCTTCCTCGACCGGTTCGCCGCCCGCACCAGGGCCCTCCGGCTCGGCTCCTGCCTCGCCTACGGCGCCGATATGGGCTCCCTCGCCGGGGAACGACAGCTGGAGACCGTACGACGGCATGTGACGGAGGCCGTCGCCAAGGGCGCCAAGGTGATCGCCGGCGGTGTGGCCCGCCCGGACATCGGCCCGTACTTCTTCGAACCCACCATCCTCGACGGCGTCGAGGCACCCATGGCCGTCTGCACCGAGGAGACCTTCGGACCGGTCGTGTCGGTGTACCGCTTCACGACCGAGGACGAGGCGATCGAGCACGCCAACTCCACGCCCTACGGCCTGAACTCGTCGGTGTGGACGAAGGACGGCCGGCGCGGCAGGGCCGTCGCCGCGCGCCTGCGCACGGGCACGGTCAACGTCAACGAGGCTTATGCGTCCGCGTACGGCAGCGTCCAGTCCCCGATGGGCGGCATGAAGGACTCCGGCCTCGGCCGCCGGCACGGCTCGGAGGGCATCCTCAAGTACACCGAGGCCCAGACGGTGGCCCAGCAGCGGCTGCTCCCGATGGCCCCGGCGCTGGGGATGGACGACGAGAAGTACGCCCGGTTCATGAGCGGGAGCCTGCGGCTCATGAAGGCTCTCCGGTTCCGCTGAGCGCTCCGCCGGACATGCCGCGGTGTGCCGTCGGTCGTCCACGAGGCCGTCGTGGCCGGTCGCGCGGTCTTCCGCGCCCCTTCAGCGCGCACCACTCGATGAGGAGACCTCGTGCCCCAGGACAGCTACGACTACGACGTCATCGTCGTCGGTTCCGGCTTCGGCGGTTCCGTGACCGCCCTGCGCCTGACCGAGAAGGGGTACCGCGTCGGCGTCCTCGAAGCCGGCCGCCGCTTCACCCGCGAGACCCTCCCCGAGAACTCCTGGGACCTCAGGAACTACCTCTGGGCGCCCAGGCTCGGCATGTACGGCATCCAGCGCATCCACCTGCTCGGCAACGTCATGGTCCTGGCCGGCGCGGGCGTGGGCGGCGGCTCCCTGAACTACGCCAACACCCTCTACGTACCGCCCAGGGCGTTCTTCGACGACCCGCAGTGGAAGGACATCACCGACTGGCAGGAGGAGCTGACGCCCTACTACGACCAGGCCCGGCGGATGCTCGGCGTACGGCTCAACCCGACCATGACCCCCTCCGACGTGCACCTGAAGGCCGCGGCCCAGCGGATGGGCGTGGGCGACACCTTCCGTCCGGCCCCGGTCGGGGTGTTCTTCGGCGACGGCGAGGACGCGGACGGCAGGACGAGGGCGCGCCCGGGGGAGCGGGTCGCGGACCCCTACTTCGGCGGCGCGGGACCGGCCCGCCGGGCCTGCACCGAGTGCGGCGAGTGCATGACGGGCTGCCGGCACGGGGCGAAGAACACCCTCAACGAGAACTACCTCCACCTCGCCGAGCGGGCGGGCGCGGTGCTGCACCCGATGACGACGGCCGTGTCCGTCACCGACGACTCGCGGGGCGGCTACGCGGTGGCCACCCTGCCGACCGACCGCAGAAAGGGTGCGGGCCGGACCTTCACGGCCTACCGGGTGGTGCTGGCCGCCGGCACCTACGGCACCCAGACCCTGCTGCACCGTATGAAGGCCAACGGCCAACTGCCGTACCTCTCGGACCGGTTGGGCGAGCTGACCCGGACCAACTCGGAGGCGCTGGTGGGCGCGCAGACCGACGACCGCCGCTACCGCACGGCACACGGCACCTCGAAGGCCGACTTCACCCAGGGCGTGGCGATCACGTCCTCCATCCACCCGGACGCCGACACCCATATCGAGCCGGTCCGCTACGGCAAGGGCTCGAACTCGATGGGCGGCCTGTCGATCCTCCAAGTCCCCTACGCCGAGGGCTCCTCGCGCGTTCTGGCCTGGCTGGCCAACGCCGCCCGGCACCCGTGGCTGGTGGTCCGGTCCCTGTCCAACCGACGCTGGTCGGAACGGACCATCATCGGCCTGGTCATGCAGTCCCTGGACAACTCCCTGACGACGTACCTGAAACCGGACGGCGTCGGCAAGGGCCTGCTCACCGCCCGGCAGGGGCACGGCGCGCCCAACCCCCAGCAGATCAAGGCGGCCTCGGAGGCCGCGTCCGCGCTGGCCCAGGAGATCAACGGCTTCCCGGGCAGCAACATAGGCGAGTTGATGGGCACCCCGCTCACCGCCCACTTCCTCGGCGGCTGCCCGATCGGCGACTCACGCGAGACGGGTGTCATCGACCCCTACCACCGGCTGTACGGGCACCCCGGCATCTCGGTGGTGGACGGCGCGGCGGTCTCGGCGAACCTGGGCGTCAACCCGTCCCTCACCATCACCGCGCAGGCCGAGCGGGCGATGTCGTACTGGCCCAACAAGGGCGAGGCGGACCCGCGTCCGGCGCAGGGGGCGGCGTACGAGCGGCTGAAGCCGGTGGAGCCGCGCACCCCCGCGGTTCCCGCGGACGCCTTCGGTGCCCTGCGTCTGCTGTTCCTCGGGATGCCGACGGTGCCGCCCAAGCCGTAGGCGGCAGCGGGTGGGGGAGGACGAAAGAGAGGGACCTGCGCCCCCCTCCGAGCGCAGCTCCCTCTCCTTCGTCCTCCCCCGCGCCGGCCTTACGCGTTCGCGTCGGCCTTGCGCCGGCGCACCGCGAACACCGCGCCCGCGCCGGCGACGACGGCGATACCGCCGACGAGGCCGATCACGGGCAGCGCGGAGTTGGAGCCGGTGTCGGCGAGGTTGCCGGTCGGCACGGAGGAGAAGTCTCCCTGCGGCTTCTTCACCGAACCCTTGCCGCCCTTGTCGCTCGGGGTGGCGGAACCGGGGTCGGGGTTCGGTGAACCGGCCTTCAGGACCTCGAAGTCGTACATCGCCCAGCCCTCGGCGAGGCAGGACTCGCCGTCGACGTCATCGAGGTAGGCGCCGGAGCCGAAGGAGTAGGCGTCGCCCGCGGGAGCCTTGGCGTCGATGCTGACGCGCAGGTCGATGGACTCGCTGGCGCCGGCCTTCAGCTGCTTCGCGCGGAAGAAGACGTCACCGGCCCACTCCTCGTCGCCGATGCGGTCCCAGGAGCCGTCCACGGGGTTCTTGAACTGAAGGTTCACATGCGGGCTCAGGTACTTCGCCTCGTCGTCGAACTCGTAGTTCTCGATCTCGGCGTAGAAGTAGACGTCCTCGACGTCGGCCTTGGAGTCGTTCGTGACGACCAGTTTGAACGGGTGGAAGCCGTCACCCGCGACGATCTTGCCGGGCAGGCCCTTGATGTCCGTGGACACCTTGGCGCGGTATGTGCCGTCGAGGTCCTCGCAGTACGGCGCCTCCGGGTCCGAGGGGGTCTCGGTCGGGTTGGCCGAATCGGAGGGCTCGGGCGAGGTCGACGGGCTCGTGCTGTCGCTCGGGGCGGGCGTGTCGCTCGGCGACGTGCTCTCACTCGGCGATGTGCTCTCGCTCGGCGATGTGCTCCCGCTCGGCTCGGCGGTGTTCGTCGGCAGCCCCGTGTCGGACGGTGAGGTGGAGTCGCTCGGCGTGTTGGCGGGCTCGGTCGACACGCTCTCCGTGGGACCCGGCGACGTCGACTTCTCCGCGAACGCGGCGGGCGCGGACAGCAGGGCGAGCGGGGCTATGACGGCCGTCGCGGCCGCTGCCACCATGGCACGGCGAAGATTCATGAAGACCTCGTGGAGTCCGGGTGCCACTGGCGGGCAGCACCTTGCGGGTGGGCTCCGCGTGTGGGGCGCGGGTTGGGTCCCTGACTGTGCTGGTGTCACTGGGTTTTGGTGAAGTTTTTGATCTCGTTGGTGTCTGCAGGTTTGATCAGCGAGATCACCCAAAGGTTGCGTCCGCGCTCACAGAATTTTTATGTGGCCTGAGTCACACCAACCTGACCGCCCCCGCCTCCTCATGAGGCCGACGGGGGCCGGGTGGGCTTGGGGTGCGGGCCGCCGCGGATCACGCGTGGGTGGTGTGAGCGGGGTGGGCGACGCAACACCGCCGGCCCGCACCACGGCTGACGGGCGACATCGGCTCCCCGCCGGAGACGGGCCCGTGCCGGGTGCCGGGGCAGCGCCGGGGCGTGCGGTGGGCTTGGACGCGGGCCGCCGTAGGCCACGCGTGGGCGGGTGGAGCGGGGCTGAAGCGGTGTGGTTCTTCGGTGGCTGTGAGCCGGAAGGACGACGCGTTTGAGTGGGGTGCGGGCCAAGTGGGGTGCGGGCCGGTGCGAAAGGGCCCCGCGGGACGGAATCCGCGAGGCCCCTTCCGTCCGCACCGACGCGTCAGGGCGGCGTCGGTGCCCGGGAGTGGCGCCGGGGGGTGCGCGCCACTTGTCCTCTCGTCAGTCCTGCACCGTCATGCCCTCGGTCGGCGCCCGGGCGCACCCGGGGCGCGCATGGTCTCGACCTGGCAGACGGGCCGTGCACTGCGGTGCGGTTGTCTGTGGGGGACTTGGGGGGTTCCGCCGGTCGGCCCCGGGCGTCCCCGGAGCCGGCCGGTTCTCCTGGGTGACCGGGCTGCTGTCCCCTGCCGTCCGGTCACTTCCCTGGAGCGAGGTCCCACGACGCACGGCACGATCCGTACGCCTCATCGCTCCAGCGAGCCACGCGTGGTTCTTCTGGCCCGCCCCTGGCTGGCACGGACACCGGGACCAACGAAGCGGTGGGCGCGGCGGTCACGCGCCGTACGAGTGAGAGGGGGGCCGAACTCAGATGCGACCCCGGCTCAGTTCGAGGAGCGTCATCGCGAGCGCGGTACCGGGCTTGCCCAGTTCCTGCCGGTAACGGCCGAGGATCTCCATTTCCCGGGAGAGATTCACGCGCCGCCCGCCGGAGGCGATCCGCGCCTCCTGGATCACCGCGGACACGGCCATCCGCTCCTGGACGAGCCCGATGATCCGGTCGTCGAGCGCGTCGATGCGTTCTCGGGCGTCGGTGATGGTGTCGGCCGCCTCGGTCGTGCGGGCGCCGGTCTTCTCGGTGGTGGCGGTCATGTCGGGGCTCCTTGTCGGTGGTACCCCGGCCCGGCAGGCTCCGGAAACGTCAAACGCCCCGGGCCTTGTCGGCCCGGGGCGCCTGGGAAGTCGCTTGTCAGTTGCTCAAGCAGCACGACCATGGCAGCCGGCGGGCCGGATGCCATAGGTAAAGACGAAGGTCGAGTGCGCAAGCATGCGTCCAGTATGCCACGGCTCCCCCGACACCCACCTGGCCGAGCGAACCGACGGCCGCCCGGCGGTCGGTCGGGCAGGTGGGTGCGGGCCGGGGCGGGTGAGTGGAAGGGTCGGCGGGCGGACGGGTGGACGCGGCCGGCGGGCGGACATGGTCCGGGGCCGGGCGGACGGGCCGACAGGCGTCCCGGTGGGCCACGTGCGGGCGGGCGGACGGGCCGACAGGCGTCCCGGTGGGCCACGTGCGGGCGGGCGGACGGGCCGACAGGCGGTCGGCGGGTTCGCCGCGGGCCGGTCGGTGGTGGTGGGCGGGTCCGGGATGCGGGGGTCGTGTGGGCCTGGGGCAGGGGCCGGGCCTGGAGGCGGTGAGGGGTGCTGCGGCCCGCCGTTAGAATCGGTAACCACAGACCCCCGCCCGACCCGCCGGAAGGCACCCCGTGTCATCAGCGACTCCCGCTGCCGCCACCCCCGACACCGTCCTGGTCGTCGACTTCGGCGCGCAGTACGCCCAGCTCATCGCCCGTCGTGTCCGCGAGGCGCGGGTCTACAGCGAGATCGTGCCGAGCACCATGCCGGTCGCCGAGATGCTCGCCAAGAACCCCGCGGCGATCATCCTCTCCGGCGGCCCCTCGTCGGTGTACGAGGCGGGCGCCCCCACCGTGGACCGCGCGCTGTTCGAGGCCGGCGTCCCCGTGCTCGGCATGTGCTACGGCTTCCAGCTGATGGCCCAGGCCCTCGGCGGCACGGTGGACAACACCGGCGCCCGTGAGTACGGCCGCACCGACCTGCATGTCTCCAAGCCGTCCTCCACCCTGTTCGAGGGCACCCCCGCCGAGCAGGCCGTGTGGATGTCGCACGGCGACGCCTGCTCCGCCGCCCCGGCGGGCTTCTCGGTCACGGCTTCCACGGACGTCGTCCCGGTGGCCGCCTTCGAGAACGACGAGAAGCGGCTGTACGGCGTCCAGCACCACCCCGAGGTGATGCACTCCACGTACGGCCAGCAGGTACTGGAGCACTTCCTGTACCGCGGCGCGCGCCTCACCCCGTCCTGGACCACCGGCAATGTGATCGAGGAGCAGGTCGCCGCGATCCGCGAGCAGGTCGGCGACAAGCGGGCGATCTGCGGCCTGTCCGGCGGCGTGGACTCCGCGGTGGCCGCCGCACTCGTCCAGCGCGCCATCGGCTCCCAGCTGACCTGCGTCTACGTCGACCACGGTCTGATGCGCAAGGGCGAGACCGAGCAGGTCGAGAAGGACTTCGTGGCCGCCACCGGCGTCCAGCTGAAGGTCGTCGACGCCGAGGAGCGCTTCCTCACCGCGCTCAAGGGGGTCTCCGACCCCGAGGAGAAGCGGAAGATCATCGGCCGTGAGTTCATCCGGGTCTTCGAGCAGGCCCAGGCGGAGATCATCGCCGATGAGGGCCCGGCCGTGGAGTTCCTGGTCCAGGGCACCCTCTACCCGGACGTGGTCGAGTCCGGCGGTGGCACCGGCACGGCCAACATCAAGTCCCACCACAACGTCGGCGGCCTCCCCGAGGACCTTGAGTTCCAGCTCATCGAGCCGCTGCGCAAGCTGTTCAAGGACGAGGTCCGGATGGTCGGCCAGGAGCTGGGCCTGCCCGCGGAGATCGTCCAGCGCCAGCCCTTCCCCGGCCCCGGCCTCGGCATCCGCATCGTCGGCGAGGTCACCAGGGAACGCCTCGACCTGCTGCGCGAGGCCGACGCCATCGCCCGCGAGGAGCTGACCGCGGCCGGCCTCGACCGTGACATCTGGCAGTGCCCGGTGGTGCTGCTCGCGGACGTGCGCAGCGTGGGCGTCCAGGGCGACGGCCGCACCTACGGTCATCCGATCGTGCTGCGGCCGGTCTCCTCCGAGGACGCGATGACCGCCGACTGGTCGCGGCTGCCGTACGACGTCCTCGCGAGGATCTCGACCCGCATCACCAACGAGGTCCGTGACGTCAACCGGGTCGTGCTCGATGTGACGTCGAAGCCGCCGGGCACCATCGAGTGGGAGTGAGCCCCGGACGGCGCCGACGAAGGCCGCTGCGGCGAGGGGCAGCGCCCGAAGGGGCGCGGGGAACTGCGCGACCAGCCACGACGGAGCCGCAGTTGACCGACGGCGCCGCGCGGCGCGGCCCGTCCAGCGGAGCGCTCAGCGCCGTCTGAGGGTGCGCGGGGGCCGGCCGGGCTGCCAGACCTCGGTGACCAGATAGGTGTCGTCCTCGACGTAGGTGCGCACGACCTCGGTCAGCTCGGCGCGGAAGAGGTGGAACGGCTGCGGCGGTTCCACCTCTTTCACATACGCCCCCTTCAGCTCCGGATCCTCGACCTCCACCGCGCGTCCGCCGATCCGGATGTCGCCGCCGCCCAGGTCCGTGCCGGAGCCGGGGTTGGCCTGGAGCGCGAAGCGCGGATCGCGCCGCAGGTCGAGGGCCTTGAGCGAGTGCGGCATCATGCCGAGCCACAGCTCGCCGTGCAGGAAACGGACCTCCAGTCCGCTGGTGCGCGGGGAGCCGTCCTTGCGCAGGGTGGCGAGGACATGATGGCGGAACGCGCCGAACCGCCGCTCGGCGGTCTGCGCGAGGTCGGGTGCGGCGGTGCTGAGTGCTGCCCAGTTCATGGGCCCACTCTCACAGCGATACCCGACATCTCCTGTCAGGTTTCGGTTACGGACGTCATCTTTGCGCGACTTCTCTGTTCTCCTGCGCTGACCGACGGTAACTTTCCGCCCCGTGACACAACCCAGTGCTGGAGGACCTGTGCACGGGCCGACTCCCACCCCGCCCTTGCCGCTGCCCACCGACCAGTTGCAGTTCGCGATGCCGCCGATGCACGACTCGCTCGACGCCGAACGACGGCACCGAAAGGAACGGCTGGCCGGCGCGCTGCGGATCTTCGGGCGGTCCGGGTTCGAGGACGGGGTGTCGGGACACATCACCGCGCGCGACCCGGAGTTCTCCGACTGCTTCTGGGTCAACCCGTTCGGGATGCCGTTCAAGCACGTCACCGTCAGCGATCTCGTCCTGGCCAACCAGGACGGGCAGGTCATCGAGGGCCGCTACCACGTCAACCAGGCCGCGTTCACCGTGCATGTCCAGGTGCACACCGCCCGGCCCGACGTCGTCGCGGTCGCCCACTGCCACTCCGTGCACGGCCGGGCGCTGGCCGCGCTCGGGGACCTGCTCGACCCGATCACCCAGGAGAGCTGCGCCTTCTACGAGGACCACGCCCTCTACGACGCCTACACGGGCGTCGCCGTGGACGCCGAGGAGGGCCGCCGGATAGCGGCCGCACTGGGCAGCCGCAAGGCGCTCGTGCTGCGCAACCACGGGCTGCTCACCGTCGGCGACTCGGTGGACGCGGCGGCCTGGTGGTTTGTGTCGATGGAGCGGTCCTGCCAGGTGCAGTTGACGGCGAAGGCGGCCGGCCGGCCCGTTCTGATCGACCACAGACTGGCGGCGGCGACCCGCGAGCAACTGGGCGGCGACCTGGTGGCCTGGATCAACTACCAGCCGCTGTGGCAGGACATCAGCCGCAGCGAGCCGGACCTGCTCAGTTAGCCCGCAGCAGCCGAACCGGTCCGCCCGGCCCGGACCGTGCTGAAAACCGCGCAGCACGGCCGCTGGAGGGATGCGGCAGCCGGGCGGTCACCGCGGTGGCCACGAGCGCGGTGAGCGGACCGCGGCGGGCGCTGCCCCACAGGTCGAGGGCGTAGGGGTCACGCTCCGGCGGCCGGGTCGGCACACCGGCCCTCACCTCGTCCCCGGTGGTCGCACCTGCCGACGGCCGACCGGCCGGCATGGGGCACAATTCGCAGTCAGTACAAGGGAGTTACGCGGTAACGGCCAAGCCCTCAGGGGGGCGCGGGCCGCGCCGTGGGTCGCGGGGAAGGCGGGCATCGGGCGTGGCGGTGCAGCAGGCGGGGCAGGGCGCGGCTACGGCCGTCCACGGGGGCGGCTGCACCTGCGGGGACTGTCCGCACGGGGCGCGCGAGGGGCACCGCCGGGCGGTCGCCGAATTCCTCTTGAAACGCGATGAGTTCGCGGCCGGACGGGGTCTGCCGGTCGCGGTGGCGCACTCGGCGTCCGCCTCCCGCCAGTGGGTCTCCGAGGAGTTGACGCAGTCGGCCGAGGCCGTGGCCGAGCGCGGCCGGGCGGAGGGCGCGGCCTGGCTGGCCCGGCTGTGGCGGCGCACGCTGTACGTCCTGTGGGCGGCCGTCGTACTGCTGCTGCTCGTCCAGGCACTCACGGCGATCGGCGCGGGCTGGACCGGCGCGCGCACCGCCGGGCTGCTCGCCGCGCTGGTGGTGGCCTGTGCGCTGACCGCCGCGTGCTGGTTCCACCGGACCCGGGGCGGTGCGCTGGCCCCGGTCATCGGTGAGGACAACCGGCTGTCCACCTCCCGTACCGTCGCGGCGGCCTGGGTGCTGTTCGTCGCGTATGCGGTCCTCGTCCTGGCGGGACGGCTCGCCGCGGCCTCCGACCCCGCCGAGCGTGACGCGCTGATCTCCGGTCTGGAACTGGCTCGCGGGGCGGGCGTGGTGACCGTCCTCGCCGTGGTCTGCGGGATCGCCGTGCTCGTCCGGCGGGTGGTGGGCCTGCGCATCCTCGCCCAGCGGCTGCAGAAGGTCCCGGCGCACCGGCCGCGCGCGGCCGACCTGTTGACCGACGACGCGGGCCGGGGCACGTTCGCCGACATCCAGTACGTCGTGATCGGCGCGGTGGCCCTGGCGTTCGCCGCGGTACGGCTCGCCCGTCGGCCCGACCAACTGCCCGACCTGCCCTGGGGGCTGGCCGTGCTGGTCCTGGTGTCGGCCGTCACCTATCTGGCCGGCAAGTACGCGGAGGGCGGGCGCCCGCTGATCCTTTCCGTGGTCCGGGCCCGCGAGGCCGGCGACCTGGACGGGCCGATCCGTACGGGTGACGACATCGAGATCCGCGGTGCCGGCTTCGTCCCGCCCGGCGCCCAGAGCGCCGACCGGCTCTCCCGCATGGTCGTGCGCATCGGCGCGGTCAATGTGCATGTGCCGCTGGTGCCCGTCGCCGGCGGATTCAGCAATCCGACGGACGGGGTGCTGAGGGTTCCGGTGCCGGCGGAGGTGGAACCGGGGTCGGTGGAGGTGCAGGTGGTCACCGCGGCGGGGGCGGCGACCAACCGCTGTGTGGTCGAGGTGACGGAGTGACGGAAGCGACCTGAGTGGCAAGAGGGATGTGCATGTGTGGCCGGTCGATGAGGGTGGCCGGTCGGTGCGGTACGGCCGGTGTGCATGCGTCCGTCCGTACCCGGAAAATGGTCGGGGAGGGGATTGAACGGTTCACGTTTGTCATACGTATGGTCTGGTGGAGGCCGACACGCGGGTGAGAGGCGGCATTCTGTGATGAATCATGGCATTCGTTCGGATATGCACATGTCCTACCTCGACCGTCGTGGTGACTGGCGGGAGACCGCCGCCCACTATGCCCTGCTGCCCCTGCGCATCTTCCTCGGCGTCACGTTCATCTACGCCGGCCTGAACAAGCTGACCGACAGCGCGTTCCTGAAGTCCGGCGGGTCCGGCTCCATCGGTGACACCATGCGCGCGGTCCGCGACTCAGCGGCGATCCCGGCCATGGTCGACCTGGCCCTGAAGAACCCCGTCGGCTTCGGCACCGCCATCGCCGTCGGTGAAGTCGCCGTCGGCATCGGCGTCCTCGTCGGCCTGCTCACCCGGCTGGCCGCGCTCGGCGGCGCGCTGATCTCGCTCAGCCTGTGGCTGACCGTCAGCTGGGCCACGACCCCGTACTACTACGGCAACGATCTCGCGTACCTGATGGCCTGGCTGCCCCTCGTCCTGGCCGGCGCGCCGTACCTCTCCATGGACGCGGCGCTGCGAAATCGCCGCCGCTAGGCTCCGCGGGGTTGGCCGGTGAGGGGCCTTGTGCCGTCGATTGGGTGCGGGTGCGTTGTGGCTGGTCGCGCCCACGCGGCGGAGCCGCAAGTCGATACCGCCCCGCGCCCCTTCGGGGCGCCTTCTGCTAGTGCTGTGGCCGGAAAGGTTTGCCGGAAAGCTCGCGGCGTCCGGTGCGGTGCATCGCAAGGCGGAGCATCTCCCGTGTACTGGATGTACTCGGGTGATGCGACAACGCGGCGTGGGGGCACCTCCCGGCCGAAGGCTGGGGGAGTGCCGTGCCGGGCGTCGCGAGCCGGTGAACCTTTCCGGTCGCAGCGCTAGGTCGGTTTGTTGGTGGTGGGGGTTTTGGGGCGTCTGCCTCTCAGGGCTCGGGTCAGTACTGCCGCCGCGCCCGCCAGGGACAGGCCGACCACGGTCAGGGGGATCGCCGCGAACCAGGGGGTGTCCCACAGGCCGCCCGCGTCGCCGGCGTACGCCACGGCCGTGGCGGTGAGGAAGACGCCCGCGATCAGCCGGCCCGGCTGGAACTCATGACGCAGCACGGCTGACCTCCGCCTGTCCCAGGCCGACCTGGAGGGTGACCTCGATGGTGCCGCCCTCGCCGCGCTTGCCTGTGGTCGTCGGCGACAGCGTCACCGTCTTGTGCTTGCCGGGCGCCACATCCACGTCCTTCTTGTCGTCGCCGGGCAACTGGATGTCGCCCATCCCCACCTCGATGCTCAGCCGCACGGTCGCGTCGGCGGGCACGACGAGCCGCAGCCGGCCCACACCCACCTGCGCACCGGTCGCCAGGGTCTGGCCGTCGGCGAGCCGGACCCCGGTCAGGTCCAGGGTGCCCACGCCGGTCCCGAGGTCGTACTTGGGCCGTACCTCCGCGACCGCGGCGGGCCGCCACGACGCCCGCTGCCAGTGGGTGCTGATGTCCTTGGGCAGCTGCGTCGAACCGGCGAGCAGCGCCGCCGTGATGAGCGCCAGGAACACCGAACCGGCCCCCGTGCGCCCCAGGAAGGCGCTGACCGCGAGGCCGAGCCCGAAGACGGCGAGCGCGCAGGACAGCCCCAGCTGGAGGCTGGTGCCCAGCGGCTGCCGGTCCCACGACAGTCCGGTGCCCAGGCCGCCGGCCAGCAGCGCCAGCAGGAAGACCCAGCCACCGATCCAGCGGGGGCCGCGCGGCCGGTGCGGCGCGGTGCGCGGACCGCGGGCGTCGCCCCGGGGCGCCCGCGGCCCGAAGCGCAGCGCGCCGGCCAGGTCGCGGTCGGCGGCGGTTTCGGGGCCCCACAGATAGCCGGTGCCGCCCACGTGCGAGCCGTCCTTGACGATGGGGTCGCGCCACCAGGACGGATACGCGGTGGGGGCGGGCGGCGCCTGCGGTTCCGGCGGGGCGTCGGCGACCGCCTGGGCGGCCAGCGGATCCGGGTCGGGGGCGCCGCGCCGCTGGGACCAGTAGCCGGCGCCCGCCAGCAGCAGGGCGAGGACGACGCCGAAGGTGAGTACGCCGCCGTTCCTCAGCATCGTCAGGAACACACCGCAGCCGACCAGCGCGAACAGCACGGCCGCGAGGGCCTGCCCGTCGACCCGGCCGGTCAGCAGCTTGCGGACCTCGTTCTCCTCCTCGTCGTCGTACGGCACGAAGAGCCAGGCGAACCCGTAGAAGATGAGCCCGATGCCCCCGCTCGCGGCCAGCACCGCCAGGGTGATCCGGAAGATCACGGGATCCATGTCGGTGTGCCGGCCGAGCCCGGAGCAGATCCCCGCCATCACCCTGTGCTGCCGGTCGCGCCGGAACGCGCGCAGGGGCTGGACGCCGTCCCCGACGACGGGCCCGGCGCCCTCGCCCGTCGTGCCGGCGGCGCCGGGCGTACTGGCGTCGCCGCGTGACCCCTTGGCGCCGGACGTGCCGGACGTGCCGGACGTGCCGGACGTGCCGGACGTGCCGGACGTGCCGGGCGTGCGGGCCGCGCCGGGCGTGCCGGTCGCGCCGGGCGCGGCACCCGGCGGCCCCGAGCCCGGGTCCGGGCGGCGGCCGGGGCCGGGTCCCGGGCCCGGCGCGGCGTGGTCGTGATCCGTCATGCGTCCATGGTGACGGCACGGCCGCCGCCACGGCAGCCGGATCGACCCTGGCCGAACCCTGATATCGGCCCTGAGCCGAGACCGGGGATCCGGGGCCGCCGCGGCCGGCGCTGTGAAGATCAGGGGCGTCTCCGGGTGGACCCTGATGACCCGGACCTGTGGCCGTGTGACCATCGATGGCATGCCGGAAGCCGCAGCAGCGCCCCCCGTCGAACCGCGGCCGCCGCGCAAGCTCTACCGCAGCGGTGACGGCCGCTGGCTCGGTGGCGTCGCGCGGGGGCTCGCCGGGCACCTCGGGCTGCCCGTGGTCTGGGTGCGGCTCGTCTTCGTCGGCCTGCTCATGGCCGACGGCCTCGGCGCGCTGCTGTACGCCGCGTTCTGGTTCTTCGTCCCGCTCGGTGTCGGCGGCGTCGGCTGCCAGAAACCGCCGTCCCTGGTCGGCGCCGAGACCGCGCCGGACGGCCGGCGCAGGCTCGTGGCCCGCAAGCCGGACAAGGGCCAGATCGTCGCGCTGCTCCTCATGGTCGTCGTGGCGATGGTCTTCGTGAGCAACGTCAACCTGGGCGGCGGGGCCAAGGCGTATCTCGTGCCCGCGGTCCTCGTCGCCGCGGGCGTCGCCCTCGTCTGGCGCCAGGCGGACAACGCCCGCCGGGCCCGCTGGGTCGAGGTCGGCAGCCGACGCCGCACCCTCAGACTGCTGCGCGGGGGCGCCGGTGTGCTCCTCGTCACCGCCGGCGTCTCCGGGATCTTCGTCCTCCAGGGCTCCGCCGCCCACCTCGGCTCCGTCCTTCAGGCCGCGCTCGCCGTCCTCGTCGGCGTCACCCTGCTCGCCGGCCCCTATCTGGTCCGTATGACCCAGGACCTGTCCGAGGAACGCCTGATGCGCATCCGCGCCCAGGAGCGCGCCGAGGTCGCCGCACATGTCCACGACTCGGTGCTGCACACCCTCACCCTGATCCAGCGCAACGCGGAGAACGCCGGCGAGGTGCGCCGCCTGGCCCGCGCCCAGGAACGCGACCTGCGCACCTGGCTGTACAAGCCGGAGGGCACCGGCAAGGACGAGGAGGACGAGCCGACCACCCTCGCCGACGCGGTCCGGCGCAATGCCGCCGAGGTGGAGGACAAGCACGGCGTGCCCATCGAGGTCGTCGTGGTCGGCGACTGCCCGCTCGACGAGAAGACGGCGGCCCAGATGCAGGCCGCGCGCGAGGCGATGGTCAACGCGGCCAAGTACGGTGGCGAGGGCGGCGCCGTTCAGGTCTACGCCGAAGTGGAGGCAAGGACGGTCTTCGTGTCCGTCCGTGACCGCGGTCCGGGCTTCGACCTCGACTCGATACCCGCCGACCGCATGGGCGTCAGAGAATCGATCATCGGCCGTATGGAACGCAACGGCGGCACGGCGCGGCTGCGCGCGGTGCCGGGCGGCGGCACGGAGGTCGAGCTGGAGATGGAGAGGGCGGAGAAGACGTCATGAGCGACCCGACCGAGGCGAACGGTACGGCGGGGGCGGCGGAGCCGGCCGGACAGGACGGGCCCGCCGGCGCGGGCGAGCGTCATGTACGCGTGGTCCTCGTCGACGACCACCGCATGTTCCGCACCGGAGTGCAGGCCGAGATCGGCCGGACCGAGCAGACCGGAGTCGAGGTCGTCGGCGAGGCGGCGGACGTGGACCAGGCGGTCACGGTGATCACCGCGACCCGGCCCGAGGTGGTGCTGCTCGACGTGCATCTGCCGGGCGGCGGCGGGGTCGAAGTGCTGCGCCGCTGCGCCGCGTTGATGGCCGACACCGAGCGGCCCGTGCGGTTCCTCGCACTGTCCGTGTCGGACGCGGCGGAGGACGTGATCGGGGTGATCCGCGGCGGCGCCCGCGGCTACGTCACCAAGACGATCACCGGCACGGACCTCGTCGACTCCGTCTTCCGCGTCCAGGAGGGCGACGCGGTCTTCTCCCCGCGGCTGGCCGGCTTCGTCCTCGACGCCTTCGCCTCCACCGACGCCCCGCCCGTCGACGAGGACCTCGACCGGCTCACCCAGCGCGAACGGGAGGTGCTGCGGCTCATCGCCCGCGGCTACGCGTACAAGGAGATCGCCAAGCAGCTGTTCATCTCGGTGAAGACGGTCGAGTCCCATGTCTCGGCGGTGCTGCGCAAGCTCCAGCTCTCCAACCGCCACGAACTGACCCGCTGGGCCACGGCACGCCGGCTGGTGTGAGCCGGGTCGGCTCCGGGGCGCGCCTCACGCCACCCGGGTCGCCCCCGCGAACGGCATCTGGTCGATCGGGGCCAGGCGCACCGGTGTGGACGGGTTCGGGGCGTGGATCATCTGCCCGTTGCCCACGTAGATCCCGACGTGACTGACGCCGGAGTAGAAGAACACCAGGTCGCCGGGGAGCAGTTGGGAGCGGGAGACGCGCCGGCCCGCGCCGATCTGGGCGTAGCTCGTGCGGGGCAGGGCGATGCCGGCCGAGCGGTAGGCGGCCTGGACGAGGCCCGAGCAGTCGAACGCGTACGGGCCCGTCGCGCCCCACACATAGGGGCTGCCGAGCTTCTGGTAGGCGTACGCCACGGCGGCCGCTGCCCGGGAGCCGGGTGCCGCGGCCTGACCCGCGGCCGGCAGGGCGGTGCGCCCGTCCCCCACGGCGGCGCGCGAGGCATGGCCGCCCGCGCCGCCGTCGGCCGTGATCCGGGCCCGCTCCGTCGGCGACAGACGGTCCAGGAGCTGCCGGGCCGCGCCCAGCTTCTCCGTGATCGTCTCCTTGCGCCGCTTCAGCTCGGCCTGCCGGGACCGCAGCGAGGACAGCTCGATCCGGGCGGCGCCGCGCAGCCGCTCGATCTCCCCGAGCTGCTTGCGTACCCGTGCCACCGCCGCCGACTGGCGGTCGCCCGCCCGCTCGGCGAGCGCGGCCCCGTCCAGGAACCGGTCCGGGTCCTCGGAGAGCGCCAGCTGGACGGTGGGGCCGAGGCCGCCGCTGCGGTACTGCGCCGCCGCGGCCTTGCCCAGCGCGTTGCGTGCCGAGTCAAGCCGTTCCTGTCTGCGGGCCGTCTCGCCCTGGAGGGACTTCAGCCGTCGCTGCGCCGTGTCCGCCTTCTCCTTCGCCCCGTTGTACTTCTCGGTGGCGGCCTCCGCCTCCTGGTACAGCTTGTCGACCTTGGCCTCGACCTCGGCCGGTGTCAGCTCCGGCTCGGCGTGCCCGGTGCCGTCGAAGGCCGTCGCCGTCGCCGCGCCCGCCAGGGCCAGGGTGGCGGCCGTCCGGGCCGTGTTGCCACCGAGCGAGCGGTGCCGGGGCTTGCGGTGCGCTGCCACCTCGACCGTCACGTCCTTTCCTGAGTGCGGTTGCCGCGTCCGGCACGGGGAGCCGGTCGCTGGTGGAGGACGCTAGAGCCGATGGTGACGAGTCGGTAACGGAATGTACGGAACTGGCAGCGGCGAAGCGGCAGGTGACCGTATGTGACCGCGATTCCGGTGCGGAGCAGCCGCCTTCGCATGACGCGCTGACCGAAGCGGCACTTCCGGGGCGTGCGCGGGCCCTGGGGTGCTATGGGCCGCGGTCACCCGGGGGCCGGTGACCGTCGGCCCCGGGGCCCCTGATTAGGCTCCGGGGCCATGGACGTACTCACCCATCTCTTCGTCGGCCTGCACATCATCGGCATCGCCTGCCTCCTCGGCGGCTTCCTCACCCAGATGAAGGCGATGGGCCAGGGCACCGCCCGGTTCGTCCCCGCCATGCTGCACGGCGCGCTGACCATGCTGGTCACCGGGGCGATCCTGGTCGGCCTCAACCAGGCCGACGGCTACCACGTCAACAACATCAAGATCGGCGTGAAGCTGGCCCTGCTGATCGTGATCCTCGCACTGGTCTATGTGAAGCGGGACGAGGAGCGGGTCGACAAGAGCCTGTTCGGCGTGGTGGGCCTGCTGACCACGGCGAACGTCTTCATCGCCGTGCTGTGGATGTGACGTACGACGACGTCAGGCGCGGCCCGCTGCCCTGATCCCGGCGCGCGCCGTCACGACCGCGCCCGCGGCCACCGCAAGCCAGGCCGCGACGGCGACCCACAGCAGCACATGCCCGAGGCCCCACAGCCACCGCGTGCCGACGGCCGCCGCCCCGGCCAGCGAGGCCACCGCCGTCATCCCCATCGGGAACACCGTCGACCAGCGGCGCACGTCGTAGCGCGGGCGGGGCCGTACCATCTCCGCGAGCACCAGGACGGCACAGCAGGCCAGGTCGAGGGCGAGCAGCCCCACGGTCACGCTGTGCAGGACGTCCTTATCGTCCTCGTTCCACAGATACAGCGCCGGGCCGCCCGCGGTGATCAGCTTCGCCCCGGCCAGCGCCGAGATGGCGAGCGCGCCGGCCAGCACCCAGTGGTCCCCGGCCCCGTCGAGCAGCTGCCGGGCGTCGAACCGGGCCAGCGCGACCGGATAGAGCGCCAGCCCCAGCCAGAACAGCACCAGCGCCGTGTGCGCGAGCCACGCCGTCGACTCCGCGGCGGCCAGGGTGGCGCCGAGCACGGCGAGCCCCTGGGTGGCCACACAGATCAGGAACACCGTCCCGGGCATCCGCCGCCGCAGGCCCCGTCCGGCGAGGAACAGCAGCACCGGCCAGAGCACGGAGGCCAGGGCGAGCAGCACGGCGGCGAGGGTGTGCCCGCCGAGCACGGAGATCCGGGTGCCGAGCACCGTCGTCGCGGCCACGGCGGTGAGCGCGTCCGGCCTTCGCGCCTCGGCCGGCCATCGCTCCCGGTCGCGCAGCATGCCCGCGACGAAGTCCACGGCGAGCGCAGCCCAGGCGACACAGCTCAGCGCCAGCGCGATCAGGGACAGAACCTCGTACCCGGTCAGGTACAGACCCAGCGAGACGATGCCGGTCGCCATCACGGCGGCCCCGGCCGCCGGCGGACGCTGCGCCCACCAGGCGCGAAGGGGTGAGGTGCCGGGCATGCGCCCGATGCTAGGGAGCACCGGGCGCGCCGACGGCGTGGCACGCGCGCGTACGTCCCAAAAACGCGCGGGCGCCGGACACGGCGGGACACGAACGCGCGTGGAGGCGAGCCGGACACCGTCTGTACGACGGCTATCGCAGAGAACGCGCCCACGCGCGCGTGGCGGCGGGAGCACCATCGACCTCTTCGACGGTCGACCAGAACGCGCCCACGCGCGCGTGGAGGCGAGCCCGGCCGGTCAGGCCGGCCGTACCACGCTGTGGATGATCGAACTCCCGGCGTAGTAGATCGACTCCTCGCGGACGTAGGCGCCCGGCTTCGGAGCGTGGATCATCATGCCGTCGCCGATGTAGAGGCCCACGTGGGTGACGTCGTCGTAGAAGAAGATCAGGTCGCCCGCCTGTGCGTCGGCGAGGGAGACCGTGGTGCCGGCGTCGACCTGGCTGTAGGTGGTGCGCGGCAGGCTGACGCCCGCGGCCTTCCAGGCGGCCTGGGTGAGCCCCGAGCAGTCGTAGGAGTCGGGTCCGGTCGCGCCCCAGACGTACGGCTTGCCGATCTGCGCGCGGGCGAACGCGATCGCCTTCTCGGCCTTGGTGGCGTAGCCGGAGCCGGAGGAAGAGGACGACGAAGAGGAAGAAGACGACGAAGAAGACGACGAAGAGGACGAGGAACCCGCGGAGTTCGACGCGTCGCTCTTCTGCCGGGCCGCCTCCTGCTCCGCCTGCTTCTTGGCCAGCTCGGCCGCCTTCCGCGCGGCCTCCTCCTGCTTGCGCTTCTCGATCGCCGCGAGCCGTGCCTTCTCCTCCGCCGTCAGCTTCGACAGCAACTGGCGCGCGGTGGAGAGCTTCTTCTGGACGGTGGCCTTGGCGGTCTGGAGTTCGTCCTGCGACTCGGTGAGCGTCTCCAGGCTCTTGGTGGCCTCCCGCCGCTTCTTCATGGTCGCCGACTGCTCGGTGACGTAGTCGTCGACCGCGGTCTTCTGACGCGAGGTCAGCCGGCTCATCAGCTGGGTCTGGTCGAAGTAGTCCTGCGGGGTGTCCGAGAGCAGGAAGGTGGCGGTGTCGGGGGAGGCGGCCCCGGTCCGGTACTGCGCGGCGGCGAACGTCCCCAGTTCCTCACGGGCCTTGTTGAGCCGGCTCGTGCGCCGGGCGACGTCGTCCAGGAGGGTGTCGACCTGCTTGCGCTGCTTGCCGGTCTTCTCCTTGGCCGCGTTGTACTTCTCGGTCGCCGACTCGGCCTGCCGGTACAGGTCGTCGACCTTCCGCTGCACCTCCTCCACGCTGGGCCGGTCGCCGTCGGGAGTGGGGGCGGCGTTCGCCGTCTGGGAGAGCAGGGCCACGGAGGTGAGGGCGGCGGTGGCCAGGGCGGGGGTCCGTATGCCGGTCGCGCGGGTACCCGCGGAGCGCGACTTGCGATGCGACGCCAAGGGAGGCGACTCCTTCCGTGCTCCGCCTACCGAGTTAGCTGTCGGGTTCGGGCGGGTGGTTCGGAAGGCTTGCCCTACGGCCCCTCCCCATGCGGGAGTTGGGCCGATTCACCCCAAGGTCGGTGTGGGTCCCCGGCTCCGCGCACCACGCGGGCGCGCCGGACTCGGCGGAGGCCGTGCGGCCCGGCGACGTTCGCCGGTGGGGGTCGTACGGCCTGCCCGGCACGGTAGCCAACTCGTGTGGCCCCTGTGAAGGTTGATGGGTGATATGCCCGATACATTTTCGTGACCTGTCAGGGGGATTCCGTCTGGGTGACAGGGCGATTCCGTACGGTGAGCGGTTTGCGCGGCCTGCGCCCGGAAGCGGGCCCGCCGGAGGAACCGGGCCATCTTCCCGGGGCGGCCGCGGGTTGTCGGTGGCGCGGCCTAGACTCGGAGAGCGATGAGCAGCCTCTTTGACGACAGCTTCCTGGCGGACCTCCGAGCCCCCCGAGGGCAGGACGAGGAGCCCCCGCCGCCGCCCGAGGACGATCACGCTCCGGAGCCGGTTCCGGACGATCTGTTCGGCGGGAAGTTCGACGTGCCCCCGGACCGGGACTCCTATTACGGCAACGGCGCCCCACGGCCGGTCATCGACCCGGCCACGCTTCTGCACGGGCTGAACGAGAACCAGCGCGCCGCCGTCGTGCACGCCGGCTCCCCGCTGCTCATCGTGGCCGGCGCCGGCTCCGGCAAGACCCGGGTGCTCACGCACCGCATCGCCCATCTGCTGGCGGAGCGCAAGGTGCACCCGGGGCAGATCCTCGCGATCACCTTCACCAACAAGGCCGCGGGCGAGATGAAGGAGCGCGTCGAGCACCTCGTCGGCCCGCGCGCCAACGCCATGTGGGTGATGACCTTCCACAGCGCGTGCGTGCGCATTCTGCGCCGTGAGAGCAAGCGCCTCGGCTTCACCTCGTCCTTCTCGATCTACGACGCCGCCGACTCCAAGCGTCTGATGGCCCTGGTCTGCCGCGATCTGGACCTCGACCCGAAGCGCTTCCCGCCCAAGTCCTTCAGCGCCAAGATCTCCAACCTGAAGAACGAGCTGATCGACGAGGAGGACTTCGCCGCCCGGGCGAGCGACGGATTCGAGAAGACCCTCGCCCAGGCGTACGCCCTCTACCAGTCCCGTCTCCGCGAGGCGAACGCGCTCGACTTCGACGACCTGATCATGACCACGGTCAATCTGCTGCGCGCCTTCCCGGATGTCGCCGAGCACTACCGCCGCCGCTTCCGCCATGTGCTCGTGGACGAGTACCAGGACACCAACCACGCGCAGTACGCCCTCGTGCGCGAACTCGTCGGGACCGCCGAGCAGCCGGTGGACGTGCCGCCGGGCGAGCACGACCTGCCGCCCGCCGAACTGTGCGTCGTGGGCGACGCCGACCAGTCGATCTACGCCTTCCGCGGCGCGACCATCCGCAACATCCTCCAGTTCGAGGAGGACTACCCGGACGCGATGACGATCCTGCTGGAGCAGAACTACCGGTCCACGCAGACGATCCTGTCCGCAGCCAACGCCGTCATCGAGCGCAACGAGTCCCGCCGCCCCAAGAACCTGTGGACCAACGCGGGCGCGGGCGCCACGATCACCGGGTATGTCGCGGACACCGAGCACGACGAGGCGCAGTTCGTCGCCGACGAGATAGACCGGCTGACCGACGCGGGCGAGGCCAAGGCCGGCGATGTCGCCGTGTTCTACCGCACCAACGCCCAGTCCCGTGTCTTCGAAGAAGTCTTCATCCGCGTCGGCCTGCCCTACAAGGTCGTCGGCGGTGTCCGCTTCTACGAGCGCAAGGAGGTCCGGGACGTCCTCGCCTATCTGCGGGTGCTGGCCAACCCGGAGGACTCGGTCCCGCTGCGCCGCATCCTGAACGTGCCCAAGCGCGGCATCGGCGAGCGCGCGGAGGCGATGATCGACGCACTCGCGCAGCGCGAGAAGATCAGCTTCCCGCAGGCGCTGCGCCGCGTGGACGAAGCGTACGGCATGGCCGCCCGGTCCACCAACGCCGTCCAGCGGTTCAACACGCTGATGGAGGAGCTGCGTACGATCGTCGAGTCCGGCGCGGGCCCGGCGACCGTCCTGGAGGCGGTGCTGGAACGCACCGGCTATCTCGCCGAGTTGCAGGCCTCGACCGACCCGCAGGATGAGACCCGGATCGAGAACCTTCAGGAACTCGCCTCCGTGGCCCTGGAGTTCGAGCAGGAGCGCGGCGAGGGAGAGACGGCCGCGGGAGGCACGCTCGCCGACTTCCTGGAGCAGGTCGCGCTGGTCGCCGACTCCGACCAGATCCCGGACGAGGAGGAGGGCGACGGCGTCATCACCCTGATGACCCTGCACACCGCCAAGGGCCTTGAGTTCCCGGTGGTCTTCCTGACCGGCATGGAGGACGGCGTCTTCCCGCACATGCGCGCCCTCGGCCAGACCAAGGAACTGGAGGAGGAGCGGCGCCTGGCGTACGTCGGCATCACGCGCGCGCGGGAGCGGCTCTACCTCACCCGGTCCACCATGCGCAGCGCCTGGGGCCAGCCCTCGTACAACCCGCCGTCGCGGTTCCTGGAGGAGATCCCGGCCGCCCACCTGGAGTGGAAGCGGACGGGAGCCGTGGCGCCCGTGTCGTCCGGACCGTCCTCCGGCATCGCGGCCTCGCTGTCGTCGTCCCGCTCCCGTTCCTCCGCGGCGGGCGCGTCCGGGTTCGCCACGCGCAGGACGTCGGAGAAGCCGGTGGTCTCCCTGGCCGTCGGCGACCGGGTCACCCACGACCAGTTCGGGCTCGGCACGGTCGTCGCCGTGGCGGGCACGGGGGACAAGGCCCAGGCGACGATCGACTTCGGAGACTCGAAGCCCAAACGGCTGCTGCTGCGGTACGCGCCGGTGGAGAAGCTGTAGTCCCTTGAGCCGGGCCCCTGCCCACCGGCGGGGGCCCGTGGACGGGACCTTGAGCCAGGAGCGGGCCTGCGGTGCTTACGTCGGGTCGAGTCCGTGGCTGCGCAGCCACGGCAGCGGGTCGATCGCGGAGCCGCCGGCCGGGCGCACCTCGAAGTGCAGGTGCGGACCGGTGGAGTTGCCCGAGTTCCCGGAGTACGCGATCGGCTCCCCGGCCTTGACGGACGCACCCGAGACGACCCGATAGCTGGAGAGGTGGCAGTACCACGTCTCCGTGCCGTCCTTCGCCGTCACGATCATCATGTTGCCGTAGGCGCTGTTCCACTCCGTGCGGACGGTGCCGTCCGTCGCGGCCATCACCGTCGTGCCGTACGACACGGGAAAGTCGATACCGGTGTGCACGGACATCCAGTTCACGCCGGCCTGGCCGAAGTAGGCGCTGAGCCCGTGCTGGGCGACCGGGATCGCGAACTTGGGGCGCAGCCGCTCCCTGAGCGCCGCCTCGGCCTGCGCCTTCTTCTTCTCGGCGTCCTGCTGGGCCTTGAGGTCGATGCGCTCCTGCGTGCGGCTGGCCCGGTCGGCGAAGTCGTCGGCGCCGGCGGAGAGGCTTTCGAGCTGGGTGTCCAGCTTGTTGTTGGCGGCCGACGGCTTCACCGGCGTCGCATCGGAGGCGGAGGCGGTGGTGTCCGTGCCGTCGTCGGTCAGACCGCCTACCGAGGCGGCGGCGATTCCGGCGACCCCCATCACACAGGCCGAGGGCACGGCGATGGTCAGCAGCGCGGAGCGTTTGGCGGGCGGGCGGCGCCGGGAGCGGGCCGCGGCGCGCGAGCCCGTGCGCGATGCGGACGCCGGGGTGATCTCTTCCTGCTCGTCGAGCAGCGGCATCGCCGCAGGCAGTTCACCGGTGGCGGCCAACTCGCCCTCTTCCAGGGCGCCTTCCTCGTAGGCGGCCTGCGCGGCGTCCTCATAGCCGGCTTCTTCGTACGCGTTCTCCTCGTACGCGTTCTCCTCGTACGCGTTCTCCTCGTAGAAGTTCGCTTCGTACGAGGTCTGCTCGAACGTGCCGGTCGCGTGCTGCTCGAAGGCCTCGGCCCGCTGCTCGGACTCGGCGCCGTCGGAGTTCCACTGCGTGGCGTCGTACGCGCCGGTGTCGAACGTCTGGGTGCCCCACTCCCACTGCTGGGTCGGCTCGGCAACGCCGGGCCGGCCGGCCTGGAGCCAGGTGCCGGAGTCCCACTGACCGCTGGTCTCGGGCGACGAGCCCTGCTGCGGCAACGTCCACGCCGTGGCGTCGTAGGCGCCGCTGTCGTACACGGCCTGGTGCTGCGCCGCATACGGGTCGTAGTTGGGGGTGGGGTGGGCCCCCGTCGACCAGTGCGTGTTGTCGTACCCGCCGGTGGCCCCGGCATCTTCCGGGAGGTTGCCGAAGAGCGGGTCGGCCTCGAAGGGCGCGGTGGCCTGCGCGCCCGACGGAAATCCGTTGGCGTCGTAACCGCCGTACGTGGTGAAGTCGCCGTACTGGGCTTCCTGTGCGCCGTACGACGCGTAGTGCGCCGAGGCCTCTTCAGAAGCCGGAGCCGGGGTGGTCAGGGTCCCCGACGGGTGACGGTCGTTCACCAACTTCTCTTTCGCCTCGACAACAGGGGCTGCCAGAGCAGTGCGGCGACTGTACCCGGCGGTATGCGGGCGCGACAATCTTCCGCTGGTTTCGCGTCCGCAGGAAACGGGCATTCGGCCGTGTTTCGGGGACCGTGGACCCGGGTTTGGCCTTGTGTTCGAAGAGTGTTCGACGGCCGAGGGGTGTCCGGGAGCGGGAGTGCGCCCGCTGCGGGTCGTGCGGTCGCGTTGTTGCGGTCGGGGCGAGGGGTGTGTCGTGGGGGCGTGTTGTGGGTGGTGTCGTGCGGTCGTGTTGCTGGGTGGTTCTGCCAGCCGGTCGGGCGGTCCGGTTGTGCCGGGTGGCTTGTGGAGTCGGTCGGCGTCCCGGCCCGCCGGCGTCCCGGGGGTATCGGAGGCGGTCGGGAGGCGGTCGGGCGGCGGGCGGGTGGTGGCCGGCCGACGGGGTGTTCCGGGGGTGGCCGCCGCCCGCTCTCCGTGCGCTCTCCGTGTGCTCTTCGTGCTCAGGCCACGGTCAGCCCGGCGGGACCGGCGACGACGCCCGTGTCCGTGGGCCCGGCGTCGAGCACCTGCCGTATGCGGGCCGCGACCGCCGGATGCACCGGCAGGGCGAGATGCCCTATCCCGGTCACCGGCACGTTCTCCGCCAGCAGGTCGGGATGGTCGAGGCAGGCGCTCTCCAGCGGGTCCATCACCGAGTCGAGGTCGCTCCAGAAGCTGACGAACCGCGTACCGCAGCCGGGCGCGGGCAGGGCCAGCTCCTCGATGACGTCCGAACCGGGCCGCATCTGGCGCACGATCGGGTGGGCGTTCGCGAGCGGCACGGCCCGGGTGCCGGAGTGCGGGGTGCCCAACGTCACCAGGGTGCGGATCCGATTGTGACCGCCCAGCCGCTGTACGTAGTAGCGCGCGATCAGCCCGCCCAGACTGTGCCCCACGATGTCCACCTGCGGGCTGCCGGTGCGCGCGCAGATCTCCTCGATGTGCCTGCCGAGCAGTTCCGCCGCGGTGCGTATGTCACAGGTCAGCGGAGAGTAGTTGAGTGACTGCACATGATGTCGGCCCTGCTGGGCGAGATTGCGGCGCAGCAGGACGAAGACTGATCGGTTGTCGATGAAACCGTGCAACAGCACGACCGGGAGTTCTGGCCGGGCCGGCAGTTGCGCGGCGCCGTTCGGCGGGGACGGGGCCTGGGAGCGGCGTTCCTGGATGATGCCGGTCGGATAGAGGAGGAGGTGTCCCGCGAGGATCGTGACCTCCAGGGCGGTCGCCTTGAGGAGAGTCACGGAAAGTCCCGCCAGTCTGGCCGGCAGGAGGAGCTGGTAGAGCGGACGAAGGGGCTGCACTGCCCTGGTGACCATCATGGCCGACCTCCTGTCGGCACACAGGAGGACGTCTCTGTCCCCCGTGTGCCCTTATGGGAAGCCGTGCGCAGGGTGATCGAGGGTGTGTGCCGTGCACACCGCGTGCCTTTCGTGTCCCAGCGGACCACGCTGCGGCTCCCGAACATGTCCCACTGTGTGATTTCCCCCTCGGTCGCCGCCGTAAAACTGCCGGTTGCGGGATGCTGGGGATAACGTCCGTTCACTTCGCGGCCGGTGGCGGACCACGCGGACTGTGCGGTACATGTCGGTACGGATGGATCTAATCGCTTCATGGAGGCAGTGATGGGTGTGACAGCCGGTCCGATCCGCGTCGTGGTGGCCAAGCCGGGGCTCGATGGTCATGACCGTGGGGCCAAGGTCATCGCGCGGGCGCTGCGCGACGCCGGCATGGAGGTCATCTACACCGGGCTCCACCAGACGCCGGAGCAGATCGTCGACACGGCGATCCAGGAGGACGCGGACGCGATCGGTCTGTCCATCCTCTCCGGTGCGCACAACACCCTGTTCGCGGCCGTCATCGACCTCCTCAAGGAGCGCGACGCCGAGGACATCCTGGTCTTCGGCGGCGGCATCATCCCCGAGGCGGACATCGCGCCGCTCAAGGAGAAGGGCGTCGCGGAGATCTTCACCCCCGGTGCGACCACGGCGTCGATCGTGGACTGGGTCCGGGAGAACGTACGGCAACCGGCCGCTTCCGGCGGCTGACCCCGGCGGCCTGCTCCCGCGGCTTGGAGTCGCTTAGGGTCGCTTGGGGTCAGTTCCCGGCGCCGTGCGACGGTGCCGGGCGGCGTACACAGCCCGCCGTGAGCCGGCGGACCCGCCTCCTTGGGCCGCTTCGGTCGTCGCAGCCGACTCCAGACTTCTTGGGCTGATGCGGTGGCTTGAGGCCGCTTGAGCCGGTGCGGCGGAATCAGCGGAATGGCGGAATGAGGCGCCCAACGCCCGGTGCCGCGACCCGAGCAGACCTGGCACCCGATGCCGCGGAACGGGAGACTCAGGCACTCGGTGCCGCCGCATGGGCGACCTGGCACCAGGTGCCGCGCCGCACGAGTCCCCGGCACCGCGTGCCGCCCCATCAGAAGCCAAGGCGACAGGGCTCGCAGCCCCACGCTGTTGAGCCGAGCCACCGTTCGGCCTACCCCGCAGAGGTTCCACGGCATCTCGCCGCCCGCCCCACCGCCACACTCCCGGAGCCGGGCGTTGTCCGGCCCGGCTGGCGGGGGTGCCGGGGGTGGTTCGCGTCTGGGGTGGGTGTTGTTCGTCCGTGTCGTGGTGTGCCGGTATGGGTCCGTATTCGTTCTGTGCCTGTGGCGGGTGTTGTTCGGTCGGTGCCGTTGCGGTTCCGGAGTCGGGTGCTGTCCGGTCCGCTTGGCGGGGGTGCCGGGGGTGGTTCGCGTCTGGGGTGGGTGTTGTTCGTCCGTGTCGTGGTGTGCCGGCACGGATCCGTATTCGCGCTGCGCCCGAGACGGGCGCTGCGGCCCGTACCGTCGCGGTCCCCGAGGCGGGCGTCGTTCGGGCGCGGCGTGGTGGAGTCCGGCGGGGCCGGTCGGCTCGCCTCGGTGTGTCCGCGGGGCAGCGTGCCGTTCCGTGCGGGGCTCGGTGGTGCCGTGGTCGGCCGGCGCCTCGGGCAGGAGTTGTACCCGCCGGGTGCCTCAGGTGTCGGCCGGTGTCAGTTCCCGGGCCATGTCGGCGCGCAGCCCCAAGGTGGTCACCAGCCGCTGGAACGCCTCCGCCCAGTAGCCGCCTGCGCCCGGTGACGCGTCCTCCCGCTCGTCCGGCACCGCCAGCAACCCGTCCAGCCGCGAGGCCTCCGAGGGATCCAGACACCGCTCGGCGAGCCCCATCACCCCGCTGAAGCTCCAGGGATAACTCCCCGCGTCCCGGGCGATGTTGAGCGCGTCCACCACCGCCCGCCCCAGCGGCGCCGCCCAGGGCACCGCGCACACACCGAGCAGTTGGAACGCCTCGGACAAACCGTGCGTCGCGATGAACCCCGCCACCCAGTCGGCCCGTTCCGCCGCGCCCAGCGTGCCCAGCAGCTTCGCCCGCTCGGCGAGGGACACCGCTCCCGGCCCGCCCGCCTCGGGCACGGCGGGCGTCCCGAGCAGCGCCCGGGACCACTCCGGGTCCCGCTGCCGCACCGCCGCCCGGCACCAGGCCGCGTGCAGCTCGCCCCGCCAGTCGTCCGTCACCGGAAGTTCCACGATCTCCTGGGGGGTACGTCCGCCGAGTCGCCGCGGCCAGGTCCCGAGCGGTGTCGCCTCCACCAACTGGCCCAGCCACCAGGACCGTTCCCCTCGCCCCGCGGGGGGTTCGGCCACCACGCCGTCTCGCTCCATCGAGGCGTCGCACTCCAGTGGCGCCTCCACCACGATGGCCGGCGCGTCGCCCGTGTGGTCGACCGCCACACACGCACCGGCGCGGGCCGCCATCCGCGCCGCCAGCGCCGAACCGGGCAGGGCGGACAGCAGCTCGGCCGCGGTCGCCCGCACATTGCGGCTCCGGTCGGCCAACGCCCGTTCCAGGAACGGCTCGTCATCATCGGAAAGACCCGAACGCAGCGAGTCGAGGAACATCAGCCGGTCCTCCGCCCGCTCGGTCGCCCACGTCGCCGTCAGCAACTCCCGTGCCGCCGCGGGCCGCACCGCGCGTATCGCGGCGAGCAGGGCGACCCGCTCGGCGAACAGACCCTCCTCCCACAGCCGTTGTACGCCGTCGGCGTCATCGAGGTCGGGCAGCGCCGTGCCGCCGCCCGGTGCCGCACGCAGAGCGAACCGCCAGTCCGGATTCAGCCGGGCCAGCCACAGCCCCCGCGGCCCCGCGAACGCGAGCGCCGGGGGGCGCAGGTCCGTGCGCCCCCGGGCCGCGTCCAGCAGTGCCGGCAGCGTCTCCGGCGGGGCGGCGTAACCGTGCGCGTTCGCTGTCGCCAGCCACTGGGGCAGCAGTTCCATCAGGTCCGGCGAGGCGCCCCGGCGACCGCCGCCCGTGCCGGGACGGTCGGCCAGCAGCAGGGTGAGCCGCCGGACCGCGGCGGCGGGCAGGGCGGGGCGTGGATCCTCGACGGCCGGCTCCGGCCTTCGGGCCGCCGCGGCCGGCCGCAGCCCGGCCCGCCGCCGTACGGTCGCCACGGCTGCCGCGTCCAGCAGCGCCACCGGTGCCGCACGGTCCGGCCCGCCCCCGGCGAGCGGGCGCCGATCGGTGCCGAGCAGCGCCGTGGTGACGAGGTCCTCCCAGGAGCTGACGGCGAACACGCCGTCCGCGGTGCCGCTCGCTTCCGCGGTGGCGCTGGCTTCCGCGGTGGCGCTGGCTTCCAGAGTGCCGTTGGCTTCCGCGGTGGCGCTGGCTTCCGTGATGTCTCCGGGTTCCGTGACGTCCATGGCGTCCAAACGGTCGGTGGGGTCCAAACGGTCAGTGGGGTCTATGGCGTCCACGCGGTCGCTGGGATCCGTGGTGTCCGGCAGAGCGGCTGCCCCCCGCACCGCGGCGCTCCTCCCGTTCATACGACTCCTTCTGATCGGGTCTCCCGTGGTCTTCGGTCCGTTCAGCACAGGGCCACCGCCTCCCCGGCGCCCTCCGGCCAGGCCGTCAGCGGAGTGAAGCCCCGGTGGCCGCACTCGCCGAACACCTTGACCGGGGCGCCCCCGGACAGGGCGACCAGCCGCCACAGCCCAGGGCGGGAACGGGCGGCCGGGGCCAGCGGCAGCGCCCCGTCCCCGTCGGCGTCCGCCAACTGCCAGGAGTCGCCGTCCGGCGTGGGGACGACCCGGTCCAATGTCACCGGCACCGCGCCCAGCCATGGGTCGTTCCGCAGGGCCTCGCCGTACCGGGCGACCGCACCCGCTGTCGTCTCGCCCGGCGGCCGTATCGCGGCGGGTGCGGGCGGGGCGAACCGCTCCCCGAGCGCGGCCCGCAGCTGCCCGGCGCCCGGGTGGACGGCCACCTCCGCCTCCAGGGCCAGCCCGACCGGCAGGGACTGCTCGGGGGCCCGGCCCGCCGCGCCGTAGGAGAGGAGCAGGCAGGTGCGGCCCGATCCTTCGCCGTACAGCCAGATGCGGCGCGTCGTCAGCTTGGCGTCCGCCGTGTCGTACTGCGCGAGGACCAGCCAGCGGTCGCGGGTCGACGGGCCGTCCGGCGCGGCGGGCAGTCCGACACGGGACCGGACGGTCGAGGCGAGGCCGTCCGGCAGCCGTTCCCGGCGCAGCCAGCCCTGGTCGAGGAGGTGCAGCAGCGCGCACTCCTCCAGCAGCCGCACCGGCCAGCCCGGACCGGACGCCGGTATGGCGCCCAACTCCCGCACCCGCGCCGCCAGTCCGGGGGCCTGTGCGTCGACCATGCGGGCCGCCGTCTCCTCCCACAGGCCGTAACCCGCCTGTTCCGCCGAGGCCAGGCCGCCGCGCAGCAGGTCGGCGAGGCGCTGTTCCAGTTCCGTGGCGCCCGCCGTGACCCGCTCGGCCCTGCGTTCCGCCCGGCGCCGGGCCGCCTCGGGATCACCGGATCCGGCGGCGGAACCGGCCGCGGCCTCGGACCGCTTGTCCTGCGCGCGCTTCTTCCGCTCCGCTGTCCACTGCTCCGCCCAGTCCGGGGCCCGTCCCGCTGGCACCGCGGTGTCCCCGCCGGCCCAGAGCAGCAGCAGCCCCAGCGCGTGTTTGCACGGGAATTTGCGGCTCGGACAACTGCACTTGTACGCGGGGCCGGACGCGTCCGCGATGTCCACCACCGTTTGATACGGCTTGCTGCCACTGCCCTTGCACAGTCCCCACACCGTCCCCTCGTCGGAACTCCCCGCCCCGGACCACGGCCCGGCCGCGCCGAGTTTGCTTCCCGCTTTGCGTGATGCGGCGTCAGGTGCCAGTGCCAGCACCTGGTCCGCGGTCCAGCGCACCCCCTGCTGAGTCATGCCATCGAAGGTAGATCCCCCCACTGACAATCGGCCCTGCCAGTGCATTTCCGCAGGTCAGAGCGATTGTCAGTGGCGTGGTGCACGGTGGACACAGATCCGAACCGGCCGAGCTGGAGGGGGCCTCAGCCATGTCTGTGTCCGTGGAACCTACGTCCGTCGAACCGAGCCAGAACCACTCCGCGCCCGCGAACGCGGCGCAGGCGCTGCGCCCGCACGCCGAGGACGCCTTCGCCACCGAACTCGCCGCGCTGGCCGCGCAGGACGACCGCCCGCGCCCGGCCCGCTGGAAGCTGTCGCCGTGGGCGGTGGCCACCTACCTGCTCGGCGGCACCCTCCCGGACGGCACGGTGATCACCCCGAAGTACGTGGGCCCGCGCCGCATCGTCGAGGTCGCCGTCACCACGCTCGCCACCGACCGCGCCCTGCTCCTGCTCGGTGTGCCGGGCACGGCGAAGACCTGGGTGTCCGAGCATCTCGCCGCCGCGGTCAGCGGTGACTCGACGCTGCTGGTGCAGGGCACGGCGGGCACCCCCGAGGAGGCCATCCGCTACGGCTGGAACTACGCGCAGCTGCTCGCCCACGGCCCGAGCCGAAACGCCCTCGTGTCCAGCCCGGTGATGCGGGCCATGGCGGAGGGCATGACGGCCCGGGTGGAGGAGCTGACCCGTATCCCGGCCGACGTGCAGGACACGCTGATCACGATCCTGTCGGAGAAGACGCTGCCGATACCGGAGCTGGGCCAGGAGGTGCAGGCGGTCCGCGGCTTCAACCTGATCGCCACGGCCAACGACCGCGACCGCGGTGTCAACGACCTGTCCAGCGCGCTGCGCCGCCGCTTCAACACGGTGGTGCTGCCCCTGCCGGCCGATGCCGACGCCGAGGTCGACATCGTCTCCCGGCGCGTCGACCAGATCGGCCGCTCCCTCGACCTGCCCATGGCGCCCGACGGCATCGACGAGATCCGCCGCGTCGTGACCGTCTTCCGCGAACTGCGCGACGGCATCACCGCCGACGGCCGTACAAAACTGAAGTCGCCCAGCGGCACGCTGTCCACCGCCGAGGCGATCTCCGTCGTCACCAACGGGCTCGCCCTGGCAGCCCACTTCGGCGACGGGGTGCTGCGGCCCGGCGATGTCGCCGCGGGCATCCTGGGCGCCGTCGTCCGCGACCCGGCGGCCGACCGTGTCATCTGGCAGGAGTACCTGGAGGCGGTCGTGCGCGAGCGTGACGGCTGGAAGGACTTCTACCGGGCCTGCCGGGAGGTGAGCGTGTGAACGACGCCCGTCCCCTGCTGCTCGGCGTGCGGCATCACGGTCCGGGGTCTGCGCGGGCGGTGCGGGCCGCGCTGGACGCCGCCGCGCCCGAAGTGGTGCTGATCGAGGGCCCGCCCGAGGCCGACGCCCTGCTGCCGCTCGCCGCCGACCCGGGGATGCGGCCGCCGGTCGCGCTCCTCGCCCACGCCGTGGACGAGCCCGGCCGCTCGGCGTTCTGGCCGCTGGCCGAGTTCTCCCCGGAGTGGGTGGCCGTCCGCTGGGCCCTGGAGCACAAGGTGCCGGCCCGCTTCATCGACCTGCCCGCCACTCACACGCTGGCGTGGCGCAAGGAGGAGGAAGAGAGAGGCGAAGAGAAAGAGAAAGGGGAAGAAGGGGAGAAGAGCGAAGAAGAGGAGGGGGAAGGAGGGGACGAGCCGGCCGGCTCCATGGACGGCGGCGACGGCCCGCCCGGCCGCTCCGCCGAGCGCACCCTTCGGCTCGACCCGCTGGCCGTGCTCGCCGAGACCGCCGGATACGACGATCCCGAGCGCTGGTGGGAGGACGTCATCGAGCACCGGGGCGCAGGGGATCCGCAGGAGGGCACCCAGGGCCATGAGGCCGCGCTCGCGCCGTTCGCCGCACTGGAGGAGGCGATGACGGCGCTGCGGGAGACATACGGCGCCGGCGGGCACGACCGGGACCTGGTGCGGGAGGCGTATATGCGGCTCCGACTACGGGCCGCGCAGCGGGAGTCCGGCGAGCGCGTGGCCGTGGTGTGCGGGGCGTGGCATGTGCCCGCGCTGCGCCGGAAGAGCGCCGTCACCGCCGACCGGGCCCTGCTGAAGGGGCTGCCCAAGGTCAAGGTGGACATGACATGGGTGCCGTGGACGCACCGCAGGCTGTCCCGGGTCAGCGGCTACGGGGCGGGCATCGACTCGCCGGGCTGGTACGGGCATCTGTTCGGCGCCACGGACCGGCCGGTCGAGCGGTGGCTGACCAAGGTGGCGGGGCTGCTGCGCGAGGAGGACCGGATCGTCTCGTCCGCACATGTCATCGAGGCGGTCCGACTGGCCGAAACCCTCGCCGCGATGCGCGGACGCCCGCTGCCGGGGCTGACCGAGACGACCGACGCGGTGCGCGCGGTGATGTGCGACGGCTCGGACGTGCCGCTGGCACTCGTGCACGACCGGCTGGTGGTGGGCGATGTGCTGGGGGAGGTACCGGACGCGGCGCCCGCCGTGCCGTTGCAGCGGGACCTGACCGTGCTCCAACGGCGGCTACGGCTCAAACCCGAGGCGTTGGAACGGGAGTTGGAGCTGGACCTGCGCAAGGAGACCGACTCCGGGCGCAGCCGGCTGCTGCACCGGCTGCGGCTGCTGGGCATCGGCTGGGGCGAGCCGGCCCGGTCACGGGGCAGCACGGGCACGTTCCGGGAGACGTGGCGGCTGCGCTGGGAGCCGGAGCTGTCCGTGCGGGTCGCCGAGGCCGGGGTGTGGGGCACGACGGTGGTCGCCGCCGCGACCGCCAAGGCCGAGGCGGATGCGACGGCCGCGCAGGCGCTCGCCGAGGTGACCGCGCTGGCCGAGCACTGCTTGCTGGCCGGACTGCGCGACGCGCTCCCGACGGTGATGCGGGTGCTCGCCGACCGGGCCGCGCTCGACACGGACGTCGGCCATCTCGCGCAGGCCCTCCCGGCCCTGGTCCGCTCGTTGCGCTACGGCGACGTGCGAGGCACGGACACCAAGGCGCTCGCCGAGGTCGCCGCGGGCCTCGCCGAGCGGATCTTCGTCGGGCTGCCACCGGCCTGCACCGCCCTGGACACGGACGCGGCAGAGCACATGCGCGGCCACGTGGACGCGGTGCACAGCGCGGTGGGGCTCCTCACCGAGAGTTCCGCCGCGAGCCACGGCGACCTGCGGGCCCGCTGGCGCTTGGTGCTGCGGTCGTTGTCGGGCCGGGACACCGTGCCCGGGGTCATCCGCGGCCGGGCCGTGCGGCTCCTGCTGGACGAGGGCGAGGTGGGGCAGGACGAGGCGGCCCGGATGATGGGGCTGATGCTCTCGCCTGGCACCCCGCCGCAGGACGCCGCCGCCTGGATCGAGGGCTTCGTGGGCGGCGGGGGAGGCATGCTGCTCGTGCACGACGAACGGCTGCTGGGACTGGTCGACGCATGGCTGACCGGGGTGCCCGCGGACGCGTTCACGGATGTCCTGCCGCTGCTGCGGCGGACGTTCTCGGCGTACGAGCCGGGCGTGCGGCGGACCCTCGGCGAGCTGGTGCGGCGCGGTCCGGGAGCGCGGGGCGGCGCGTCGGCCGGCCGGACGGCGGGCATACCCGGGTTCGCACCCGAGCCCGACACCGAGCGCGCTGAAGCCGTACTGCCGCTGGTGCGGCTGCTGCTCGGACTGGACACCGACGACAAGGACCTGGCGCAGGTGGGCACATGACGACCACGCAGACCATGACAGGGCAGGCTGACGGCGTCTCGGCCGGGCCGGACGCCGCCGGGGAGCGGCTGCGCCGCTGGCGACTGGTGCTCGGCGGCGACTCCGCCGACGGGACCGGATGCACGCTGCGCGGACAGGACGCGGCGATGGACGGCGCGCTCGCCGCGCTCTACGGAAAGGGGGACAGACCGCAGTCGGGACGGGAACGTTCGGCGGGACTCGGGGCGTCCGCCCCGGCCGTGGCCCGCTGGCTCGGCGACATCCGGACCTACTTCCCCTCGTCCGTGGTCCAGGTCATGCAACGGGACGCCATCGACCGGCTCGGTCTTGACTCCCTGCTGCTGGAGCCGGAGATGCTGGAGGCGGTGGAGGCCGATGTGCACCTCGTCGGCACGCTGCTCTCGCTCAACAAGGCGATGCCGGAGACCACGAAGGAGACCGCGCGGGCGGTCGTGCGCAAGGTCGTCGAGGACCTGGAGAAGCGGCTCGCCACCCGGACCCGGGCCACGCTCACCGGTGCCCTCGACCGCAGTGCCCGGATCAACCGGCCGCGCCACCACGACATCGACTGGAACCGCACGATCGCGGCCAACCTCAAGCACTATCTGCCCGAGTACCGCACGATCGTGCCGGAGCGGCTCATCGGCTACGGCCGCGCCGCCCGGTCCGTGAAGAAGGAGGTCGTCCTCTGCATCGACCAGTCGGGATCGATGGCGGCGTCCGTCGTCTACGCCTCCGTGTTCGGGGCGGTGCTGGCGTCCATGCGGTCCATCGACACCCGGCTCGTCGTCTTCGACACGGCCGTCGTCGACCTCACCGACCAACTGGACGACCCCGTCGACGTGCTGTTCGGCACCCAGCTCGGCGGCGGCACCGACATCAACCGGGCGCTCGCCTACTGCCAGTCGCAGATCACCCGGCCGACCGAAACGGTGGTGGTGCTCATCAGCGACCTGTACGAGGGCGGCATACGCAACGAGATGCTCAAGCGGGTCGCGGCGATGAAGGCGTCCGGGGTGCAGTTCGTGGCGCTGCTCGCGCTGTCGGACGAGGGGGCGCCCGCCTACGACCGTGAACACGCCGCCGCGCTCGCCGCGTTGGGGACGCCCGCCTTCGCCTGCACCCCCGATCTGTTCCCCGAGGTCATGGCGGCGGCGATCGAGAAGCGTCCGCTGCCGATACCGGACGGCATATGAGACCCGGGCGGAAAGGGACATGACCGGCCATCGGTATGGGGGGCTTGCGCACCCTCGGGCGCCCCGTGCGAGGATCGGTGGCCGCGTCGCGCCGACCTGTCACTCGTTCCGCCGCACGGGAGGATCCACCCGCTCTTGGCCTCAGCAGCAGCTCTGTCCGGTGCCGTTGTGCGCGTCTGCCGCACGGCGGGCGGGCGGCGTGCGCTGCGGCTGGCGGTGCTGGTGGGTGCGCTGGTCGCGCTCGGACTCCTCTGCGGCCAACGGGCCCACGCGGCCGACGGGCCCCCGCCCCCGCCTCCGGCCTCGGCGAGATCGGTCCTCGGCCTGACCTTGGCCATATCAGCCCCGTCCGCGCCCCCGGCTGTGACGGTCCCGTCCCCGCCGACGGCCGTAACGACTCCGGGCCCGGCCTCGTCCGTATCGACTTCGTCCGTGGCGACTCCGCCGGGGGACGCGGCGCGGGCCTTCACCAGCGATCCGTTGTCCGGGCACGGGGGCGGGGCGGGGTTTGTGGTGGGGGCTGGGGGCGAGGGTGTGGTGCGTTCCGTTGGCGGTGGGGTTGTGGGGACTGTGGGGGAGGTGGTCGGGGTGGTGAACCGGACCTTGGATGAGGCGCGGACGGTGGTGCCGTCACTGCCGGAGCTGCCCGAAGTGCCTGCCACGCCCTCCTGGCCCACGCTGCCCACGCTGCCGTCGCTGCCGGGGCTGCCTGAAGCGCCTGCCACGCCCTCCTGGCCCACACTGCCGTCACTGCCTGAAGCGCCTGCCACGCCCTCCCGGCCCACGCTGCCGGCGCTGCCCGGGGGAACGGTGACCCCGTTGCCGGTGGCGTCGCTGCCTGGGCTCTCCGAGCTGCCGGGGCTGCTGCCGCCCAGGCCGGTCGCCTCGGATCCCGTGCCGGGGGAGCGGGGCGAGCCGCAGGCGTCCCTCGAATCGGCCCCGCGCACCGATGGGCGGACCGCCGCGCACGGGACGTCGGCCGTCGGGCTTCACGGCCCGTACGGCACCGCCGCCCCCGCTCCGGGGTCCTCCGCGGCGCGCAGTGGCGGTCATCGCGCCGCGGCCGCCGCGGTCGGCCCGTCCCACCCCGCCCCCGCCGGCGACCCGGACGGCACGGTGGGCAAGTCGGCCCTCGACGGCGGCACTTCGCGCCATGCCGACCTGTACGCCCTCACCTCGCAGCACCGGGTGCCGCTGTGGCTCGTGCCCGGCACCGCCGTGCGCGTCGCCCCGCCCGGGACCCGGGACACTCACCAGGACATCCCGGTCTTCCCCGGCTAGCGCAGGCCCGGTCGGCTCCCCGCCCGGACCGCCACCCACCCCCCGGATGCAGCCCGCATTCGCCCGCACCCGCCGCACCTGCGCACGGGCCGTCGTCGGCCTCTGAGCCTCTGACGACCGCCCCGAGCGCCAGATGTGACCGGCGCGGCAAACGAAACGGGCATGGACGTATGCGACTGGTGTGACTGGCGTGACCGCGGGTTTGGCGAGCCGCCACCCCCACCGACGCCGCCACCCCCCACCGACTCCGTGGGGCAGTCGGAGTCGGACGGCCGAATGCCGTCGGCGCGTCCGGCCCGCACCCCCACGGGCGGGGCGGTCAGGTCCCCATTGGGGGTGGGGATCGACCGCCCCGGGCCCCTTCGGGCCCTTCCAGAGGCCTCACCGGGTCAACCCCAGCCCGGTGGGGCCTCGCCCCTGCGGCACGCCGTGCCAGCCAACCCGGCATCATGTGACAGGTATCACCGCTCAGGTGTGACCCGCGATTTAGAGGCCCCCCTGAAGCAGCGATAACCTGCGAGACGGACATGCCGCGCGCTCGGACACCGTGTGCGCATCCCTTGTGACACATGCGGACGTCACGCTGCCCTTCGCGGCACGCCCACGCATCCAACGAACCGCGAGATCACTGATAGGGACGGAAGCGCGTGGACCTGTTCGAGTACCAGGCGAGGGACCTCTTCGCCAAGCACGATGTACCGGTGCTGGCCGGTGAAGTCATCGACACGCCTGAGGCGGCGCGCGAGATCACCGAGCGGCTGGGCGGCAAGTCCGTCGTCAAGGCGCAGGTGAAGGTCGGTGGTCGCGGCAAGGCGGGTGGCGTGAAGCTGGCCGCTACCGCGGACGAGGCCGTCGCCCGTGCGACGGACATCCTCGGCATGGACATCAAGGGCCACACGGTCCACAAGGTCATGATCGCCGAGACCGCCCCGGAGATCGTCGAGGAGTACTACGTCTCGTTCCTCCTCGACCGCGCCAACCGCACCTTCCTCTCCATCGCCTCCGTAGAGGGCGGCATGGAGATCGAGGAGGTGGCGGCCACCCGTCCGGAGGCCGTCGCCAAGACCCCGATCGACGCGATCGACGGCGTGGACCTGGCCAAGGCCAAGGAGATCGTCGCCGCGGCGAAGTTCCCGGCCGAGGTCGCGGACAAGGTCGCCGATGTCCTCGTCAGGCTGTGGGACACCTTCATCAAGGAGGACGCCCTCCTGGTCGAGGTGAACCCGCTGGCCAAGGTCGCCTCCGGTGAGGTCATCGCCCTCGACGGCAAGGTGTCCCTGGACGACAACGCGGAGTTCCGTCACCCGGACTTCGAGGAACTGCACGACAAGGCCGCGGCCAACCCGCTGGAGGCCGCAGCCAAGGAGAAGAACCTCAACTACGTCAAGCTCGACGGCGAGGTCGGCATCATCGGCAACGGCGCCGGCCTGGTCATGTCGACCCTGGACGTGGTCGCGTACGCCGGTGAGAAGCACGGCGGCGTCAAGCCCGCCAACTTCCTCGACATCGGCGGCGGCGCCTCCGCCCAGGTCATGGCCAACGGCCTGGAGATCATCCTCGGCGACCCGGACGTACGCTCCGTGTTCGTCAACGTCTTCGGTGGCATCACCGCCTGTGACGAGGTCGCCAACGGCATCGTGCAGGCCCTGAAGCTGCTGGAGGACAAGGGCGAGGAGGTCACCAAGCCGCTCGTCGTCCGCCTCGACGGCAACAACGCCGAACTGGGCCGCAAGATCCTCTCCGACGCCGCCCACCCGCTGGTGCAGCGCGTCGACACCATGGACGGCGCGGCCGACAAGGCCGCCGAGCTGGCCGCCGCCAAGTAAGCACTCAGGACGAGGACACCAACACACCATGGCTATCTGGCTCAACAAGGACAGCAAGGTCATCGTCCAGGGCATGACCGGCGCCACCGGCATGAAGCACACCAAGCTCATGCTCGGTGACGGCACCAACGTCGTGGGCGGCGTGAACCCGCGCAAGGCGGGTCAGACCGTCGACTTCGACGGCACCGAGGTACCGGTCTTCGGCACCGTCAAGGAGGCCATCGAGAAGACCGGCGCCGACGTCTCCGTCATCTTCGTGCCGGAGAAGTTCACCAAGGACGCGGTCGTCGAGGCCATCGACGCCGAGATCCCGCTGGCCGTCGTGATCACCGAGGGCATCGCCGTGCACGACACGGCCGCCTTCTGGGCGTACGCCGGCAAGAAGGGCGACAAGACCCGCATCATCGGCCCGAACTGCCCCGGCATCATCACCCCGGGCCAGTCGAACGTCGGCATCATCCCGGGCGACATCACCAAGCCGGGCCGCATCGGCCTGGTCTCGAAGTCCGGCACGCTGACCTACCAGATGATGTACGAGCTGCGGGACATCGGCTTCTCGACGGCCGTCGGCATCGGTGGTGACCCGATCATCGGCACCACGCACATCGACGCCCTGGCCGCCTTCCAGGACGACCCCGACACCGACCTGATCGTCATGATCGGTGAGATCGGCGGCGACGCCGAGGAGCGGGCCGCGGCCTTCATCGAGGAGAACGTGACCAAGCCGGTCGTCGGCTATGTCGCGGGCTTCACCGCCCCCGAGGGCAAGACCATGGGCCACGCCGGCGCCATCGTCTCCGGTTCGTCCGGCACCGCCCAGGCGAAGAAGGAGGCCCTTGAGGCCGCCGGCGTCAAGGTCGGCAAGACGCCGACCGAGACGGCCGAGCTGGCCCGCGGCATCCTCGGCAGCTGAGCGACCGGGCAGCAGCCCCGCGGCGCGAGCGGCGGCCGGTCCGGCAGCCGACGAAGGGGTCCGTATCCGACCGGATGCGGACCCCTTCCGTCTGCTCGGTGCGAGAAATCGTTCAACGGGTGAGCGGTACCAGCCGTTCCGGCCCGCTCGCGGTCTCCGTGCGCAGCTTGGCCTGCAGTTGCTGCTCCGTGTGCGACAGCGGGCCCAGCGCGGGCTTCGGCGGAACGCCCCGCACCGCCTGCGCCGGGGCGAGCGGGGGTTCGTAGTGCGTAGGCGCGGTGCGCAGCGTGAGGGCCGTCGAACCGATGATCGCGACCGTGAAGGCGATGGCGGCCTGGGTCCAGAAGCGGTTCCGGCGTTCGCTGCGGGTGCGCACCGGTTCCGGCTTCTGCGCCCGCAGCCGTTCCGTGGAGGCCAGTTCGGCCAGCCGCCGGTGGAGCACCGCGGGGTCCGACAGCTCCGGGACGCGCGCGGCCAGTTCGGCGCGGGCGTGCGTGAGCCGGTTCGCCGCCGCCGGGGTGCTCGCCTCCGTCTCCGCCGCGGTCTCGGGCAGGCCGAGCCCGACGCCGTCGTACAGCACGAGCGTGCGGCGGTACGACGGCGGCAGGGCGAGGAGCGCCTTCAGCAGTACGCGGTCGCCGGGGTCGGCGGGCGGGGGTTCGGGATACCGGTAGCGGGGGCGGAAGCGATGCCAGGGCGACAGGGCGCACTCGTACGCCATCGCCCGCACCCAGCCCGCGGGGTCCGGGTCCTGGGCCACCTTCGGCCAGTTCTGCCAGGCCAGTTGGAAGGCCCGCTCCACGGACTCGCGGGCGAGTTCGCGGCGCCCGGTGAGCAGATAGGTCTGCCGTACGAGGGCGGGGGCGCAGAACGCGTAGAGGGCGTCGAACGCCTGAGCGGGCGTCAGGGTGGGGGTGGTCGTGTCCTCGGTCGCGAGGGAAGCCGGGGAGGAGTGGGGGGCCGTCACGTCCGGTGCCTCCGCGGCTTCCTGACGGTCTGTCGCCCTTTTCCCTTCGGGCCGCGGCGGCGGGTTCGCGGGGCTCTGCGTCACTGTACGCCCTTTCGTGTGATAAAGAACATAAACATATATTGAGCGACACTTCGGTGGTTCGCCCGTTACAGCCGGAAAGCGCGTGTCGTTGGGAGCATGGCGGTCGTGACGCAGAAGACCGCTCGCCGACCGTCGTTGTCGTCCCTGCCGACCCGGCTGCGCGACCGCTCGCCCGGCTGGGGCGCGAGCCTCGTGGGCGGTGTGATCGCGGCCGGTCTCGGGCTCGGCTCGTCCGCCGTGCTCGTACTGGTGCTGTGGATCAGTTCGCCGTACCCCGACAGCGGGCCGGGCGGCGCGCTGCACCTCGCCGCCACGCTGTGGCTGCTCGCGCACGGGGTCGAACTCATCCGCACCGACACGCTGTCCGGTGCTCCCGCGCCCATGGGCATCACCCCGCTGCTGCTGCTCGTGCCGCCGGTGTGGGCGCTGTACCGGGCGGCGCGGGACGCGGTGGACGCGCCGGAGGACTCCGACGGGCCGCCGCCGGTCGCCGCGGGCACGGCGTGGGCCGGCGTCGTCCTCGGCTACCTCGCCGTCGCCGGCCTCGCCACCCTGTACGCCCGGGGCGGCGAGTTGCGGCCGGAGTGGCGCTGGGTCGCCGTGTGCGTGCCGCTGATCGCCGCGGGCGCGGCGGGCGCGGGGGTGTGGACGGCGTACGGCCGGCCGCCCGCGTCACCGAAGTCGCTGCCGGGCCTCGTGGCGGTATGGCCCGAGCGGCTGCGCCGCCCAGCTCCCGGGCCGGGCTCCGCAGCCGGACCGGGCTCGGGCCTCGGTACGGCGGCGCGGGCCGCCGGGGCCGGGGCGGCGGTGCTCGTCGGGGGCGGGGCGCTGCTGCTCGCGGCGTCCCTCGTGGCGCACGGCGGGGCGGCCTACGGGGCCTTCCTTCAGCTGACGGACGGCTGGTCCGGGCGGTTCGCGGTGCTGCTGCTGTGCGTGGGGCTGGTGCCGAACGCGGCCGTCTGGTCGGCCGCCTACGGTCTCGGACCCGGATTCGTCCTCGGCACCGGGCATGTGGTGTCCCCGCTGTCCTCCGATCCCGCGCCGCTGCTGCCGCCGTTTCCGCTGCTGGCGGGGGTCCCGGACGCGGGGACAGGGGGCCCGTACAACTGGGCGGCCGGGGCGGTTCCGCTGGCTGCGGGACTGACCGTGGCCTGGTTCACGGTCGCGGGGGCGGTGGGACGGGGCGACGCGCGTCCGGGCGCGGACGCGAACACCGGTGCCGGCGAGGACGCGGCGGCGGTGCGGGCCGGGCGGTCCGCGTGGTCCGCCGCACGGACCGCGGGGATGGTGGTGCTGGCCGCGGGGATGTGCGCGGCGGTGTTCGCGGTGCTCGCCGAGGCGGCGGGCGGGCCGCTCGGGACCTCGGCGCTCGCCCGGTTCGGTCCTGTGTGGTGGCAGGCGGGCGGCGCGACAGGAGCGTGGATCGTGAGCGTGGGCGTCCCGGTGGCGTTGCTGGTACGGGCGTGGCGACTGCGGACCCGGCGGGTGCGGGTGTGGCTGCGGCGGGGGAGGGGTTGGCTGTCGCGGCGGTGGCGGAGGACTGCCGCCGAGCCCGGGCGGAAGCCGGAGCCGGAGTCCGGGCGGAAGCCACAGCCGAAGCCGCAGCGGAAGGCGCGGTCGAAGCCGGAGCGGAAGGCGTGGCTCAGGCCGGAGCGGAAGGCGGAGGGCGTCCGGGTGGCACAGGGCGCGGAGTGCAGCGGAGGTCCGGTGGGGTCCGACGCGTACGACTTGCTGCCGGCCGACGATCCCGGGGGACCGGCGTGGCATGACGAGACGTTTCGGGAGGCGCGCCCCCATCCGCTCGCCCACCCACCGTCCGACTCGCTCAGCTGAAGGGGCCGCCCGCCGGAGCGAGGCGGCGTGGCCCCGGGGCGGGGAAGCTCCTATAGATCGTCAAGCGGTCTGTGGGAGCGGTTTGGTGGGGTGGGTCACGTGGGGTAGGTGTCGGTAGATCTCGCGGGCGACGAA
>NZ_JBEPAP010000071.1:0-49528 GCF_040298665.1 Streptomyces sp. NPDC001508
CCCCTCGTCCCCATGGGGAATTACGTGACCGCGGGGGTGGGGAATTACGTGACGCAGAACCCGCCCCACCTGGGGAATTTCGTGATCGCCCACAGTCTCCACACCTGAGCCGTGCAGCAGGCGCCGGGTGACCTCCGCCTCGCCCAGTTCCTGCCGACGCTCCATATAGTCGTCAGCTGAGGCAAGAGGTGCAAGACCGAGCAGAGGGGCGCACCATCGCCTGATCGCCAGTCCCACCTGGGAGTCGAATTGGGTCATCCAGTCAGGCACCGGCCGATCCGACTCCGACAGCATCCCCTCAAACTGCCGACGGTCCGGCTCATGGCGCAATGTGCCATGCACGTGATGATCGATCAGCGGGATGGCCTCGATACCGGCCGCCAGCTCTTCGGCAAGCCGGCTGTCGTCGTGCGTCTGCTCAGTAGACATCGGCGATCCTCTCGCATCGTGCGGACAGTTCCAGATTGTCTACCTCTGCGGCGTCGGCTCGCCGCACGGCGAGATGCAGGTCAACCAGCTCCGGTGCGAACCACGACCGGGCTACGTCGTCTTCTTGCAACGCATCCAGAGCTGCCTGCGTGGAAGTGGGCAGAAGGGGGACATCGGCGTCGGTCATCGCCTCCGGCCATACACGGGGCGGGGGATAGTTCGCCTCGATTCCCTGCAGCCCGGCGGCGACCAGCGCACCGAGGGCCAGCCAGGGATTGGCGGTGGCGTCCGCTGCCCGGTATTCGAGGTTGAATTGGCGCTCGATGGGCGTCTTGGACAGGGAGGTGGTGGGACAGATACGTACGAGCGCTTCTCTGTTGCGCTCTGCCAGGTAACTTCCCGCCACGCTCCAGCGGTCCGGGGCCAGCCGGATGTAGGAAACGGGCGACGGCGCGGTCCAGGCGGCCACGGCGGAGGAGTGCTGCAGGATGCCGGCCGCGAAACGGGCGCCTACCTCTGACAGTCCGCCGGGACGGTTGGCGTCGTAGAGGACTGGCTCACCGTGTTCGTCGAGCAGGCTGAAGTGGATGTGCACGCCGTTGCCGGTTCCGCTCGGGTCGGTGACGGGAGCGAACGTGACCGGGATACCTCGTCGCCTGGCCAGGTCCCGCACGATCTCGCGCAGCAGTACCGCCCGGTCGGCAGCCTTGAGGGCATCGGTCGGCTTGAGAGTGATCTCGTACTGGCCTGCGCCGTACTCTGGCAGCCAGTTCTCCGGTTCCAGACCTGCTGCAGTCAGCAGGCGGACCAGGTCCGTTCCGAACGGTTCGGCGGCCCTGAGCCGGCCGAAGGTGAAAGGTGCGTCGGATGTCACGCCGGGCAGCATGAATTCATGCTCGAAGGAGGCCGTGAGCGTCAGGCCTGTGCGTTCGTGCAGTCGCTGGAGCACGGACTTCAGTGCACCGCGCGGACAGTAGCGCCACGGTGTCCCGTCCAGTTCTACCTGGTCGGCCAGGTAGAGGCGGATCGCGGGGGCGGCCTCGTCCGCTGGGAGATCAGCGGCGGAGCCGGGGTCCGGCAGCAGGCGCAGGTCGCCTCGAGTGCCGAAGGGATTGCCGGAAAGGATGCCGCCTGAGGAGGTGAGAGCCAGATTGGCCGGCGTCCACCCGACTCCGGTAGTCAGGGCTGAGTCGAGGGGCGTGATCGGCGTGATCGGCAGCGCTTTTCCCCGGGTGATGCCGACCAGATCGTTGGTGGCTATGAAGACGAGGTCCGGTTCTGGCATTCGGTTCTCCAGGAATGGTGAGGGTGATGCTCTCTTGACGTGAATATGTGTGGCCGCTTGCAAGCTGTTGCTGCGCAGGCCGCTTCAGGATGGGCTCGAGTCGAGTGCCGCTGCGGGCCTGGACGGCTCAATTCCGAGTTCGGCATGCAGGGAAGCGCGCATGCGGCGCAGGGCGGCCTTCGCGGACAGGGCGACAACCAGTCCGGACGGCGATGTTCTGCGCGCCCAGGTCGGCGATCGTACGCGCGATGGCGTCGGCGTCGTGCACGGGGACGCGGGCTGTCTCGGGCACGAGCGAGTCGGTGCCGTATCCCTCGCGGTTGAAGTCGAGGCCGGCGATGCTGGTGCCGTAGGCGTGCAGTCCGTGGTAGGCGTGCTCACGGCTGAGGATGATGGTCTTGGTGGGGCGTCCTTCGCGCTGCCAGTGGCGGCGGGCGAGCTTGCAGGCGACGTCGATGGCGTCCGAGCCGCCGGAGTTGAGGATGACTTTGGGATCGTCGATGGGCGACAGACCGGCCAGGCGCTCAGCCAGGGTGAGGGCCTGGTCGTTGGCGAACCTGGCGAAGATGTGGTAGGTCTCCAGCTTCAGCATCTGAGCGTGCGCGGCTTCAGCGAGTGCGGGATGACCATGGCCGATGTTCGCGTGCCACAGACCTGCGGTGCCGTCGAAGAGGCGGCGGCCGTCGGTGGTGTGAAGGTAGGAGCCTTCGCCGCGCTCGATGACCAGCTGCCGTCCCAGGACGGACGGCATGTGGGCCTGGGCGGACCACAGGGCCGGTCCGTCAAGGACGGTCGGGGTAGTAGACATGGTGCGTCCCTTCGTGGGCGATACGTTCAGGTCAGCGAGCGGTGTAGCCGCCGTCGATCGGGAGGCAGGCGCCGGTGATGTAATTCGCTTCCTCCGAGGCCAAGAAGCTGACCGCGGCGGCCACGTCGCCTGGTGCGGCGAGACGTCCGAGAGGGATGTCGGCTACAACATCGCGTTCGGTCTGCTCTGGATCCGCCTGGTCGTTCACCCAGGCGTCGTACAGGGGGGTTCGGGTCATACCGGGTGCCACGGCGTTGACACGAATGTTGCGGTCGGCGAGCTCGACAGCGGCGGCCGTGGTGAGCGCATTGATGGCGCCCTTGGTGGCGCTGTAGATACTCATGGTGGGAACGCCGATGGAGGCCAGGCGGGAGCTGATGTTGATGATGGCGCCGCCGTGGTGCATGCGCTTGGCGCCTTCCTGAAGGACGGCGATGGCAGCGAGGGTATTCACCTCGAAAACCTGCCGGATATCCTTGAGAGGGACGTCGAGCAGGTCGCCGGTGTGATCCTGAGCGGCGTTGTTGACGACGACATCAAGTCGCCCATAGGTGTCTATGGCGGCGTCCGTCAGGGCGGCAGGTGCTCCGTCGGCGGTCAGATCGAGTGCGATGAAAGTGGCGTGAGCACCGAGCTGCGCACGGACCTGCCGGCCACGTTCTTCGTCGCGGCCCGTGATGACGACATTGAAGCCGTCAGCGTGCAGGCGGCGGGCGATGTCATGACCGATACCGGAGGTGGAGCCGGTGACGATGGCGGTGCGGCGGGTCATCGGGCAGCTCCGATCGCGTCGACAGCACGCTTGAGCCGGGCGACACCCTCGTCGATGCGCTCAGGCGTGGAGGTGGCGAAGCACAGGCGAAGTGCGTCATGGAAGTTGTCGGCGGTAGAGAAAGCCGGGCCGGGAATGTACGCAACGCCCTCTGCCAACGCGGTTTCGAACAGCGCCTGGGTGTCGACCACCTTGCCAGCGAAGGTCACCCACAAGAAGAACCCACCGTCGGGATCGGTGACACGGACCGCGTCGCCGAAGTGGTGCTGCAGGGCAGTACGCATCGCGTCCTTGCGCTCGCGATAAAGTCCGCGCACACGCTCGAGATGAGGCTGAAGGTGTCCGCCGGCAAGAAAGTCGGTGACGGTCCGCTGGGCGGGCACGCTCGTGCAGGTGTCCATGGCCTGTTTGGCGTTGATGAGCAGGGACTGCAGGCCCGGGTCCGCATCAACCCAGCCGATACGCAGGCCAGGAGCGAGAATCTTGGAGAAGGTCCGCACCGAGAAGATCAAGCGATTGCCAGGGTCCAGCTGGCTCAGCGCGGGGATCGGGCGGTTCTCGAAGCGCAGCAAGCCGTAAGGGTCGTCGTCGATGATGACCGAACCCCACTGGCCGGCGAGGTCAAGAAGCAGCTCGCGGCGTCGCTGCGACAGGGTGACACCAGAAGGGTTCTGGAAGTTCGGGATGGTGTAGATCGCCTTGGGCGTTCGGCCGGCCTGTGCGACAAGGTCCGGCAGAGCCTCCACAACCAGCCCGTTGTCGTCCAAAGGCGCCTCGATCAGTTGGGCGCCGTACGACAGAGCGGTCGCATTGCCATTGGTGTAGGTAGGGCCTTCAACGATGACGAGGTCACCGGGATCGACGAAGAGCTTGCAGGCCAGATCGAGGCCCTGCATGCCGCCGGTGGTCACCGTGATCCGGTCGGCCGTGGTGGCGATGCCATGGTCGGTCTGGAGCTTGATGATCTGCTCGACGAGGTCGGGCTCGCCTTCGGTGGAGCCATAGCTGTACTTGCCGGGAACCGAGTGCGCGGAGTAGCGGTCGAGGAGCTCCACAGGCATGAGGTCATCGCTGGGGGCGCCCATGGCGAAGCGGACGATGTCGTGGGTCTGGCGTGCAAGCAGAGACGTCGAGGAGTCGATGATCGACCCGATGAGGTCGGATGCCCGATGGGCAAGGGGAAGCTGGCCCTGCGCCATGGTGTCCTCCGTTCAGGGTTGTTGCGCCTCACGGTAGGTTCGACCACGCTTCAGGAAAAGCGACGATTAGTTACCATGGAATGTAAGTACAACTGACAGGTCGGGCCGGCTTGCGAGCGCCGGCCCTGGACGCGCCGCCGCCCCTCGGCCGACCACAGCACGATCCGTGCGCGAAGCGCCACGACAGTCGGCACATCCCGCGAACCCGCCAACTTCCGCAACTCGGCCATCTGTTCAGGGGAGAGATCCAGACCGGAATGAAGGATCACAGACGCCCCGGATTCCCTAAAAAGAATCACAAGACACTAGTTGTCGACGGGACGGAAGAGTGACTCGGGATGCTGTTTTGTCGCTGGGGCTGTGGCGAACGCAGAACTTCCTTGCGGCATCCGGGCATCAGCGCGGCGTAGTTGCCGCTTCGGTATTTCCTGATCCACCGGTTCGGCCTTAACCGTGCCGGACAACACCCTGATACGGCGATTCGTGAACTGCCCCCTCGCCAGTCGCCGGCGGCGGGGACCCGGCAATCAGGGACTGGCTGTGGACAGTGTTGCCATGACCTCGCGGAGGACAGCCTGACAGGCGAGAATCACTGGTCGCCCCTGGCTTCCTTGCCGCGAGATGGCGTGGATTCCACGCGTCAAATCGTCACTGAACACCGTACTTGTGCGCAGATCATTGCTGGTTTCTTTCACGACCAGGCCAGGCAGAAATGCGGCAGCCAGGCCAGCCTCGACCATCCGCAGATGAAACAACAAGTCCGCGGACTGGTAGCGCACTTTGGGCTCAAAACCCATCTCGCGACACAGTCGCTGAGCCCAAGCGAAAGAAGCTGTGCCGCTGGGCTCCATCACCCAGGAGACCTCACCAAGATCGGCCACGCTGTCGGTGGTCCCGCCTGCCGGCAGGTATACGCGTACGGGATCGCTGCACAGCAGTTCTGCGTGCAGAGCCGACCCCACCGAGAGGGGGATGCTCGGATACTCATCGGCCACCAGCAAATCGACTCGGTTCCCAGCCAGACGTGCCAGCCCCTCCTCTGGCTCGAACTGCTCAACCTCGACATCCAGCTCGGGATACAGCTGTCGCAGCCTGAGCAGCGCTTCAGGCATCACGGTCCGTATCACGGTGCTGAACGCGGCAATTCTGACAGAGCCACGGACCTCCGCGTGCGCTGAGGCCAGGTCCGACTCGGCACGCTCCAGAATGGTCAGTACCGCCTCGGTGTGCCGGACCAGTTGCTCAGCGGCGTCTGTGAGGCGCACGCCACGTCCTGACCGTTCCAGCAGGACGACACCTGTCTCCTTTTCCAGCAGGCCCATCTGCTGGGAGATTGCCGAATGACTGTAGGAGAGGTTGCGTGCCGCAGCGCTCATGCTGCCTCGGGTCTTGATCTCTCGAAGCAGCATGAGGCGATGCAAGTCCAACATGGTTGCCTCCCGGCTCTCGCCGCCTGCGGCGCACACCCCGCCGGCGGACGGTTGCGAGCAGGATAGCCAGGTCTGCTCCCGCCAAGCGGGACCAGATCATCGATGCCTTGGCTGCTCCGGACGATGAGACGTGCAAGGGGCACGGACGGTGAGGGCTCAGCTCAGGGCACAGCGACTGCGGCGTGCGGTCCCGCATCAACTCTTGATGCGTACAAATGTACTATTTTAGCGCACACGTGTACTCGTTTTGCTCACGAGACGGCCTGCCGCAAGAAAGGCGAAGCCTCTTCGTGAGGAGCCTGCGTGGGCGGTCGTGATGTTCCGCTGCTTCTCGGGCGGAGCCGCACAGCAGGCGAGCGGCGAGCGACCTGCCTCGACTGCCGTGACCGTCATCTGCCATGACCATGCCGTCGAGGTGATCAGCCACGTGGTTGGGCGGACCGTCTGTGCCTTGGGCCTGTCGGGTGCGGGTTTACCGCTGGCCCGGATCTGCTGGAGGTGCCGGCGCACAGTCCGCTCACTGCCGGTGAAGCCGAGTTCGGCGATCTCCGCGTGCAGCCGTGCTGCGTCCGTGCATCCCTCGTTGCAACGCCGGTGGAGATAGGGCGAGTGGGCATGGCCTCGGCGTAGGCACTGGCCCGGTCCCGGCAGACGATCTCCGCTCTGGGGTGTGCGCGGAGCCATGCGGTGAGGGTGGCCGCGGTGCGGCCGGGCAGGACCTCGACGCGTTCTCCGGTCTCCATGGCCAAGATGATCGTTCCGTAGACGTGCCCCTTCTTCAGGGCGAGATCATCGACGCCCAGCACAGGCGGTGCTGTGCCGACATGCTTGTCCGGAAGCCTGTGTACGAGCCTGAGCAGGGAGTTCGCACTCGTCGGGATGGACAGGTGCGCGGCCGGCCGGGCGCCCGGACGTTCAGCAAGCGCCAGCGCGGTCTGCTCCAGCGAGCAGCGCAGCAGCGGTGTGCGTCGCGCGAACCGCTCGGTCAGCCCGTCCACCTGCTCGACGAACATGGCGGCACCTCCTGGTTCGCCTCGGCTTGATCGGCGAGCGCTTTGGGGGAGAGCCGGGGAATTGCAAGCTCAGTCTGTCTGAGAGGTTGATTCTCCGATACTGGGAAGCTAGTTTCCGACCATGGATCAGCTCCTGGTCTTCTCAGTGAGTGCTGCCGCCGGCTCTGCTTTGCTCGGCAACGGACTCGTGCGCCCCGGCACCATGGCTGGCGACTTCAACGTCGGCACAACCAGAATGCTCGCGACCTTCGCATGCCGGCAGCTTGCCGTCGTCCGGGACTGCCCGGTGCCGGTGGCCCTCTCCGTTTCTTCGGCCGTCCGGCGTCGCGCGGGGCGCCTGACCACGTCCGTGACGGCCACAGATGCACCCGGAATCAGGGCTTCCGAAGCCGCATAGAACGGAGTCAGCATGTTTCGCGTGTCAAGACCCGCAGCATTACGCATGCCCAAAGCGCCGGCGGCCTTCGACCGCCTGCGAGCCAAGGTGATCATGGTTGTCGCCCTGTGCCTGCCCGCCAGCCTCTGCCTGACCACCTCTGCGAACGCGGTGGCAGGGACGAGCAGTGGCGCCCCGGACTGGTGGTCGTACACTCGACCTGCGACGTACCAGCAGGTCGTCAGTCACATCGGTGTACCGATGCGGGACGGCACCCTCATCGGCTGCGACCTCTCCCTGCCCGGAACCTCATCCACGGATCCCGCTCCCGGCCACTTCCCGTCCATCCTCAGCAACTTCACGCCGTACTACGCGATTCGCGACACCTTCGACAGCGGCACGGCCGCGATGTTCGCGACCCATGGCTACGCGGTACAGAACCGCAGCTCCCCGAGACCAACTGCGACCAGCACAAGGCGGAGTCCGTGCTGATGGCCCACCAGCGCACCGACCACGCTGCGAGACACGACGGCTGGAGCACACCCCCGGACACCGGCATGAGTTCAGTGCGACGAGGAGAAGCAGTGACCTACACAGTCGACAAGAACGTGATGGTCCCCATGAGGGACGGCGTGACGCTGGCGACGGACCTGTACTTGCCCGACAGCGGACCCGCGCCGGCGCTGCTTGTGAGATTGCCCTACGGCAAGGACATGCTCGTCACGTTCGGCCAGCCGCTGCTGCCAAGCCCGCTGGCGTTCGTCGAGGCCGGCTACGCCGTGGTGTGGCAGGACTGCCGTGGCACATGGGGGTCGGACGGTACTTTCCGCCTTCAGGTCGATGACGCGGCCGATGGCGTCGACACCGTGCAGTGGATCCGTCAGCAGCCTTGGTGCGACGGAAAAGTAGGGTCCTATGGTGCGTCATACCTCGGCATGACCCAGTGGTCGACAGCGTCACAACACCCTGACGGCCTGAATGCCATTGCGCCCACGACCGCCCCCATCGACTTCCATCACACTCGGTACAGCCGGGGCGGCGCGATGTTCTGGCACACCACCCTCACGTGGAGCGCGAGCATGACCCAACTGCTCGCTTTGAGGTCCCTCCAACGGGGTGCGGGAGATTCGGCCGCCCTCATCCAGGCAGCAGACCTGGTTGCCGACCCTCAGCCTCATCTGCTCAAGCTGCCGGTCGGCGACCAGCCGCTCCTCAACGAACTCTCGCCGTGGTGGAGGGAGTCTTTGGCACACCCCGTGCAAGACACCTACTGGGCCGAGGTCTCCCCGAGCGAACGGATCACCGACATCACCACCCCGGCCCTGCACGTCGGGGGCTGGTTCGACTTCTTCGTGCCCGAGACAACCAAGGCTTTCATCCGCATGCGCGCCGAAGCCGCTAGCCCCGCGGCCAGGCAGAACCAGCGGCTCATCATCGGCCCGTGGGACCACCGCAACCAGGAAGGCTTCTACCGTGACCGGGCCTTCGGCCTGCGCGCGAACGCCTTGGCGGCAGATATCACTGGCGCTCACCTGCGGTTCTTCAACCACCATCTGCGCGGTGACACGGCCGCCGACGCGGGCGACGCTCCTGTACGGATCTTCGTGATGGGCATCGACCGATGGCGCGACGAACCGGACTGGCCACTGCCCGATACCCGTTACGTCGACTACTTCCTCAAGAGTTCGGGCCACGCCAATACTTCCTCAGGCGACGGCGTTCTCAGCCTCGACGCACCCGCTAGCGAGGGCGTAGACACTTACCGCTACAACCCTGTTGACCCCGTGCCCAGCATCGGTGGCCGGAGCCTCCCGCCTGGTGGCGTCGCCGGAGCCGCACTCAACGCCGGACCTCTCGACCAGAGTTCCGTCGAGATCCGCGAGGACGTTCTGTGTTTCACCACGCATGTCTTTGGCGAGCCACTCGAAGTGACAGGAGAAGTGTCTCTGGTCCTGCACGTGTCTTCCTCCGCACGCGACACAGACTTCACCGCCAAACTTCTCGACGTGTTTCCCGACGGCCGAGCCCTTTACCTCACCGACGGCATCCTACGCGCCCGCTATCGCGCTTCTCTCACCGCGCCAGATCTCCTCGAACCTGACCAGAGCCATGAGCTGACAGTCGACCTCGGTCCTACCGCCAACGTCTTCCTCCCCGGCCACCGCATCCGCCTGGAGATCTCCAGCAGCAACTTTCCTCACTACGACCGCAATACCAACACCGGCGGCGACATCACCCATGGCTCCGACGAACCCCGCATCGCCGTCAACCGGATCTTCCACGGTCCTCAGCATCCCAGCCGACTCATCCTCCCGGTCATCCAGCGCTCGTGACGAGGTGACTGCATCTGCGGCTCACCGTCTGCCACCTGTCGGCACTCCTACCTAAGGATCACACTATGCAGCTCACAGGGCGTTCCGCCGTCATCGCCGGAGGCGCGGGCGGGCTCGGCGGCGCAACCGTCCGCCGACTCAAGGCACAGGGGGTCGGCGTCGTCATACTGGACCCGGACAGCGACAGAGCCGCCGCGCTCGTGGCCGAACTGGGTGATCGGGTAGCTGTCGTCGCCGGCGACTCCAACGACGACGATGCCGTGACCGCCGCCATTTCCGTCGCTCAGTCGCTCGGCGTGTTCTCCATCGCGGTCAGCGCCACCGGGGTGATCATTCCCAGCCTGCGGCTCGTGAACGAGGACGGGTCGGTAATGGAGAAAGAAATTCTGCGCGCGAACTTCGAACTGCATGTACTCGGCCCCTTCAACCTTGCCCGGCTTTCGGCGGCGGCATTCGCTGCCAACATTCCAGATGACGACGGACAGCGCGGCGTGATCGTGCAGACCGCCTCCATCAGCGCCTTCGACGGCCAGGCCACCATGGTCCCCTACGCTGCGGCCAAGGGCGCGGTCGTCGGGATGATACTGCCCATGGCACGCGACCTTGCACCGATGGGTGTCCGGGTCTGTGCCATCGCGCCGGGCGCCATCGCCACGCCCCGTCTGTCCTCTCCCCGGGCCCAACAGATTCTCATGGGGGACATCGTTTTCCCGAAACGGTTGGGAAAATCGGAGGAATACGCTTTGCTCGCCGAGGCGATCATTCGCAACCCCTACCTGAACGCGGAAGTAATCCGCCTTGACGGTGCTGCACGTCTGTCCCCGGAGTTCGCCGCACGGTCAGGAGAGAATTCATGAACACGCACAGCGGCAAGGTCGAGCGTTATCAGCGCATCCTCGCCGAAGAGCTGTAACCGGTGGATGCCGTGGGCAGCGAAAAACGCGCAGGCCAGCCCGCCGTACGCGGCGGCACCCGCCCTGAGCGGCAGGCGCGGGGTCCCCTGCCAAGCCGTATCGAGGACCCGCCCTCCCGATTTCCGCCGGTCGCCGGGGCTGGTGTGCCGTCTCGGTGGGGTACTCGGGCTGGTCAAGGCGGAGATCGGTAGGCAGGAGCGACACCGGGGGCGAGCCGGGTTCAGGGCTGTGTTTCTCCGGCGCGGACCAGGCCGCTCTCGTAGGCGATGACGACGAGTTGGGCGCGGTCTCGTGCGCCGAGTTTGGCCATGGCACGGTTTGTGCGGGTCTTGACGGTGACGGGTGTGACGAAGAGCCGTTCGGCGATCTCGGTGTTGGACAGGCCGGTGGCCACGAGGGTCATCACCTCGCGTTCCCGGGGGGTGAGAGTGACCAGGCGGCCGGAGTCGGCGAGTACACCCGGGGACGGCTGAGCGAGGAACCGGGCGATCAGCTTCTTGGTCGCGACAGGAGAGAGCAGCGCCTCGTCCGCCGCGACGAGCCGGACGGCGTCGAGGAGTTGGGCGGGTTCGATGCCCTTACCGAGGAAGCCGCTCGCGCCCGCCCGGAGCGCCTCGACGACGAACTCGTCGACCTCGAAGGTGGTGAGGACGAGCACCTTCACTCCGGCCAGGTCCTCGTCCTGCCCGATCAGCCGGGTGGCCTCGATGCCGTCGACGCCGGGCATGCGGATGTCCATCACCACGACGTCGGCCCGCTCCGACCGGGCCAGTCGTACGGCTTCGTGGCCGTCGGACGCCTCGGCGACGACCTCCATGTCGGGTTGCGCGTCGATGAGCAGCCGGAAGGTGCCGCGCAGCAGGGCCTGGTCGTCGGCGAGCAGAACACGGATCGTCATGGGCGGCGGTTTCCTCACGGGTGGGTCAGACGGTGGTGGAGACGAGGGTGAGCGGCAGTTCGGCGCTGACTAGGAAGCCGCCCTCGGGGCGCGGACCGGCGGTGACGGTTCCTCCGATGGCGGTGGCGCGCTCGCGCATGCCGATGAGGCCGTGGCCGGTACCAGGTCCCTTCGCGGTGTGCGGCGGACCGTCGTCCGTGACGGTGACGCGCAGGGTTGTCGCGCCGTAGTCCAGGGTCACTTCGGCGTGCGCCCCGGAGGCGTGTTTGTGGGTGTTGGTGAGGGCTTCCTGGATGATGCGGTAGGCCGTCAGTTCGGTGGAGGGCGCCAGCGGCCGACGTACGCCCGTGCGGGCCACCGTCACGGACGTACCGCTGCCGCGCACGCTGCTGATCAGGGTGTCCAGGTCGGCCAGTGCGGGGGATGGGGGCCCGGGAGTCGGGCGCGTCGTCGGGCTGGCGCAGCAGGCCGACGGTGGCCCGCAGTTCGTCAAGGGCGGCACGGCTGTTGTCCTTGATGTGGGCCAGGGCCTCGTACGCCCGGTCGGGGTCGGTGCGCATGAGGTGGTGGGCCACCCCCGCCTGGGCGTTGACCAGGGTGATGTGGTGGGCGACGACGTCGTGGAGTTCGCGGGCGATACGCACACGTTCCTCGGTGACCCGGCGCCGGGCCTCCTCCTCCCGGGTCCGCTCGGCGCTCTCCGCGCGTGCCTCGACCCGGGCGAGGTGCCGGCGGCGGCTGCGGACGGCGTCACCCAGGGCGGTGGCCGCGATCGCGAAGTCGAACCGCAGCAGGCTGGTGCCCACGAGGAGCGGATCCTGATGAGCGGCGGCGTAGACCCCGGTGATCGCGACGGAGGCGGTGACACCGGTGATCCAGGCGGTACGCCGGCTGCCGCGGGTGGCGAGCGTGTACAGGGCGACGAGGCTCGCGGCCGGAGTCGAGGCGTGGCCGGGGGCCAGGGGCCATGGCGGTCAGATCGACGGCCAGAGTGAGCACGACGACCAGCAGCGGCCGGCGGCTGCGAAACACCAGGAGGACGCAGGCCAGCGCCGTCCAGGCCACGCCCGCCAGCCGCGGGGCGTGCCAGCCGGTACTTCCCGCGGCCGTGCCGACCAGGGCGATGACGATCAGCACCACCGCGGGGACCGCGTCCCTGATCCGTTCATGACGGGCCAGCCATCGCCTCATCACTGTCACCTGCATACCCTCAATGTACGGAGCGCGGGCCGATGACCGGCCGGGTCCGCTCCGGCCTGTCACCGACCCGCGTGTGCGTCGCTCTCAGTCGGTCAGTCCGGCGGGCTGCGGCTCGGGCTCCGGGTGCTGCGGCCGGGGCGGCCCGTCCGACGGCCCCTCCACGGACACCTGCGGCAGTGCCTTGTCCAGCCGGCGCGGCAGCCACCAGCTCGCCCGCCCGCACAGGTGCATGAGCGCCGGGACGACGACCATCCGGATCAGCAGCGCATCCAGGGCTACGGCGACAGCGAGGCTCACGCCGAACTCGGAGATCACCCGCGAGCCGCCGAAGACGAAGGAGCCGAAGACGCAGAACATGATGGTGGCGGCGACCGCTATCACCTTCCCGGTCTCGGCCTGGCCGACCCGCACGGCCCGTCGGCTGCCGCCGGTGTGGGCCCACTCCTCGCGCATCCGGCTGACCAGGAAGACCTGGTAGTCCATGGAGAGGCCGAACATGATGCCGACGACCAGGATCGGTACGAACGACTCGATCGGTCCGGCGGAGCCGAGCCCGAGGAGCGAGGCGCCGTAGCCGTACTGGAAGACGACGACGATCGCGCCGAAGGCGACCCCGATGCTCAGGATGTTCAGTACGGCACTCACGGCGGGGATGAGCAGGCTGCGGAAGGCGACGGTCAGCAGCACGAAGCCGAGGGCGGCGATCAGCAGGAGGAACAGGGGGAGTTTGCCCATCAGGACCGAGGCGAAGTCGTCGTTGCTGGCGGTGACGCCACCGACGTAGACCTTCATCGAGGTGCCCTGCTCCGCCTGCGGGATCACATCGGAGCGCAGGTGGTCGATCAGGTCGGAGGTGGCCGCGGACTGCGGGGAGGTCGTCGGGACGACGGAGATCACCCCGACCGTCTGCCCCTGCTTCATAGGCGCGGCGCTCACACTGGCGACGCCGTCGACCTGCCGGAGGCCGGTGACCAGCTTCGCCTCGGCCGCCCGGTCGGCGGCGGCGGGGGCCTGGACGGCGAGGACGAGCGGACCGTTGAAGCCGGGCCCGAAACCGTCCGCAATCATGTCGTACGCCCGGCGGTTGGTCGAGGTCGTGGGCAGGTTGCCGTCGTCGGAGGCGCCGAGGCGCAGTGACAGGGTCGGCAGCGCGAGCGCCGCCAGCACGGCGAGCGCGACCAGGCCGAAGGCCCTGGGACGAGCCTGCACCCGTGCGGCCCACCGGCCCCACCAGCCGGTCCCGCTCGCGTCGCCGACGGGTGCGCGGCGTTCCCTGCGGCTGAGGACCCGGGGCCCGATCATGCCGAGCAGCGCCGGCAGGAGGGTGATGGCCGCCAGCACGGTCAGCACGACGGTGAGGGCCGCGCCGATGGCCATGCCGTTGATGACGCCGACGTTCAAGGTGAGCATGCCGAGCAGCGCGACGACGACGGTCAGCCCGGCGAACACGACGGCCCGGCCGGAGGTGTTGAGGGCCTTGGCGATCGACTCGGCCGTGCCCATGCCCGCCTTCAGGTTGGCGCGGTGCCGGTTGACGATGAACAGGGCGTAGTCGATGCCCACGCCCAGACCGATCAGCGAGCCGAGGGTCAGCGTCGTGCTGGACAGCGAGATGACATGGCTGAGCAGGAGCACCGCGATCGCGGAGAGGCCGACGCCGACGATCGCCGTGACGATGGGCAGTACCGCCACCCACACCGCCCGGAAGACGAACAGCAGCACGACGAAGGCGAGCACGACACCCATGGCGTCGGCGACCGAATTCGTCGACGGGTTGACAGTGAACGCCTGCCCGTTCAGCGCGATGTGCAGGCGCGCCGACTCCGGGGCGCTCGCGAGGTCCCTGACGTGCTCGATCTGAGCGTCGGCCGCGCCGCGGTCGAACGCGACCGTGGCGTAGGCCGTCCTGCCGTCCTTGCTGATCTGCGCCTGGCCGACGGACGTGTACGGGCTGTCACGGTGGCGACGCCCGGCGCGTCGGCGATACGCCCCAGCGCGTCGGTCATCGCCCGCTCGGCCGCGGGTTCGGTGACCTTGCCGTCCTTGAGCTGCCAGACCACCCGGCCGTTCTCGCCCGCCGCGCCGTTCGAGGCATGTTGCAACAGGGCCGAGGCCTTGGCCGAGTCGGTGTTCTGCGAGGTCGAGTTGGAGCTGAAGGCGCTGCCGGCCACACCGGCCGCGGCTGCCAGCCCGATCAACAGGCCCACCCAGACCAGGACGACGGCGAGCCGGTGCCGGTGGCACCAGTGGGCGAGAGGGGACATCGACGAGCCTTTCCAGGGATACGCCATGTGATCGGGCCGCCGATTCCGGCCCACTCTCACGTTCGCATTCGTGGGATCTCTCGTCGTTGGGCGTTCGCAGACACTTCCCTCTACTGCGATCGCAGTAGAGGGGGAACTCCTCTCGACGTGCTGCTACGGGGTCCTGAAACGTGCGCCGGTGGAAACCGGTCGGGTTCTCGGCCAAAGGGCGGGGCGGCTCGGCCGCGAACGGCATGACGACGTTTGTGTCGTGCGGTCCGTCCTCGTCGCGGAACGGCGCCCGCATGGCCCACAGCCCGAACACCTGGATCGTTCGCCGTGGTCCGCGCTCCACCCGGCCGACGGACGGCGGGAGCCGGGAGACGCTGGAGCGGCCTTCGCCGACGGGTGTTGCCGCCGATCCGGCCGCTGCGTTCGCCGACCACGGCGACGACGACATCGGCGTCCGCGACGGCCGCGCACAGCGAGCAAGCCTCGGCCTCGCCGTCCCGCCCGTCGAAGGAGCCGAACGGCACGTGGCCGTCGTCACGTCGAGTTCCCGTGCCACGGCGAGCACCGTGGGCGCGACGGGGTGCAGGGCGCGGGCCAACTCCTCGAAGAGCGGCTGGAGTCGGGCCAGGAAGTGGTCACGATGTCGGTCGCGGCGAAACGGGCCGGGTCGACACCGGGCACCTGCGCGATGCGTACGGCACTGATCGCGGCCGGCATCTCGTCGGCCGCGACCGACGTGTACAGGCCGAAGCGGATACGAATCTCGTCGCAGCCCGGGCCGGTCACGAGAACCCGGGTGCGGCCCAGGCCGAGGAAGAGGGTGCCGTCGTTGTGCAGCAGCACCAGCACCATGCCGCGTTCGGCGAGCACCTGCCGGGTCCGGGCCGGCCCGGCGTGGTCTCCGGACGAACGGGGTGCCGAGCCGCGCCGCCAGTCCGGGATCCTCGCCGTACGTCTCGTGCCCCCGGCCCCAGCGTGGGTCTCGGCTGAGGCCCAGTACAGGGGGCGGCAAGGCGGAGTGCGTCCTCATGCAGTGCACACTCCAGCTGAGTGGCGTCCCGTAGGTGTGCCCGGGGCTGTGACGCGGCGTCGCTGATGAGTGCGTGGATCTGCTCCGGCTCGGGTGCAGGCGCGGGAGGAGTTGCGGGAGCCGGAAGGCCGGGCACTGGTTCATCGGTCAGGTCGAGTGTGTAGGTGGGCAGCAGGGGCGGTTCGGCACATTTGCGGTACCACGCACATGCGTGGTGGGCAGGGATGTGAACCTTTCCGCCAGGCGTCGTGCGGGTGGTGGTGACCAGCTGGTCCGTGCCAGTGGCGGGGCGGCGTGGGGTGTTCGGGGAGTCCGCGCAGCGTGGCGAAGTCGGTGGGGCAGTGGCCAGGCGTGCGGCGACGGCGTGGGTGAGGGCGGCGATGCGGCGGCACGGTGAGCTTCCACAGTCGTAGCTGAAGGTGACCTTTGCGGGCGCGGGCTGGATGGGGACGCCGCCGGTGTGGTCCGGGTTCGTCAGACATTCGGTACCCCGACGGCCTCCGCCCCGACGGGCCCGCCGGTGGAGCCTCCCGCAACGACGACCGCTGGGCCGTCGACCGCGGCATGACCGCCGGCTACACCAAGAAGAACGGCAGATGGGTCTGGCAACACAGACCCCGCTCAAGGACGAGGCATCACGCCAGAAGTACGCCGCATACCGCGCCAGCCCCAGCACCTACACGGTCCCTACCACTGCGATGCAAAGGAAGCAGCCCGAGCCAAGGCCCAGGCCCTTGCGCGAGCCAAGGCAGCGAAAGCCAGGGCCGAAGCCGAACGCCGCAAGAAAGACGGCATCTTCGGCAACATCATGAAGGGTCACTTCAGCGACGCTTGGCAGAACCTCGCAAGCGGTGGGCCGGCGGTACTGCCGGGAGTGCGGTGATCCGGTACCGTCGACGATGGCGGTGAAAGCGATGTTCTGCTCTGGTCCGTGCAGGTCACGGCATTGGTGGAAGCTTGAACAGGCCCGGGACTCTTTCGGACACCGTACCCGCGCGGGACGGTGTGGCCCTAGAGCGATTTTCATGCTCTCCTGTATGTTCCACTAGGCGACGATCCCTTAGCGAGGTAGCCGAATGGTCAGGGAAATAGAGAGCCCGTACGCTTGGATGAGTCCGCGCGATGGAGACTTAATCAAGACGGTCCTGCTCAACGCAGCCGAAGGATCGGCGCGGCGGCTGCGCGTTCTGGAATGGGGTTCGGGGCAAAGTACCTTGTCTTTTGCTCAAATTCTGGCCGCGCACGACCTTCCCTTTCAGTGGCTCGCCCTTGAATACGATCGCGAGTACTTCGACACTTTTTTGGCGCCCGCCCTGCTTTATCGGGCCGACACCATCCTGCGCTACCCAGACGACGACAGGAGCCTGCACGGACCGGTCGGAGACGGACGCGCTCATATCGAAGCGGTGTGCTGGAACCGAACCGCACTGCGCCCATCGGAGCGATCGGCGGACCGTGAGGCAGATCTCGATGACTACGTGAATTACCCCGCCGCAACCGGCCGCGATTTCGACGTAGTTCTCGTGGACGGGCGCAAGCGGCGCCGCTGCCTACTGGCGGCTGCGGACTTCATGGAGACCGACACGGTTGTCATGCTGCACGATGCCCGGCACCCGCACTATCACCCCCCGCTGGCCCGATACCCGGCCTCTCGATTCATCGGCGACGACCTGTGGGTCGGGGCACGCATCGCCGCTCGACTCGATGACGTGCTGGCCGAGAGAGCGGCGATGCCTGCCACCCTCGGGTACCGGTGGCATCTGCGCAGGGTGATGGCCGGGCGGAAGATGTTCGAGACCACCGAGTTGGCGCCGCTGTTGGCCGAGCGGGGCGTCATGTTGTCCCGTGAGCAGGTCCATCGGCTGTTCACCGGCGTCCCGGAACGGCTCAACCCCAACCTCCTGGTGGCGCTGTGCGACATCTTGGACTGCCAGGTCGGGGACCTGATCGAGCCGGCGCGGCAGGCGCATGACGATGGCGGTACCCGGTAGTTGGCTCGACGACCACTGTCGTCGAACGGCACCGGGGCCCTGGACGAACCGCAGGTAGTTCTCCAGCCGCCGGTGGATCCGGGCGGACAGGGCGTGGTGCTCGGCGAGCAGGGCGTTGGCGTGTTCGTCGATGGCCGGCTGCGCCGTAGCCTTGGTGGCCCAGGGCCCGTCGGTGCCGCTTGCGGTGACCGAGACACAGCAGTATCCCGATCGTGTCCATGGCCAGGGTCCCGCGCCGTGAGAGCACCGTCACCGAACAGTCCAGCCCCCATGCGAGCGTGCCCTCGACCCTAAATCCGGACTCGTCGAACCCGGCGACTTTTACGGGGGAGATCCGCGCGCACCAGCCCTGGTATCTCGCCCAGTTCCGCTGCCCGGGTGGCCAGGGAGGTGAGCGTGCCCGGGGCGTCGACGCGCCGAAGAACTCGCCCATGATCCCCGGCGATGCCGGCCTTGGCCAGGAACTGCCGGTGCCACCGAGTGACCGTTGACAACGGTTCGCACAATCGGCTTCTCTACCTTCACCAGTTCGCCACGTTAACTGGTCTCAGTACGACATTGGTCCGGCCAACGGCGTAAGGAGAAAACGTGTCGCTGAAATTTGCGTCCCTCCGCGGAGAATTTGTGGTGGAGGTTACAGGGGGGACCGGTAAATTTCTGGCCGACCGCGACGGAGATGCCATCAAAGAGGCGCTCACCACCTACTCGGTCGTCGTCATCCGAGGTCTGGAGTTGATCCCGGCGGAACAGGTGGCGCTGACCCGGCTGCTCGGGAAACCCGAGGTGGTCACAGACCTGCGCAACCATCACCCCGAAAGCCGGGACATCTTGGTGGTCAATAATTCGAGCGCCACCCCCGTGGTCGGAAACCGGTGCTGGCACTCGGACCGATCCTTCTTGCCCGAACCGACGCGCTACACGATGTTGCGAGCGGAAGTTGTTCCGCCGCAAGGTGGGGACACTCTGTTCGCCGACATGGTGGACGCTTATGCGCAGTCCCCGGCATCCTGGAAGGAATCGCTGTCCGACGCGGTCGGCGTGCACTCCTACGACAAGATTGCCCAGCTGCGCTCAGAGATCCACCGCAAGCCCATCGAAGAGGGTTACGAGAAGCTGTATCCGCCGGTACGCCATCCTGTGGTGCGGGCCCATCCGGAAACCGGTACTCCCGCGCTCTATCTGAGCGACTTGTGCCTGACCCGCATCGAATCCGCGAACGGGAGCCCCGTCGTTCCGCTGGACAAACTCCACACGTATGCCACCGAGGACCGGTTCGTCTACCGGCATCGCTGGCATGTGGGAGACGTCGTGATCTGGGACAACGCCAGGGTGATGCACCGGGCGGACCTGCGGCTGTGGAAGCTGCCGCGCGTCCTGCACCGCACCACCACAGCAAGCCCTCCGCCCCGCCCGGCCGCCGGGTATGTGCCGGACAGAACCCTCTGATCACCTCGCCGTGGCGAGCCCGGGCCACCAGTGCCGAGGAGGGCCGGCCTGACGCCTCGCCTTGAGGCCCGGCAGCGGTGTCAGCGCGCATGCCCCCAGTGGTGCCATCCAGAGAGGATGCCGAATGACGGTCCTACCAGATTCCCCTGGCTTTGTGACAGAACTCTCGGCTGATGACGACAGACGGTACGACCCCAAAGCGCTTCTGACGTTGTTGCGGACCTTCGCAGTAGTTGTTCTGCGGGGGATGACGCTGACTCCAGTCGAGCAGGTCGAGTTGACGCGCGGCCTGGGCGAACCACAGGTGGATCCGGACACATACAACAGGCACCCGGACCATCCCGAACTCTTTGTCGTGGACAACTCCGGTGACACACCGGTGGTCGGAAACAACCACTGGCACACCGATGGCTCATTTTTACGCCAGCCCGTCAGGTACACCATGCTGAAGGCGGTTTCGCTGCCGCAGTCAGGCGGCGACACCTTGTACGCCGACTTGCAGACCGCATACGAAAAGATGCCCCCGCAGTGGCGAGATGCCCTCGCCGGCGCGACGGGCTTGCACACCTATGATCGCATTGCGGCCGAGCGAGCCGACGCTCATAACAACCCGGCAGTGCTGGCAGCCAGTTCAACACACGCACCGGTCCGTCACCCGATCATCAGAGCGCACCCCGATACCGGGGCCCCCGTTCTCTTCGTGAACGACCTCTGCCTTGCTCGGATCGAGTCTGACGACGGAGCCCCCGTTGCACTGAGCGTGGCGGACCTGATCGCTCACGCCACCCAAGATCATTTTGTGTACCGCCATCAATGGGCGTCCGGTGACGTGGTGGTCTGGGACAACGCCAGAGCGCTCCATCGATCGGATTTCACTGCTCCACTGGCCCGGGTGCTGCATCGCACGACCACTGAGGGCGACATTCCCTCCGGATACGAGGTGGGTGCCAAATGATTGTTCTGGGAACCAAGCCGGGCCAGCATGACGCTTGCTTCGCACTGATACGGGACGGAGAGCCTCTCTTCGTTTACGAGGTAGAGCGTTTCAATCGGGTCAAGCGCGCGACCTCCACCGATCTCTCGGTGTTGTTCGAAGGGCTCGCGGAGTACTCGATATCACCTGCTGATGTAGACCTTGTCACAAACTGCATGGACCCCGGCGAACTGGGGAAACGTAAGGCGCAGATGTCGGAATACATCACTCCCGACAAAGTCGGCGGTATACATCGCTTTCTCGACTGGCATCTTCCGTCGTGGTACTTGCTGCTGCGCGAGGGAGGCTTTCCGGTCAGCCGGATCGTAAACATTCGCCACCATCTGTGTCATGTATCCGGCGTCTACTACTCGGGGCCCAGTAATGACGCGGCACTCCTCAGCGTCGATGGCAGCGGCGAGGCGGAGACCTCGATGCTCGCGCACGGTCGAGACGGCCGTATCTCCATCCTCGGGACCACTCCACACCCGCACTCGCTCGGGCATCTCTATCAAGGTGTCACGATCTGGCTCGGGTGGGGATACGGCGAGGAAGGGAAGACGATGGCCCTTGCAGCCTATGGTGACCCTCAACGTTTCAGGCGGCAGTTGGACTCGTTCATTCATGTTGACGACGAGGGCCAGTTTCGCTACCTCCCGGCCCTTCAACCTGGAACACTTCGGTATGCGTCGACGGAAATCGGGCGCATCGTCCTGCCACAGCTGGTCGGGCCAGGTCGGCGGGACGGCGAGGAAATATCGCAGTCGCACCGGGACGTTGCGGCGGCCGTCCAGGCGATATGCGAAGAGATCATGCTGAAGCGGGCAAGGTTTCTCAAACGAGAAACCGGCTCGAAGACTCTCCTTCTCGCGGGCGGCGTGGGTCTCAACTCGGTGACCAACGGAATCCTTGCGGCCGAAAGCGGATTTGACGACGTCATCGCTTATCCGCAGGCAAGCGATGCGGGGACCGCGCTCGGCGGAGCACTGTACGCGTATCACAACATCGGCGCACCCGAGCAGCCCCGCCGGTGGCACATGACGCATGCGTACTGGGGACGGAGCATCGACCTGGAAAACCTGGACGCAGCGAGCAAGACGTACCAGGTACGTGGCAGGCAGTCAGATGACATTGCCGCGGACGCGGCTGAAACGCTGGCCGCCGGCCATGTCATGGGATGGGTGCAAGGCAGGTCTGAAATCGGACCGAGGGCGCTCGGGAATCGCTCGATCCTGGCAAACCCCCTCGTGCCCGGCATCAAAGACAAGGTCAATGGCGTCAAGCGCCGAGAGCCGTGGCGCCCCTTCGCGCCGTCCGTCCTCCGAGAGGACATATGCACCTACTTCGAGGCCGACGGCGATCTGCCCTACATGACGATGGTCGCACGCATCAGGGATGAGTGGCGTCGGCCTCTTGACTCGATCGGTCACATCGATGGCACGGCGCGTGTTCAAACGGTGACGGAGGAGAGTAATCCTCTCTTCTATCGATTACTGCAGGAGTTCAAGAGCCGGACCGGAATCGGGATGCTCTTGAACACCTCACTCAATGGCCGGGGCGAGCCACTCGTCCAGACATGCGAGCAGGCACTTCGGCTCTATGTGAATTCTGCCCTCGATGCGATCGTCATCGGGGACCGGCTGTTCACCGATAAGACAGACGCACTCGTCGGGCAGAGTCTCATTCCCTACGTGTGGAACATTCGGAAGTTGCCCCGGACACGGCTCTTGGTTGTGCCGGGCGAGCTGCCGGCAAGTAAGAGTGAGCTGCTCTTCAATATCGTGCAGGACAATCCGGAAGCGCGTGTGGCTGTATCTGACGGCTCGGCAGTGGCGGAGGCCATTTCAGCCGCCGGTCAGGAATGGATCGTATCGGTCCCGGTGCTTGAGCCTGGCGATATTGCATCCTCGTACGATGCGGTGGCTTTCTACGTGCCGTTTCCTGGCGACAAGTGTGTCTTCGAGGAGGAGATATATTATTCGCCGCTTGCTGTGCTGTCGCGGCAAATCATGGAGGAAGCGGGCATCTCCGTATATTGGATTGACTCGCGAGGTGATGTCAATTCCATGCGGGATTCCCTGTACGTACACCACGACGAAACTCCTGCACTGGCGATACCATCCGCCTACCAGCGGTTCTGGACGCCCGCCGAGCGACCCTGAGCGGACGGAGCCGGCGGAAACCGGCCTGCTATGAGATCAGGTCCGAGCCGATTCAGGATCCGGATCTACCGATTGTGGACCCACACCATCACCTGTGGCCGGACAGCCCGACGAACTTCTCAGCCGTCCCCGGAGACCGGAACGCCAACGCCACGCCCTACTCGGTGCAGGACCTGCGTGCCGATACCGGGTCCGGGCACAACGTCGTTGCCACCGTCTTCGTGGAGTGCTCCACCAACTACTACACCGAGGGGCCGCAACACCTACGGCCCGTGGGAGAGACGGACTGGGTCGCGAGCCAGTCCGTCTCCGACGGATTGCTCAGCGGCATCGTCGGCTACGCAAACCTGATGGAGGAACCGTCTGAACTCGCCGAAGCCCTGGACGCGCATACCGAAGCAGGGAACGGCACATTCAAAGGGGTTCGCCACACAGTGGCCTGGGATGCGAATCCGGGTGTGTTCGCTTCCATCCGCAGGCCGCCCTCGGGGCTCCTTCTCGACAGCACCTTCAGGAGAGGCGCATCCGAACTTGCGCGGCGCGGCCTCGTTTATGAGACCTGGACGTACTTTCACCAACTCCCGGAGCTGTGCGACTTCGCACGATCCCATCCGAACCTCGTGGTGGTCCTGAACCATCTCGGCGGCCCCGCAGCGACCGGGCCGTACGCCCAGCGGAGAGACGAAGTGCTTGAAGAATGGCGCGTCGGCGTTAAGGCGCTGTCGCACGTTCCCAATGTGGTGATGAAGCTCGGCGGGATCGGCATGCCCGCGTTCACCCCCGTCGAATTCATCGAGTCGACCCCGATGACATCCACTGGGATCGCCGACTACTGGGGCCTGCAAATCCGCTACTGCATCGAGACCCTGGGCCCCGAACGATGCATGTTCGAAAGTAACTTCCCGGTGGACAGAAGGCTGTGTGACTACGTCACCCTATGGAACGCGTTCAAACTGATCGCTGCACCCTACTCGATCGCCGAACGTGAATCCCTCTTCGCCGGTACTGCTCGTCGGAGCTACGGTATTGGACGATGAGAAAGAACCGCACCACACCACCGGTGTGCCCTTCGGCACGGGGAATCTCCCCGCCGCCTTCACCAGGTCGATTCGGTTGGTGCTGCAGTGGAGCTTCCGCAAGGAGCGTCAGCCCTTGATGTGGCCATGGCCTGCTCGCCGAGGCGCGATACTCACCCGAAAAGGTCGATGGCCACTGCCGCAGTACAAAGGAGCAGCAGCAGGCTGGAGCCGACGGTGAGTAGGAAGGCCGTCCTGCCGGTCGTCATCTCGGTCGGCGTCAGGACGTTGCTGAGGTCCTGCGGGTCGTGGATGACCTCGACGCTGCCGCCGACAGAAGCAGGGGCCCATTTGAAAGGACCGACAGACGCCCTCTTGGTGCCGGCCTCCGTCGAGAACTGGACCAGGAGCTCGGTTCCACCGTCGTCGCTCCGCGAACTCACGCATCTGGCCCGGGTGCGAATCCCGCGCGACCGCAACGCGCGCCCACGTCGGTAGATCCCCGAAGAGAAAAACAGCACGAATCCTGCAATAACGGCGATCGGAATAGCTGGACCAGCCATACCGCCCCCTCCTACGGCCGATGACCCGAATCCTTTTATCACGCTTAGGGGTAGCGCGGACAGGCGCGGTTGGGGCCCCGGTACCAGAACGGGCCCAGATCCCGGTGACCATGGGAGTTGCGGCGCTCTGTGATCGCTGAGGAGAGCTGTGCCCGCGCTGCCATCATGGCTGACCGAACCGCTCTGGGACCAATTCGTCGCCTTGCTTCCCGAGCGGTCGGAGTACCACCCGGAGTATCCACTCGGCTGCCACCGCCGACGCATCAGCAACGGGGTCATCTTCGACACGATGCTGCAACTGCTGCGCTTCGGCTGTTCTTACGAGGCGATCGCCGACACGACCTGCTCGGCCACCACGATCCGCAGCCGTCGCGACGAGTGGATACGACTGGACGTGTTCGCCCGGCTCAAGCAGATCGCGTTGGAGTCCTACGACCGGATCGTCGGCCTCGTCCTCGATCAGATCGCCGTGGACGGCTCCATCACCAAGGCGCCCGGAGGCGGCGAGGCGGCCGGTCGCTCACCGGTCGACCGCGGCAAACAGGGTCCGAAACGCTCCGGCATGACGAGCGGGTACGGGATTCCCCTGGGACGTGTCCTGGCCGGTGCCAACCGCCACGACTCCCCGTTGCTCGCCCCGACCCCGGACCGTCTGGACGACCTGGAGCCGTTACCCGACGACATCACCGTGTACCTGGAAGCAGGCTACGACTCGGACAAGATCCGCACGCTGCTCAGCGAACGCGGCCTGCACGTACGTATCGCACACAAAGGGGAGAAGGTGCCCATCCAGGCCAGTCAGCGGTGGCATGTCGAACGCACCCACGCCTGGCAGAACGCATCCCACCGCCTCGCCCCCTGCTGCGAGCGGCGTACCACCGTCATCGACACCTTCTTCGACCTCGGCGACACGATCATCACCGGCCGTAGCCTGATCCGGCAGACATGGACCACCCACCGCTGGGAGGAACGCCGCCGACGCCGACCATGACCTGCCGCCCGTCCGCGCAGCCTCCAAAGACCATAGTCAGGGCGCCCGCGCGGGAAGATGGGTATCGGCGGAGGACCAGTACTCCAAGCGATCTTGATGTCAGCCGGAGGGTATGTCAGTGCGCCTCCCTGAGTGCCTGCTCGTAGGCTGCCTGAAGGAGTTCGGAGACGCAGGGGTGGTCGGGGTTCGGGTGGGGAACACCCAGGTGCACCTCGCGGAGTTCGTCCATGAGGTCCTCCCAGAGATGCGGGCCGCCGTCCTCCAAGAGGCGAGCGCGGACGCTGAGTTCGGATGTGGTCGGGCGGTGCCGCATTCCCCAGGAGCCGAGCGCGACCATGACGGGGAGTGTCTGGATGCCCGCTTCTGTGAGGCTGTAGGTCGCTCGACGTCCTCGTTCGGCCTGCTCCTGTGTGAGGAGACCGCCGGCGACGAGGGCCTTGAGACGGCTGCTGAGGATGTTCGACGCGATCCCCTCCTCGGAGTGGCTGAGCAGCTCGCGGAAGTGTCGGCGTCCGCCGAACATCACGTCGCGCAGGACGATGAGGCTCCACTGGTCCCCGAGTGCCTCCACCGCCGCGTTGATCGCGCATCCGGACCGCGGTTTGTCTCGCATGCCCACCTCCAGTGATTGCATTCTGCCATCACCGAGTCTAGGCTCGCCCACGGCTAGTGATTGCAGTTCGCAATCACATCGCTTCGAAGGCAGGAGTCCGTGCAATGTCCCGTGTGAGGGTCCACAACTTCTCCGTCTCTGTCGACGGATTCGCCACCGGTGAAGGGCAGAGTCTCGACGCCCCGTTCGGTCACGCCGGCACGCGGCTGCATGAGTGGTTCTTCCCGACCAGGACCTTCCAGCAGATGCTGGGCGAGCCGGATGGGAGCACCGGGGTCGATGACGCCATCGCCGGCACCTGGGATGTCGGCATCGGAGCGGAGATCATGGGCCGCAACAAGTTCGGCCCCCAGCGCGGGCCATGGGAGAACGACGACTGGAACGGCTGGTGGGGGCCCAACCCGCCCTTCCACACACCGGTGTTCGTCCTGACGCACCACCCCCGCCCCTCGGTGGAGATGGAGGGCGGCACCACATTCCACTTCATCGACGCCACGCCGCAAGAGGCACTCCGTCAGGCGCGCGAGGCCGCAGGCGCCCTGGACGTGAGGATCGGTGGCGGGCCGACCACGATCCGCGAGTTCCTCGTTGAAGACCTCATCGATCAGCTGCACATCGCCGTCGTCCCGATCGTTCTGGGCCGAGGCGAGCGCCTGTGGGACGGACTCGAAGGACTCGAGAAGCGCTTCCACGTCGAGTCCGTGACAACCCCCAGCGGCGTCACGCACATGACCTTCACCCGGCCGTAGCGACCGCCTGCACAGGCGGCGATCGGCCTCGGTCTCCCACTCCGCACGCTCCGAAGGCTGGCAGGACGGACATCACTTCCAGGGGCGGCACCACGTTCGCCGTCGACACGACCGGCCGGGGCGCGCCGCCGATCCTGATCGACAGCGCCTTCAACGACCGCGGCCGTGGCCGAGTTCGCCACCCTGATGGCGTCGCAGGCACAGGATCTTTGGTGGTCACAGAGCGTCGCAACTCCCGGTTCACGGAATCTGTGCTTGCCCCGTCTGCCAATGGGCCCCGCCCGTGCCTATCGGCGTGGCCTCTTGTTGGGCCCTTTCCGAGCTGTCGGTGCTGACCGCGAGTTGGACTGTCCGGCGCAACGACGAAGCTTCTGGTGGACGGGTTCTCGACCATGATCACTCATGTCCCGCCAGGGGCTTCACACGCTTGTCTACCCGTCCCGATTGATCTGTCGAGCCGAACCTTGCGGTTCCTGGCCGGACGGCTACCAGCGCGGCAGGAGAAGATCGGGACGCGCCGGCGGTGCCTGCCGGTCGGCCGCCAGGCACTCCTTGTTCTGGCTCACCTGCGATGCGGTGACACCTACGTCCAGCTGTCTGCCGGGTTCGGTATCGGGCTCGCGATTGTTTTCCGCTGCATACGCGAAGCCGTCGACGTCCTGGCCGCCCTCGCTCCGTCTCTATGCGAGCCGATGACGACGATCCGGGAGAAGTCGTTCGTCATCCTCGGCGGCACTCTCCTGCCGATCGTCCGCATTGCCGCCTACACCCCGTTCTACTCCGGGAAACGCCAACGCCACGGCATGAACGGTGGGTTCTGGCCGATCTGTTCGGACGACTGCTTTGGGCCTCGCCGACTCTGCCCGGCTTTACCCACGCCCTTAAGTAGCTATCCGTCATCAGAAGCTTCCAGTGCCCTCTCATCGTGGTCGCGGAGCATCCGCATGACGGGGGCCGCTGACGGGTGCCGGCCTTTCTTCTTCCCGGTGGAGATGACGAGCCGCTCGGCGATCTCCCGCAGGCTCAGTTCCTGGTCGCAGAGGTGGAGCGCGACGGCGAGCACGGCGTCGTCCGTGACGGCGGCCCCGCCGATCGACTGCTGCCGCCGATCGTCTCGTCTGAGCTGTCCGGCAGAGCGCTGAGGCTGTTCAGCACTACGGCAGCGTGCGGGGCCGGCAGCTGCCAGGCCGACCACGTCGGCGGGTCCTCGAGGTCCCCGATCTCCCCGGCGGCTTCTGCCGCGGCCTTCAGCAGGCGGGCGGCCACTTCCGTAAAAGCCGGTCCGGGCCAGATGCCGGCGGCTGGTGTCGCGTACCAGCGGGTGCAGCCGCGCGACCGGCAGCGCGCCCAGCCCGGCCGCGGAGTGCCAAGTCAACTTGACACTTCCTCCCGTCGCCGGTCATCGCTGGTTGTGGCCGGCAGGGCGTTGTCGATGAGGACGGCGGCGATGGCGGCGGCGGCGGGGAAGGCGTCGGCGTTGAGGACCCGGGTGCGGGCCGCGGCGCCGTCGATGAGCAGCGCGAGCTGCTCGCCGAGCTGTTCAGGGTCGGCGGCGCCGGCTTCGCGGGCGGTGTCGGCGAGCCGCGCGGCGACGGCCTGCTTGTAGTCGCGCGCGTACTGGGATGCGGGGTGCTGGGGATCGTGGAGTTCGACGGCGGCGGCGATGTAGGGGCACAGGGGGGTGGTGGGGGGGATGTCGAAGGCGGCGAGGAGCCGTTCGCGGGGCGTGAGGTCGGTGCGGTCGAACACGCCGGACAGAACGGAGGGGTCGAACCGGCGCAGGTACTCGGCGACGAGTTCGTCCTTGCCGGTGAAGTGCTGGTAGGCCGTGCGCTTGGACACCTGGGCCGCCGCGCAAAGCTGGTCCATGCCGGTGCGGTTGATGCCCTGCTCGCGGAACAGCTGCTGGGACGCGCTGAGGATGCGCTCGCGGGCGCCCCGGCCGCGGCGGCGGCCCTTGGGGCCCTTCTCCAACTCCGTCATGGGTCCATGGTACCCGAGCTGGGTAACGGCCGGTGTACATAGTTTGCGTCCCGGCCGCCCGCCCCGTACTGTAAGCACACAGATCGGTGTACATAACACTGTCACCCCAGGTGCGCACGGCACCACCGACCCGAAGGAGAGACCGTGGGAAAGCTCGACGGCAAGGTCGCGGTCATCACCGGCGGCACCACCGGCATGGCGCTGGCCGGCGCGAAGCTGTTCGTCGACGAAGGAGCGCACGTCTTCATCACCGGACGCCGCCAGGACGCCCTGGACGAGGCCGTGAAGCAGATCGGCCGCAATGTCACCGGCGTCCAGGGCGACGCCGCCGACCTGGACGACCAGGACCGCCTGTACGACACCGTCAAGCGGGAGAAGGGCAGCCTCGATGTGCTGTGGGCCAGCGCCGGCGTGGGCGAGCCCGCCCCGCTCGGCGAGATCACCGAGGCCCACTTCCACGCCGCGTTCTGGCTCAACGCCCGCGGCACCCTGTTCACCGTCCAGAAGGCCCTCCCGCTCTTCAACGACGGCGGCTCCATCCTCATGACCGGCTCCAACGCCTCCCTCGGCGCCTTCCCCGGCTGGAGCGTCTACGCCGGCAGCAAGGCCGTCCAGCAGGCCTGGGCCCGCGTCTGGCTCAACGAACTCAAGGACCGCCGCATCCGCGTCAACGTGCTCACACCCGGCCAGGTCGCCACCGCCAAGCAGGAAGAACTCTTCGACGAGGCCACCAAGCGCCAGTTCGAGTCCCTCATCCCCCGCGGTCAGATGGGCCGCCCCGACGAAATCGCCACCGCCGCCCTCTTCCTCGCCTCCGACGACTCCAGCTACGTCAACGGCATGGAACTCGTCGCCGACGGCGGCACCACCGCCATCTAGACCGAACAACACACAACCAGGGCAGGACATCTCATGAGCAACATCAGCATCATCGGCACCGGGAACATGGCCCGCACCATCGGCGCGCGGGCGGTAGCGGGCGGCAACACCGTCGAGGTCATGGGCCGCGATCAGTCCAAGGCTGCTGACCTGGCCAAGGCTCTCGGCGGCGGCGCCACGACGGGAGAGTGGGGCACCGCCCCGGCCGGGGACATCGTCATCGTGGCCCTGTTGTACGACGGTGTCGTGCCGGTCGTCGCCCAGTACGGAGACGCTCTCGCGGGCAAGGTCATCGTCGACATCAGCAATCCCTTCAATGCCACGTTCGACGGGCTGGCCCACCGCGAGGAGACCTCGATCGCGCAGGAAGTCGCCAAGGCGGCCCCGGCTGGCGCGAGCGTGGTGAAGGCGTTCAACACCATCTTCCGTCATGTCCTGGAGAAGGGTCGGCCCGACGTCTTCATCGCTGGCGACAATGCGCAGGCCAAGGCAAGTGTGGAGGCGTTCATCGAGAGCCTCGGGCTGCGCCCGCTGGATGTCGGCGGCCTGAAAATGGCGCACTGGCTGGAAGGAGCGGGCGTGGTCACGGTGGGCCTCGCCAACCACGGGGTGGGGAACTTGGACTTCGCCCTCAGCATCACCGAACTTGCCGTCTGAGCAAAACGGTTGACGGATTACCGAAAGGAGAGCGCCCGCCGCGGAAGTGCCCGCCGCCGCACCACGGCGACGGGCAGTAAGCGGCACCCAGGCAGGAGATGGAGTGCGAGCATGGAGACCTCGGCGTGCTCGCGGTCGGCGCCGGTGAGGACGCGCCTGTGCCGTGCGCGCGCCGAACTACTCGCGCGAGGCCCGGACCAGGCCGGACTGGTAGGCCCGTACCACCAGTTGGGCCCGGTCCCGGACATCGAGCTTGGCCATGGCACGCTGCACGTGGCTGCGGACGGTCAGCGGACTGACGTGCAGCTTTTCCGCGATCTCGTCGTTGGAGAGTCCGCCCGCGACCTCGGCGACCACTTCCCGCTCGCGCACGGTGAGTTCGGGGAGCGGGCCCCCGGCGACGGCCACGGGCTCATTCGCGGGGCCGTCGAGGAAGCGGGCGATCAGCGCCCGTGTGGCGAGGGGCGACAACAACGCTTCCCCGCCGGCCACGGTTGTGATGCCCGCGAGGAGTTCCTCCGGGCCGATGCCCTTGCCGAGAAACCCGGATGCGCCCGCGCGGATGGCCTCTGCGACGTACTCGTCGGTCTCGAACGTGGTGAGGACAAGGACCTTCGTCGCGCGCAGGGTCTCGTCCGCGGTGATCTCGGCCGTCGCCGCGAGCCCGTCGAGGACCGGCATGCGGATGTCCATGACGACGACGTCGGGGCGGGTGGCGCGGGCCAGGTCGACGGCTTCTCTGCCGTTGGCCGCGACCCCTACGACGTCGAAGTCCTCGCTGAGATCGATGAGGATGCGGAACGTTCCGACGACGAGGGCCTGGTCGTCGGCGAGCAGTACGCGAATGGTCACTTGTGCGGTACCTCCGCTGGGTGAGGATGCTGTGCCGTCTTGTGCATCGGCAGCCCGAGCGCGACGGTGAACCCGCCCTCCGCTCCGGGCCCGGCCTGCAGTCGGCCGCCGACGGACTGGGCGCGCTCCCGCATGCCGATGAGCCCGTAGCCGGGCACCCGGCCGGGACGAGGAGCTTGGGTGTCGGGGCGGCCGTCGTCGACGACGGTGATCGTCACCCAGCTTCGGGTGTACGCGAGATGCACCCCGGCATGGGCGGTGTGCGCGTGCTTGGTGACGTTGGTCAGCGCTTCCTGGATGATCCGGTAGGCCGTCAGATCCACACCGGGCGACAGCGGCTCGACGTCCCCCTTGGTGGTGACGTCCACCTTCAGACCCGCACGCTCGAAGGACGCCAGCAGGTCCGGGAGCTGGGCGAGTCCGGGGGCGGGGGCGCGGGGGGAGTCGGTGTCGCCGGTCTGGCGCAGCAGGCCGACGGTCGCCCGCAGCTCGCGCAGCGCCTCGTCGGTCGAGTCGCACAGATTCTCCATCACCTCCGGCGCGCGCTCCGGATGGTGGCGCATGAGATACGTGGCCGTACGAGCCTGTGTGGCGGCGAGCGAGACATGATGGGCTACCACGTCGTGAAGCTCACGAGCCATCCGCATACGTTCCTCGCTGACGCGCCGCAGGGCCTCTTCCTCCCGTGTGCGCTCGGCGAGTTCGGCCCGGGCCTCGGCCGCGGCCAGGTACTCGGTGTGGCTGCGCACCGCATCCCCGAAGGCCCCGGGCAGCAGCGTCCACGAGACCAGTCCGACGATGACGAACCCCCAGGGGAATTCGGGGTCCTGGGTCAGCGAAGCCACGAGTAGTGTCACGGTGGCCGTGACCGCTCCGGTCCGGGCCGTACGCCGGTCCGTGCGGACGGCGAGGAGGAACAGCGACGCCAGACACGATGCCTGGAGCAGCGGGGTGAGCTGAACACCAGCCAGGGCCAGAACCAGCGCACATGCTGTGGTGAAAGCCGTCGTCAGCCGTGGGCGAGCGCGGTGCAGGAGCAGGGCCACCGACGCGGCGGCGCAGATCACCACCACGAATGTGTCGGGCACGCGCACATGCGCGGGACTGTCGGGTTTCACGGCGCTCCCGATGACGCCGAGGACGAAGGCGGCCATGGCCAGGGCGCCGTCAGCCACACGCGGGTGCCGACGGTAGGTGTCCCGGCATTCGCTGATCATGCTGTGTCCCTCTGCCGTGGCTCTTGCGCGTTCCCTCGTCCCACCAGCATCGCCGATGTCGGCCATGACCCGCAGTGGAGCGGTAGGCGCGCTCCGCAAGGGGGCGGCCTACCGCTCAGTACGAGAGCGGCCGATCAGACGCGGCTCGGCTCGTGCTCCGCTTCCCTGATCTCGCAGGCCGAGGCGGCTTCGAGGGGCCGGTTCAGCTTCTCGCCCTCGACGTCCACGTTCGGCAGGATCCTCCCCAGCCGGCGCGGCAGCCACCAGGCCTTGTCTCCGAGGAGAGCGAGCAGGGCCGGCACAACGGTCATGCGGACGAGGAACGCGTCGAAGAAGACGGCCGACGCGAGGCCGAGGCCCATCATCTTGATCATCGACTCGCTCATCCCGATGAACCCGGCGAAGACCGACATCATGATCACGGCAGCGGCCACGACCACCTTGCCGCTGTGGCGGAAGCCGGTGACGATCGCCTGCCCGGGCCGCTCACCGTGGACGTAGGCCTCGCGGATGCGCGTGACCAGGAAGACCTCGTAGTCCATGGCCAGACCGAACACCACGCCGATCAGGAAGATCGGCATCATGCTGGAGATCGGGCCCACCGATTCGACTCCGAGCAGATCGGACAGCCAGCCCCACTGGAAGACCGCCACGATCACACCGAACGAGGCACACACGGAGAGAAGGAATCCGAGCGCCGCCTTCAACGGCACGAGGATCGAGCGGAAGACCACCATCAGGAGCAGGAAGGCAAGACCGACGACGAGCGCGAGGTAGGGCAGAAGCGCGCTGGTGACCTTGTCGGACAGGTCGATGTTCACCGCGGTGTTGCCACTGACCAGCATGTCTGCCCCGGTGTCGGCCTTGATGCCGTCGGCCTCCTCACGGATCGTGTGCACGAGGTTCTTGGTCTCGGTGGTGCTGGGACCGGTCGACGGTGTGACCTGGACCATGGCGGTGTCGCCGGCCTTGTTGAACATGGGCTGCGACACACTGACGACGCCGTTCGTCGCCTTGAGGTCGTCGACGATCGTGCCGGCCGCGGCCTTCGGATCGTCGGCGCCCTTGGCATCCACGACAATCGTCAGCGGACCGTTGAAACCCGGGCCGAAGGCGTCGGACAGAGCGTCGTACGCCCGGCGCTCGGTGGTCGACGTGGACTTCGCCTCGTCACCCGGCATGCCCAGTTCGAGGTCGAGCGCCGGCACCGCACACGTGCCCAGGGCCACCACACCGAACAGGAGCACAAGCAGCGGTCGACGGATGACAAAGCGAGCCCAGCGGGTGCCAAGCCCAGCCTTGTCGGGCTTGTGTGCCACAGGCTCTGGCGTCTTGACCGCCCCCTGCTTCTTCTCCTTCTTCCTCTGTTTCTCCTTCTTGCGCAAGGCCCTGGGCAGGACGGCCCTTGGGAAGAAGCCCAGCAGCGCGGGCAGCAGCGTCAGGGCGATCAGCACCGCGATCAGTACGGTGAACGCCGCGGCCAGACCCATCTTCGAGAGCATCGAGAGGCCGACGACGGACAGGCCGACGAGCGCGATGATCACCGTGAGACCGGCGAACACCACCGCCGAGCCCGCAGTGCCGGCGGCCCGGCCGACGGCTTCCTCAGGATCCCGGCCCTCCGCCCGTTCGGAGCGGTAGCGCGAGACGATGAACAGGGCGTAGTCGATGCCGACGGCGAGTCCGAGCATCAGCGCCAGTGTGGTGGTCGTGGACGAGAAACCGATGGTGCCGGCCAGCGCCGTGATGATGGCGACGCCCGTACCGATGCCGAGCAGCGCGGTGATCAGCGGCAGTCCCGCTGCCACGACGGAACCGAAGGTGATCAGCAGGACGACCGCTGCGGCGGCGATACCGATCAGCTCGGTGGAGGAGGACATCTCCATCGACTGCAGCGCATCACCGCCGATCTCCACAGTCAGGCCGGCATCGCGTGCGTCCTGCGCCGCGTCCTTGAGCGCGGTGGTCGTGGAGTCGGTGAGGTCGCTGCTCGACTCTTCGTAGGTGATGGTGGCGTACGCGGTGGTGCCGTCCTTGCTCACGGCGTGTGCCGTGAAGGGGTCGATGGCACTGTGCACCTGGGCGCCGTCGGCGAGTTCGCTCACCGTGTGCTCGATCGCGCCCTTGTTGTCGGTCGCGGTGATCTTCTGCCCGTCGGGGGCGACGAAGACGAGCCGGGCGGTAGCTCCGTCGGAGTTCCCGCTGTCGGGGAAGCGCTCGTTTATGAGGTCGAAGGCCTTCTGGGACTCCGTCCCCGGAATGGTCATGGAATCTTCGGGCGCGGCTGGTGCCTTCGCCGCGCCGAAGACGGCCGCGGCGAGTACCGCCGCCCAGAGCAACAGAAACCAGCGCCGTCTACGGAACGACATCCGGCCCAGTCGGTACAGGAAGGTGGCCACGAAGGAGACTCTCCAGTCTGGATCTCGGCAGGGGGCGGCCTGCCGAGCGCGCGGCTCGGCAGGCCACCGGAGCAGAGGGAAGCAGCGCCACCGTCTGAGCGGCGCGTATGTATGGGGCCATCCTTCGTGGAGCGGTGCCTCATCGGCATCGTCGCCCGGCACGCATTCGCGTCTAGTGCTGTGGCATGAGATTCAGCCTCGTCCAGCGAAGCTCATGTACTCCCACAGGAGGACGGGACCTTCGAGCGGGGCGCCGGACAGCGGATCGATCTTCCTTCTATCCGGGCTGTGTGATTGCTCAGCGTTGCAAACGGCCAGCAGCACAATTTCTCACGACGGTTCGACGATATGTGGCATGCGTGCCAGGCCCGCGGAGACTCGTGAGGGACGAGGCGTTTGTACTGGGTGATCCTGCGTCATACGTCGGCGCGGGTCAGTCGGTGTCGTCGGGGGTGGTGCCGGATAGGGGGGAGGCGCGGCTGGGCAGGTGTATCTCCACAAGAGTGGTGCCATCGGCACCCTCGCCGGGGCACGCGGTCTCGGTCATCGCCAACCTCGCTGGCGCCCCCGCAACGTGCGCGCCAGCGAGGCACAGCGGGAGGATGTTCATCCCGCCGACGAACGACGCGACGAACTCGGTGGCGGGATCGCCGTAGACCTCCTCTGGTGTGCCTGCCTGCTTGATGCGGCCCGCGCGTATGACGACCAACTGGTCGGCGAGCGACATGGCTTCCACCCGGTCATGGGGCACCAACACGACGGTCATGCCGAGCTGCCGCTGCAGGGCCAGCAGCTCCGCGCGCATGGCCGCCCGAAGTTCGGCGTCGAGGTTGGACAATGGCTCGTCCATCAGCAACACCGAAGGGCGGCGGACAAGAGCGCGGCCGATGCCGACCCGTTGCCGCTGCCCGCCGGACAGCTCGACCGGGCGGCGTTCCAGCAGTCCGCCGATCTTGAGCAGGCCGGCCACCCGGGAGGCCCGTTCGTGCCGCTCGGTCTTGGGCACCCGGGCCATCCGGAGGGGGAACCCGATGTTGGCCCGGACGGTCTTGTTCGGATACAGCGCATAGCTCTGGAACTCCATCGCCACGCCGCGATCCTCTGCCGCAAGACCGCGTCTCACGGTTACGACGCCGACAGCCAGCTCCTAACGACTACCGACTGTGGCGGCAAGACCGTCACCTACACCTACGACGACGCCGGCAACCTCTCCTCCGAGACCTCACCGCTGGGCAACCAGACCACCTACGCCTACGACGACAACCGGCGCCTCATCACAACGGGAGCCGCGCGGCAACGTCTCCGGCGCCGATCACGCGCAGTACAGGTGGAGCAGCGCCTACGATGCAGCCGGCAACATCCTGAGCCGGACTGACCCCAACGGGAAAAAGACCCTCACCAACGCGTACGACGGCGACGGCCGCCTCGTCGAACGCACCGACGCGCTTGCTCAAGGACGGTGACCCGTCCACGATCGAGAGGATCTGCCCTGGAGCGCGAACGCCACCGTTCCCTGAGGCCTCAGGCCGGATGGGGCCACCCGTGGTCACGCAACGGGCCGACGTCGTAGCCCCGTTGACCGCAGGTGTCGAGGATGCGGGGGAGGGCGCCCAGAGCCGAGCGCCAGGCACCGGGAGCGGACGTGCAGTCGGAGTCGTGAAGGAGGATGGTGCCGCCGCCGTGCAGGTCGGACGTGACGGTGCGGTGGACGGACTTTGGCGTGGCGCGGGCGGTCCAGTCCTCGCCCCAGCAGGTCCACAGCACCGGGGTGAGCCCGAGTCGGCGGGCGGCCAGGTGGGCGGCGGTCGACATGACCCCGTAGGGGGGCCGGAACAGCGTCGGCCGGCGTCCGGTGATGTCGGCGACGGTGTCACGGGCGCGGGCGAAGTCGTCGTACGCGGCGCGTGGGCCGCGCAGCAGCAGCGGGCGGTGGAGCCAGCCGTGGATGCCGATCTCGTGGCCCGCCGCGTCGATCTCGCGGACCAGGCCGGGCGCGCGGTGCGCCTCCCGGCCCAACAGGAAGAAGGTCGCCCGGACTTGGCGCTGGACGAGGAGGCGCAGAAAGTGCGGGGTGGACGTCGGGTCGGGGCCGTCGTCGAAGGTGAGTGCGATGTGATCCGGGCGGCCGCGGCCCGCCAGGCGGGGCATGGTGCGGTTGCGCAGCGGTGCGAAGGTCGAGACGACGGGTGCGGCATGGGCGGCCATCAGCGCGGGCAGGGCGGCGAGAGCGGCGGTGCGCAGCAGTCGGGTGGTGGTCACGAGTGGTGTCCTTCCGGATGCAGGCCGCGGTTCGGGTGTGGGTCGTCCAGGTCCAGTCCGTGACCGATGGCGTGCAGTACGCCCGGGCCGTCGTACGCCGTTGCGATCCCTGTGCCGACCGCGCACGCCCATACGGCGCAAGCGGCGGCGGTGGTGGTGACGAGTCTTTGGGCCGCGGGGCGTTGCCGTCGCGTCGTGAGGCGCGCCGGCAGAGGCGGCAGCCCCAGACTGTGGACGCGGGCTATCTCGGCGGCCGGCCCGTCATCGGGACCGACGGCGAAGAGGGCGAGTCCGGCCGCGCGTTGGCGCTGTCCGAGCGGGCCGTCGATCAGGTCGGACAGCACGGCCTTGAGCTGGGCCGGTTCGCGGATCCAGACCGCCGCGCCGGCCTCTTCCAGGGCGGCGGCGTTGGCCAATCCGTGGCCCGCTATGCAGCCGTAGCTCGCGACGGGCAGACCCAGGGCGAATGCCTCCAGGGAACTTAGCCCGCCGGCGTTCTGGACCAGGACGTCGGCGGAGTGCATCAGGCCCGGCATGTCGTCGACCCAGCCCAGTGCGTGCTCGATGCCGTCCGCCCGCAATTGTGCGGCCAGCGTCTCGTTGCGGCCGCAGACGACTACGGGGACGGCGGCGCCGCAGTGACGCACTTCCAGGGCGACCTGCCGGACTGGTCCTACGCCCCAGGAACCGGAGACCAGCAGTGCCAGCGGGGCGTTCTCCGGCAGCCCGAAGCGGCGCCGGGCCGCGACCCGCTCCCGTGCATCGCCGGGACGGAACCGCGGATCCGCCACCGGCCCGCACACCCGGACGTCCCGTGCCCCGGCGGCCCGCGCCTGGGCGGCGGGCACCGCGTGTGCGGCGAGGTGCACGTCCACGCCGTCGGCCACCCAGAGCGGGTGCACGGAGAAGTCGGTGAGATAGGTGAGGACCGGCACGGTGAGTCGTCCGCCGAGCCGCAGGCCGCCCAGGACGCGGCTGGCTCCCGGGTAGGTGGAGACGACCGCGCCGGTGCCGGGATGCAGCGCGTCCAGCATGCGCGCCTCGGCGGTGCGCAGCACAGCCCTCGCAAGCGGCCCTCCGCCGCCGGCGCGTTCGGTGCCGGCGTAGATCCGCTGGTAGGCCCATGGCGCCTGGACCAGCATGCGGTGGTACCCGTCCCGTACGAGCCGTCCGAGATGGGCCGGCAGCAGGTCCAGCAGATCGAACCGGTCGACGGCGAGCCCGCGGGCCGTGAGCCCGCGGTCCAGCTCGGCGGCGGCGCCGTCATGGCCGGCCCCGATGCTCGCCGACACGATCGCGACACGGTCGGCCCGCGCCGTCGCCGGGACCGGCTCCGGACGCAGGGCGGCAGTCGCCAGGGCGCGCAGATGCACCGAACTTCCGAGATAGGGCATGGGGCTTGTTCCTCCGCAGATGGAGTGGGCGGCCGCACTCTACAACATGTAGTAGTTAATCTCGTACGAGATGTAGTAGCTCCTGTGATGGCGGCCCGCCTCGCGTTCTACAGGTCGTAGTAGCTCCCGGTAGGGTGGGCAGCCGAGTGGGAAGGCGGTGCACAGGTGCGCGACCACAGGAGCGAGAAGAGCGGCGCGGTGACCGGTAGAAGGGCGCGTGGGGAGTTGGAGAGCAGCGTCCTCGCCGCCCTGTGGGCCGCCGAGGAGCCGCTGACCGCACGACAGGTCCTGGAACGACTGTCAGGGAACCTTGCCTACACGTCGGTGCTGACGATCCTGTCGCGCCTTTACGGCAAGGGGATGCTCGTACGCCATCCCGCGGGCCGGGGCAACGCCTATGCGCCCGTGCGGGACGAGGCGACCGAGACCGCCGTACGGATGCACAGCCTGCTCGAGCGTGGCTCGGACCGGGAGGCGGTGCTGTCCCGCTTCGTGTCCGAACTGTCGCGGGAGGACGAGCAGTTGCTGCACCGTCTACTGGGCGAGCAGGACACCGGCCGCGACGACGACGGGCAGTGAGCCGGTGAGGATCAGCGTCTACGTCCCGCTCGTGGTCGCCGTGGTCCTCGCGGTGCTCGCGCCTCGGGTGGCTCGGCAGCGGGCACCGCGGCCCGCGGCCTGGTTGCTGGCATGTGCGGCACTGGTGACGGTGACCGGCTGGCTCGGCTCGCTGGCCTTGCTGGCGTTCACCGGGTTCGCGCAGATCCCGGTAGTCGCGGAGGAGGGCCATTGGTCGGTGGCCGCGCTGCGCACTCAGGACCCGGTGTTCTTGTCCGTCGCGGCCGTCAGCGCCCTGGCCTTGGCGGCGGGGCTGGTGTCGCTGGGTGTGGCGGCCCTACGGCAGGCCCGTCACATCCTGTGGGCCCGCCGGGAATGCGGCCGGGTGCCCGGGGACACCGAACTGGCGGTACTCGACGACGAGGCCCCGCAGGCGTTCGCGCTGCCCGGGTCGCCGGGGCGGATCGTGGTGTCCCGGGGGATGCTGCGTTGCCTCGGTGATGCGGAACGCGAGGCGCTCCTGGCGCACGAACGGGCGCATCTCCGCGGCCGCCACCACCTCTTCCAGGCCGTGTGGCGGCTCACTGCGGCCGTCAACCCGCTGTTTCGCCCGCTGGCCGAGGCGGGCGGGTTCGTACTGGAGCGGTGGGCCGACGAGGAGGCCGCGGCCCGCGTCGGCAGCCGTAGGGTCGTCGCCCGGGCGGTCGGACGGGCGGCCCTCGCGTCCGCGGCCGTGGCACGCCCTGCCGCCCTGGCCGCGACCGGCGGGGCGGTGCCCCAGCGGGTACAGGCTCTGCTGGCCCCGCCGCCCCCGCGCCGCACCCTGCCGTTCGTGGCGGGTGCCCTTCTGCTCACCCTGTGCTGTGCCAGCCTGGCCAACGCCGCCTCGGACAGCGAGCGCCTGGTCGACAGCGCGGAACGCGCCCAGTGCGCGGCGGACGCCGAGGCGACGGGTGGGGCCTGGGTGGGGCACCCTCCGCGGGGGCGGGATGCTTGTTGCGGCCATCTTGCAGTCGACGATCATGGGCGACACCTCAGGTAGCCACGTAGCGCCGCGGTACTACGTGGTCAAAACGAGATGCTGCACAGCCTCACCGAACTCCTGCGCCACGAACGGGACTTCACCGCCAACGACTCGCACCGGCCACGCACCCCGCCGGCCGGACTGCAGCTCACCCTGGAGGCGGGACTCGCCCAGGGCGACGACGCGCGGCTGCGCCCGGCGCTGGAGGAGGGGCCGGCCACCACCCGCCGCCTGCACGGAACGGTGGAGGAGGTGCTACGGCTGTCCCGTTCCCCTGGCCTACCTAGCAGCCAGGCCCTGTCCGTGCCGGTCGTACGCGATCCGGCCGTTCGAGCGCGGACACACCGGTGACGGAGAGGGCGAGGGAGCCGGGGCGGCCCTGTCCGGCTTCTTCGTCCTTGGCTACTACAACATGTAGAGGCAAGATGGACACTTCAGGTTCGTCCAGAGGAGGTGGTCATGGGAAAGCGGTCCGGTGTTCAGGGAGTGCCCGCACCCACCGCGCGGGCGACATCATCGGAGAGGACCTTGTGAAGCCCGCACTCTCGGACGGACCCGCCCGGGGGTTCTCGCCGTGGCGCTTCGTGATGGCGTTCGGAGGCGTCAGCCTGCTGATGGACTTCGTCTACGAGGGCGCTCGTTCCGTCACCGGCCCACTGCTCGCTCATCTGGGCGCCTCCGCTGCCGTGATCGGTGTCGTCACCGGGGCGGGCGAGGCCGCCGCGCTCGGACTGCGCCTGGCTTCGGGCCCGCTGGCCGACCGCAGCCACCGCTTCTGGACATGGACGATCGCCGGATACGTCCTGACCGCCGTCAGCGTTCCGGTGCTCGGTCTGACGGGCGCGCTGTGGGTGGCCTGCACCCTCGTGATCGCGGAACGCGTCGGCAAGGCGGTGCGCTCCCCAGCCAAGGACACGCTGCTCTCGCACGCCACCGCCGCCACTGGAAGGGGCCGCGGCTTCGCGGTGCACGAGGCGATGGACCAGGTCGGCGCGCTCCTCGGTCCGCTCACGGTGGCCTGAATCCTCGCCCTCACCGGCGACGACTACGCCCCGGCGCTCGGGGTGCTCGCCCTGCCCGGCGTGGCCGCCCTCGCGCTGCTGGTCTGGTTGCGCGCCAGAGTCCCCGACCCGGTCGCCTACGAGACGAGCCCCGACACGGCGACTCCCGACGACACGAACCCCGCCGTAACCCGACACGGGCCACTGCCGCGCGCGTTCTGGGCCTATGCCGCCTTCACCGCAACGACCCTGACCGGCTTCGCCACCTTCGGCGTGCTCTCCTACCACCTGCGCCCCACTACCTCGGCGATCGACCTGGCCACCACCGACGGTGCCGAGGCGGCGGCGCGTCCCCGGGCGGGCGCATCCTCGCCCGCACCGACTGGGTCGACTCGCACAAAGACGCGACTCAGAAGGTCGTCGACGCGCTCGTGGCCACCATGCACGGGATCAACACGCACAGCGCGGCCGACATCGCGGACAAGCTGCCCGCGTCGTTCGTGCGGAACCAACTGGTCACCAAGGCCGACCACATCACGGCCCTGACCGAGGACAAGGGCCGGTTCCCGCCGGACGGGATCATGCCGGCCGGCGGCCCGAAGACCGCGCCGGCCCACCGAGAAGCTGGTCGGAAGCGTCACCTCGTCGGTGGACCTGAGCAAGACGTTCACCAACGAGTTCGCCCTCATCGCGAACAAGGAGGAGGGCTTCACCACCACCACGACACCAGCCGGTGCCAACGGCTGACACACCGGCGCTCACGGTGCCGCCCCGGGGCGGCACCGCGCATTCCGCACCCCCGCGCCCGGACGCCGCCCACGGCCGAAGCACAGCGCTCGCGCGCACCGGCCGGACCGACCGTGCCGACCGGGCACGTGGTCCGACGGAGGCCATTGCCAGGCCGTGGCGCGCTGTGACGTTGTCCCGAGCAGGGCGGACAGACCGAGCGTCAGGTGGCTGATCAGGGCAGATGGAGAATCGGGACGCGAGTATTTAGGGTCAGCACGTGGCTTTCATCATGGTGTGCGAAGACGACGCGGCGGTCCGCGGCATCCTCAGGCGTGCCCTGGAGCACGACGGCCACACCGTCTCCGTCGCCGCCACGGCCGACAGCCTGCTGCGGCAGCTCGCACCGGCGCCCCAGCTGGTCGTCCTGGATCTCGGGCTGCCGGACGCCGACGGCCGCGACGTCTGTCTGGCCCTGCGGGCTCGCGGCCTGGACGCGCCGGTGTTGATGCTCACCGCCTTGGACGGCCTGCATCACAAGGTGGGCGGCTTCGAGTCCGGCGCCGACGACTACATGACCAAACCCTTCGACATCCCGGAACTGCTGGTGCGCGTCCGAGCGCTGCTGCGCCGGGCCACCGTGGTGCCCGCACCGCACGACGTGGTCCTCGATCCGGCCAAGCACGTGGTGATCTGCGATTCGGTGACCATGAGCCTGACCCCGACCGAGTTCCGGCTATTGGGCCGCCTGATCGCCTCACAGGGCGAGGCGGTACGCCGTCACGCCCTCGTCGCCGCCGGCTGGCCGCACGGCGCGCAGGTCAGCGACAACACCCTCGACTCCTATGTGCGCCGGCTGCGGACCAAGCTCGGTCCGCTGGGTGTGGCCGAGCGTCTGGCGACCGTCCGTGGCGTGGGCTACCGATGGCAGTGACGGGGTTCCGCAGCAGGGTCGTCGCGCTCACCGTGCTGATCGCCACCGCCGTAGTCGCGATCCTGGTCGTGGTCTCGCACGTGCTGCTGAGCCGGGTGACCGACGCCGACGCGCACGATCTGGCCCATGCCCGCGCCGAGGCGGTCGCGGCGAACGTCACCGCCAAGGGTGGCCGGGTCATGCTCACGGAGAACGGCAGCGAGGCGCTGGACGAGGTCGCCTGGGTGTATGCCGACGGCCGCCTGATCGACGGGAACGTGCCGGCGAGCATGGTCGGGCGCGTCGAGGAGCTGGCGGACTCGGGGCGATCGCAGACCGCGTCGGTCGGCGATCACCTCCTGTACGCGCGGCGGGTCCCGATCGACGGCCACCACGTCATGGTGATCGTCCGGGTGGACCTCACGCCCTACGAGACATCCGAGCAGCGCAGCCTCACCTTGTCCCTGGTGCTGGGCGGCCTCACGATCCTCCTCGCCGGCGGTGTCGCGCACCTCGTGGTACGCCGCGCGCTGCGGGTCGTGCACGAGATGGCCGCCCTCGCCGACGACTGGGGCCATCACGAACCCGGGCGCCGCTTCGACCTCGGGGTCCCCCGCGACGAGTTCGGGGAACTGGGACAGACCCTGGACCGCCTCCTGGAGCGCGTCGACAACGCGCTGGCGGACGAGCGCCGGCTCACCGATGAGATCGCCCACGAGCTGCGGACACCGCTCACGGTCCTGCGGGGCGAGGCGCAGCTGGCTCAGCTGTCCGGCGATCCGGTGCCGCCGGAGGCGGTGCTGAGCGAGGTCGACCGCCTCGATGCGGCGATCACGACGATTCTGCGCGCCGCGCGCGCACGGACGGACGAGGGGACCCGGTGCGATCTGCGCTCCGCCGCGCGGCAGGCGATCGGCTGCCGCGCGGTCGAGGTCGCCTTTCCCGCGAAGATCGAGGTGGCCGTGGCGCCCGACGTCGCCGTGTCGCTGCTGTCACCCCTGCTGGAGAACAGCCTGCGGCACGCGCGGTCCCGTGTGTGGATCACCGCGCGCGACCAGGGCGACGCCGTCGTGGTCGACGTTCTGGACGACGGCCCCGGGTTCGATCCCGCGGACGTCGAGCGGGTCTTCGAAGCGGGCGTGACCGGCGGCGACGGGTACGGGCTGGGCCTGCCGGTGGTCCGGCGCATCGCCGCCTCGGCCGGTGTGGAGGTCCGCGCGATCGCGGACGGCCAAGGGCACGTCGAAGTGACCCTCCCGGCCGCACGTGCGGCCACGTAGTCAGGTTGCTTGCAGGTTCCCCGCGTAAACCTCCTGGCATGACAACGACAACGGAAGCGCGCACGCGCAGCGGGCGCCTCATGCTCAACAAGGTCCCCGAGGTCACCATCTGGTTCTGGGTGATCAAGATCCTGTGCACGACCGTGGGTGAGAGCTTCGCCGACTGGATCAACATGAAGCTGGGCGTCGGCCTGGTGAACACGGCCTGGATCTTCACCGCGGTGTTCGTGGTGGTGCTGGCCGTGCAGCTGCGGCTGAAGCGGTACGTTCCGTTCCCCTACTGGCTGACCGTGGTCGTTGTCAGCGTCACGGGCACCCTGTACACGGACATCCTGACCGACCAGTCGAACGTGCCGCTGTGGATCAGTTCCGCGGTCTTCTCCGTGCTGCTCGCGGTGGTCTTCGGCGCCTGGTGGCTGCGTGAGCGCACGCTGTCGATCCACTCGGTCACCACGTTCTCGCGGGAGTCGTTCTACTGGCTGACCGTCCTGGTCACTTTCGCGCTCGGCACCGCTACCGGCGACTGGACGCTGGAGCTGACCGGATGGAGCCCGGGGGCCTCGGTGTTGCTGCCGCTCGGCCTCATCGCGGCGATCACGGGGCTGTGGAGGTTCGGTGCGAACCCGGTGCTGTCCTTCTGGCTCGCCTACATCCTGACCCGCCCGCTGGGCGCGAACATCGGCGACTGGCTCGCCTCCCCCAAGGTCGCCCAGAGCCCCGGAGACCCGACCGGTCTCGCCCTGGGCACGTTCACCACCAGCCTGATCTTCCTCGGCCTGATCTTGGCGACGGTGGTCTACCTGGCGGTGACGCGCTCGGATGTGACTGAGACCTACGAGGCGGCCCACGCCGCACACCCCACCGGCGACCCGCGCAAGGAGCGCACCGCGCTGGCCGGCTTCGGAACGCTGGCCGTCGCCACCGCGGCCCTGTTGGTCTGGGCCCACGGTCAGCCGCACGTCGGCCCGGCGCCGGAGACCGACGCCACCTCCGCCGTTCAACTCGCCCCTGGCCAGGCCGTGAAGAAGTTCCCGCCCGCGAAGGTCGACGCACTCAAGTCACTCGCATCGACCTCACTCACGGACGCACGGTCGAAGAACGCGTCCGGGGCCCACGCAGCTGCCCAGTCATTGCGCGACCTCTGGGACGCCGACCAGGCCTCGTTGCAGCCGTTGGACAACACCGGCTGGACGTTCATCGACGCCCAGATGGACCGCGTCCTGAAGACCTTCGGCATCGACCACCCGAACCCGCCGATGTCGCCGGCCCAGCAGGAGGCTGAACTCAACACCCTCCTCACAGACATGCGCTGACGGACCTGATCGGCGGCGACTCCCCTGAGGGACGCCGCCGTCGATCACGCTTTCGCGGTGCTCCGGTGCTCGGGATCAGTGACGCAATGGCCGCTGACGCGCCCACTGTCGACCAAGCGCTGCCCGAGCCGCTGCGTGTCACCGACGGGCGCACGGTGTCGGCGCGCAACGAAGACCTGCGACCGCACCATGATCCTTCAACTGGTGGTAGCGCCGTGGTCGATGCTCTGGTGCACGGCCCTCGCCTGGGTGCTGGCTGTCCTGGGCCGCCAAGGCCACCTCACCCGCCACCTCATCATTACCACCGGCGTCCTGGCCCTGCTCCACAACAGCGGCGGCCACGGCTGGACTTGGTGAACGACGCCGCGGTTGACGGTCGAAGTCGGCTCGTCGTAGTCAGACCCGTAGTGGCTGGGCCAGGTCATGGGTGGCTGGGCCCCACCATCGCTGTCGGCCATGGTGGCGCCGTAGTTTTTTGGCCTTCGTCCTGGCGTCTTCCAGCCGCCTTGAGCGGCCTCCTGCGCTGGCACCGCCGGTAGGAGGTCACCTTGGAGATCCGACCCCTGCCGCCATGCCTCGCCATTCGGCGTGGGCTGTGATCTTCCCGGCTGATGATGACCGTTCCCCTCTTGTCACAGGGCCCGGTGAGAGATGGTGAGCAGGTAGGTGCCGTAGAAGAGGCTGACGCAGCCCGAGGCTGTGAGCAGGACGGTGATGGTGCGTAGGCGGCTGCGTGCGAGGTGTACGGCGAGGGGGAGCAGCAGGGGGAAGGCCGGGAGCAGGAACCTGGGCTTGCTGCTGAAGAAGTGGGTGCCGCCGACTGCCATCACGATCAGGACCGCGCAGTACGTGAGCAGCGGCAGGGGCGTCTTGTCGAGGACGCAGAAGAGGAAGAGCAGCAGGGCGCCGAGGACGATCGCGGCGGTGACGTAGACGACGAGGGTGTCGTGGCCGACGATCAGGTGCTTGAACGTGTGGGCCGTGTAGTGGCCGAAGTCGAACCGTGAGCCCCACAGACTCTGCACGTGGAAGTAGCCGAGCGGGTTGTGCGTCCTGAGCCCCACCCAGCCGATGTAGCCCAGCCATCCGAGGGGTGCCGCTGCGGCGGCCGCCCAGGCGCACGGAGCGGTGGGCATGCCGAGACGGCGCAGGTGCCACAGGTGAGCGACGGCTCCGGCGATGACGGCGGCCGCCACGGCGACGCCGTTGGGACGGCACAGCCCGGCCAGCACCGCCAGCGTTCCCGCCGTCAGCCAGCGACGGGTCAGCACGGCGTAGAGCGACCAGGCGGCGAAGGCCGTCATGACGGGCTCGGTGTACGCCATCGTCAGGATGATCGCGTGCGGCAGCAGCGCCCACAGCGCCACCAGGACGATCCCGACACGTCGTCCGTGCAGCAGTTCGCCGACCGCGTACACGCCCCAGGCGGCCACCAGGGCGGCAGTCCACGCGATGAGCAGCGCCACGTTGACCGAGCCGATCGGCAGCACCGTGTCCACTGCGCGGATGAGGCCCGGGAAGAGAGGGAAGAAAGCCAGGTCGTTGAAGACGCTGTGGCCCCATGGGGGGTGGACGATCAGGCCGTAGCCGTACTGGGAGATGTGCCAGTACCAGTGGCCGTCCCATTCCAGGCCGAGCACGCTCCGCGGGTGCCTGCCGACGTGCAGCGACCACAGGGCCGCCATGATCACCCCGGTCAGCCGCACCGAGGCGAACAGCGTCAGTGCCGGCAGTGCCTTCCTCAGCTCGAACCACCACGGCTGCCGCTGAGGTGATGGATCGAGTCTGGGCACGAACCGCTGCCTGAGCGGGCGGTTCGCCGTCGCGGGGCTGTTGCCCATCGTGGCCTCCTTCTCTGACGTGCAGGAGGGTGCGGTCGGAGGCCAGGTTCCATTGATAAGAAATCTCTTACTTCATGAGAATCAGTGACGTTCGGTATTAGCGGCTCATTGTGCAAGTTTTACTTCGTCGTCCTTCAGGGAGCGGATGCCGGCTCGCGGCACCCGGCGGCGTACGACACGGTTGGCGGCCGTCTTCTGCAGGAGCCCATAGGCGAGGACCGGCAGGAGCAGGTGCGGTTTGTCGGGCAGCGTGGTGGTGATGAGCACGGCGCTGGCGCTGCTGTTGTTCATGCCGCAGGCGAGGGTGAGGGAGGAGGCGGTGGGGGTGTCCAGTTTGAGCAGAAGGGCAGCGCCGCGGCCGGCGGTGAAGGACAGCAGGCACACCAGGGTGGCCACGGCCAGGGCGGCGGCGAACAGCAGCGGGCGGGGGTGGGCCAGGAAGGAACCGAGGGCGCCGCTTGCGTTGGTGTAGGTCAGGACGAGCGAGCCGATCAGCGTCACTGGCACCACGACGGACAGGACTCGGAACAGCCATGACGGGGGCAGCGCAAGGCGGCACAGCAGGCCGATGGCGCAGGGCAGGACCACGCTGGTTAGGGCGAAACCGCCGTGCGCGGTGTGTTCGGTCGTGGCGAGGCCGGCCGCGTAGCCGTCGTCCAGGAGGGGCAGCAGGGCTCTGATGACGATCGGGATCGTGATCGGGCTGAGGAGCGTGGAGACGAGGACGAGGCCCACCATGGTGGGCTGGTCGCCGTCCCCCTTGCCGGTCCAGACGGTGGCTCCGGCGGCTACGGGCATCGTCACGATGAGGATCATCGCCGAGATCAGACCGCTGCCGCCGTCGCTGTCGGGCGTGCGGTGCAGCAGGAACGCGACGACGGGGATGACCAGAAGCGGGATCGCCAGGTGCAGCAGGAGCCCGGCGACGAGGGCTTTCGGGCTGCGCAGCAGCCCGCCCAACGCCTGGACGGGAACCTGCAGTCCAGCTGAGAAGAGCACCAGGGAGAGCAGGATCGCGGCCGAGCGCAGAGGCACGTGTGGCATCTCGCCCAGCGGCAGGGTGTGCGGCCGGCGCAGCCACAGGCCGGGGCCCGGCCAGAGGACGGCGGCCGCGTAGGACAGGATGACCGCCCGGCCCAGCCGATGCCGCAGCCAGGCGGTGGCGCGGTCAGCAGGCGGATGGTCGGTGGGGCGTTCGGTGGTCAAAGCGGCCTTCTTCCGTCAGTGAGGCGGGGGCGGGACGAAGGGCCGCTATACGGAGGCGGGGTGCGTCGACGTTCATGATTTCTATGGTGCTCGACTGTGACTGGTGGTGCAGACGATGCCGCGCGGTAGTCAGGATGTGTTCAGGTATCCCGTGGCATGGTCGTGGATCATGACTCAGGAAATGTCTGAGACGTTCGGTGGTTGCCCTGGTGTCGGTCGTCATACGGACCGGGAGCAGAGCCCGGCCGACCGCGAGCGGGGAATGCACGTAGGGCGTGTTTCGAAAGTAGCGTCGTCCGCCCGGAGGGCGGGTCAGACGGGACTTTCGAAACACGCCCTAGCTGCGGGCGAGCATGACGGCATTCAGGACGAGGGAACAGCAGTGGCTTGGCGGATCTCACATGCGGGCGCGTGCCCAGTGCCGTGACCACGCTAGCGGCGTCGCGCCACTTGGTCCTGTTCTGCATGGATGTGGGGAAGTTCAGCGAGTGGTTTCGTCGTTCTGGGCCTGGGCCTGCCTGTTTGGGCCGTGTTCACGCCTGCTGATCGCCGACAAGGGCTTCGCCTCCAAGGAGTTCGAGAACGGCCGGGTCATGCGCGGTATCGAACTGCTGCGGCCCAAGCAGGAGAAGAAGCGCAAGGGCGAGCCTCTCCTCAAGTCGGTGCGGCAGCTGATCAGCTGATCGAGTCTGTGAACGACACCCTCGAAGGGCAGCTGGACCTCGAACAGCACGGCGGACGCACCTTTGAGGGCGTCGCCGTCCGCGTCGCTCAGCGAGTTCTCGCGATGGCCGCCCTGATCTGGCGAAACCGCAAGACCGGCGCACCGACCATGCGGTCGCTGGTCGCCGGCCTGGGAGACGGTCAGCTGGCGCATGGCGAAGTCGTCGAGGATGAGCAGGTCGGGCGGATGAGTTCGCGCATGCGCTTGTCTCGGGTGCGGTCCGTGCCATCGGCCGATGCCGCCAGCTCGTACCAGGGGCTCGCGCGCGTCGGTCCGGAGAGCCCGGGGCCGCTTTCCTGGCTTGGTCGCGCCGTCAGCCCGCTGCGCGGGCACAGGCCGTCGCCGCGGTGATCGGTCTCGGTGGTACCGCCCCTGAGCTGGATGGAGGACGATGTCGAGCAGCGGGTCACCAGGCAGGTGGTCGCCCACCTCAGACGGCTGCACGAGCGTCTGGCTCTCGTGTTCGACCGGCGGCGGGCCGCTCTCGCAGTGATTGCAGCCACCGATCTTCTGCAGCACCCGGTTACCGGCAGCACCCCAGAGACGACGCGGCCTGCCGGAGCCGTTGCCCCGGCAGCCGGAGGCGCTGCACCGCTGACGGTTGCGGCGTGAACACCGGTGTGCGTGCGGCCAGTTGCCTTGTTACCGAATGCGGACAGATCCGGCGGAACGACGCCTGCCATGGCGTCATCTCATGGGGTGCAGTGAAACAGCGATGCGGCCGGTCCCCCTGCCGGAGCAGGGGGAGTGGCCGTGCCTGGCCGACCATGGGGGAGTTTTCATCATGACCACGTACCGTGCCCGCCGTACCGCCCGTTCCGCCGCCCTGGCCGCCGTCACCGCCGCGCTGGCGCTG